>JBCDGJ010000009.1:0-57141 GCA_038757945.1 Pseudomonadota bacterium
GAATCGTCCTCGCTGCTGCTGAGGTCTTGGTTCCTGGAATGTGAAGGGCGACGCCATCCTGTTCGGCAGTGATCCTACAGAGTTCCTCGATTCGGCCGCCGGTGTACATGGCGAGTGTGATGAGATCTTTTAAGGCCGGACCATGCCGACCGTAGCTCTCAGCAGCATCCAGCAGCGCTGCTACGTGCGAGTCTGTGTAAGAGCGCCACTTGGCGGCATCCTTCGTCCTTCGATCCTTGGCAAACCTCACGGGCCGGGCAGCCTTCAGGGCTTGCTCTGCGCCGCAGTACTCCAGGAACGCTCGTACACGACTTACGGTCTTGGTCATCTGAGCCAGTGCGGCCTGACCATTGCGGCCGGGGAGGGCTGCTACGTAGTCCCGGAGGGCAGGGGTAGTAACGGTGGTCTCACTTGGGAATGCCGATGCGAATCGGCTCAGCAACCGGTGCAGCTCATCGACGTATTTTGCACTACGGCCTTCCCGCCGCTTCTGGTCTACGTACCCGTCGACCTCACCGGCGAACCAGACGGTCTTGCCGGTGGCCACGCTGTACTCCTCGCGGCCGTGCCCGGCAGCTTCGAGCCGGTCCATGATGACCAGCTCGACAGTATCGCGAGCCTGGGGGTCGCCCTCAGTAGCCCTGTGGTCGACTCTCAGAGCAGCCAACAATTCCCGCTTGGTGCGTGGCATGGCTGAGCCAGCCTCCTCATCACGGGCCTCCTGGATCAGATCACGCCACTTCTGGTGCTGCGCTGCAGCGAGCACCTCAGCCCGGCGCGGGTCCCCAGTCTTGAGCGAAAGACGGAACTCTGAAAGGCCATTGAAGGCTGGCCGTACGTCCTCCGGGACTCGGCATCTCGCATGGTAAATACTACCTCTGAGGACGCAGTGCTTAGGCATGCAGCCAGCCTACCAACGGTACCAAGGTTGATACACATTTTGGTACACTTTTCGTGCGCCAGATCACCTAAGTAACTGATTTATAGGGCAGTAAAGGAGCCTGCGGAAGAGGCAGGAGTCGAACCCACCAGGCACGTATTCGCACCCCAACGGCTTTGAAGGCCGCGCGCCCCACCGGAGACGATACTCTTCCGCTGGCAGTTTAACAGAGCGTTACCGCAAGCGGTCGAGTTCCTGCACCACTGTGCGCTGGTTGTCGTTGCGGCGCGTGAAGCCGCGCGCGTCCATTGCCTCGAGGATGTCGATCACCAGGTTGCGCCCGAGCCCGGAGGCATCCCGAAACTCTTTGACGGTGAAGTCGCCGAGCTTGATGGCCAGCTCGCCGAGGGACTGGAACTGTTCCGGCAGCAGGGCGCGATTGTTCTCCAGCAGCACGAGCTGTTTCTTCGCAGCGAGTGCTTTGAGCGTGCCGCGCAGCCGGTTCAGCGGCAGACGCTCGCGCTTGGCGATGTCGCCGATGCTCGGGGGTGGCGTTTCCGTCAGGTGTTTGCGCAGCACGTCGAGCAGTTTCGCTTCCTCCGGGCTGAGGCTGATCTCAGTCGCCGGCCGCACGAAGCCGCTGCCTTTGCGGGCGACGATTTCGCTGTCGAGCAGGTGCTTGAGGACGGCGTCTCTGAGTGGGGCCGGTTCCGGCGGAAGAAAGCGCTCGAGGGCGATCGGCTCCGCGGTGCTGTTGATCTGCCACAGCGCATCGAAAGTGGTTTTTGCTGCGTTGAACTGGGTGTTCAGGTACGGCTCGGCGACCAGCTGATCACCGATTACCAGCGCCTTGCTGTCATCGATGAGTGCGGTCGCTTCCTCAACCGTCAGCCCATGCGCGGCGCTGAACGCCTCACGCTCGACGGGTCCCAGCGCTAGCTCCGCTGCCAGCTGTGCGCCAGGGTTGAACTCATCACGGCGCAGGCGCAGGAGCTTGAGGCGTGCGGGCGCGCGGCGCCGACCCTCGCGGTTGCTCACGTCGATCACCCGACCGCCCCCCAGCGTGAGCTCACGGCCATGGTCGCGGAGCACCACGCGATCGCCATAGCGGGCCAGCACCGGGTCATCGAGCTCCAGCTGGAGCAGCGCACGGTGGCCGCTCTCGACGCGCCCGCCGTCGAGCAGCGCGGCGGCGGCTAGCGAATGCGTGGTGCCGTGGTAGACGTGTACGCGGGTCCAGTGGCGCAGCGGGCGCTCCGCAAGGTGCGTGTAGTCAAGGACCACCTGCCGACAGCCAGGTGCGGCGCCCGTGGTCAGCCAGCTGCCGCGACCAACCTGGTCCAGGTCGATACCCGCGATGTTGATCGCGCACCGGTGACCGGGTGCGGCGTGTTCCGCTGCACTGCCATCGACGTGCAGGCTGCGCACGCGACCGCTGGCACCGCTGGGAAACACCGTAACCGGATGGTCGACGGTCAACGTGCCGTCGCGCAGGGTGCCGGTAACAATGGTGCCGCTTCCGCGTCGGCTGAACGCGCGATCGACGGGCAGGCGCACCGTTCGCTCGGCGGCGGCCGCTGCGCTGTCGGGGATCTCAAGCAAGGTCTGCCGCAGCGCTTCAATGCCGTCCCCGGTGGTGCTGGCGACGGCAACGGGTTCGATGCCTTCCAGGAACGTGCCCGCGGTCAGCGCGTTGATCTGCTCGCGTGCGCTGGCTTGTTGAGCGTCTGTTGCTACATCACATTTCGTGAGCGCGATCAGCCCTCGGGTGAGCCCCAGCAGCGAAAGTATGGTGAGGTGTTCCCGGGTCTGGGGCATGACGCCGTCGTCCGCCGCCACGACCAGCAGTGCCGTCTGAGCCGGCGAGATGCCCGCCAGCATGTTGTGTACGAACCGGTGATGGCCAGGAACGTCCACGAAACCGATGCGCCGGCCCTCGATGGTCTCGTAGGCAAAGCCAAGGTCGATGGTCAGGCCGCGCTCGATCTCGGCGGGCAGGCGGTCGGTCTCGACGCCGGTGAGGGCTCGAACCAGAGAAGTCTTGCCATGATCTACATGGCCGGCGAGGGCGACGATCATCGGGGAAAGTGAACTTCCCCGAGAGCGGCTGCGATCTGTTGCGCCTGCTCTGCGGCCCGCAGGTCGAGCCAGACAGCCTGCTGCTGAACCCGGCCGATTACCGGCGTGGGTGCCGCACGCAGTGCGGCCAGCACCGCATCGCAGCTCACGCCCGCTGGCGGCTCGAGCTTCAAGGCACGGCTCGGGAGCTGCGTATCCGGCTGGGCGCCGCTGCCGACCTGGCAGTGGCTGTCGACGATGCTCAGCTGATACTCCGGTTGCAGCGGCGCGAGCGTATCGAGGAACAGCTTGCCGCGCTCATCCAGCGTCGCGTCAGCAGCGCTGAAGAGCCGCAGGATGGGTAACTGCTCGGCGAGGGTCTCCGGGTCTTCATAGAGTTTGAGGGTCGCATCGAGCGCCGTAAGTACGAGCTTGTCGAGCCGCAGCGCCCGCTTCAGCGGATTGCGATTGAGGGCCGCAATGAGGTCCGCGCGCCCGACGATGATGCCTGCCTGCGGTCCGCCGAGCAGCTTGTCGCCGCTGAACAGCACCAGGTCTGCACCGCTTGCCAGCGACTGGTCCGGCCGTGGTTCTGCGGGCAGCCCGAAGCGGGCCAGATCGATCAGCGCGCCGCTGCCGAGATCCTCGACGACCGGCAGGTCGTGCTTTCGGCCGACGGCGGCCAGCTCCGGCAAGGTGATCGGACGCGAAAATCCCTGGATGGCGTAGTTGCTCGGATGAACCTTGAGCAGCATGGCGGTCTGCTCCGACACGGCGTTCTCGAAATCGTCCGGCTTGGTCTTGTTGGTCGTACCGACTTCCACCAGCCGGGCGCCGGCCTGGCGCATGATGTCCGGCAGCCGGAAGCTGCCGCCGATCTCTATCAGCTCACCCCGGGACACCGGAACCTCGCGATTCAAGGCCAGGTTATTCAGGGTCAGGACCAGCGCGGCGGCGCAGTTGTTGACAACCGTCGCGGCCTCGGCGCCGGTCAGCGCGCAAAGCCGTTCAGCGACCGACTGATCGCGGTGCCCGCGGGCACCGGAGCGCAGATCGAACTCCAGGTTGGTCGCCTGCCCGTGTTGGTTGTTGAGGGCTTGCAGCGCCGCAGCTGCCAGCGGCGCGCGGCCGAGATTGGTGTGAATCAGGGTTCCGGTCAGATTGAAGACCGCCTGCGGGCTTGCGCCCTGGAGCTCGAGCTTGAGCGGGCTGGCGTAGCTGCCGGCATCTGCCGCCCAGGTTGGTGCGCTGCCGTCGCTGCGCCAGCGCTGCTGCAGGCGCTGCACGGCGCGCTTCAGTCGTTCCCTGCCGTGCTGGCGGATCACGACCACGCTGTTGTTATGGGCGAGCACCTTCTCAACGGCGGCCAGGTGCCGGAGGGCGATCTTGGGCTCGGGTCCGTTCATGGCGCGAGTTTACTCGGTCGGGTGCCACCTTGCTGGCTTCGGGCGGTCGGGATTCAGGCGTCGGTTCCACAATTCGGCGAAGCCACCGGCAGTGGGCGTCTGCAGGCTGCCGACATTGCGTATGGCGTAGATCAATAGTCTGCGTGTTAGAAAAATAGGCGTTTGATAGGTAAATTCGATTTCTTGGAATCGATTGAAACGATTAGCTTACTCAAAACGCTTAAAACGATATAAACGATTTAAGCGCTATCAATTTCCCAAGCCGTGGCCGTTAAGGCATCGGAGAGGGAGCACGGGATCCACGATACGGATCCTAGAACGGCGGGCGCAGCCCGCACCGACGGAAGGAATACAGCGATCGTGGCAGACACCTTTCTGACCCCGAACGAGGTCGCCGAAATGTTCGGCGTGTCTCCGGTGACCGTGCGTCAGTGGTCGCAGAAGGGCTTGCTGCTGGCGGAGACCACGGCTGGCGGGCACCGCCGCTATACGCCGGCCGCCCTCAACGCCTTTGCGCAGGCCCGCGGCATGCGCATCCCGTTTCCGCAGGCTGACCGGCTGCTGATCGTCGATGACGAGGCGCAGGTCCGCGGCTACCTCAAGGCGCTCTTTCAGGCGGAGATTCCGGAACTCGAGATCGCCATTGCTGAAGACGGCTTCGAGGCCGGGCGGCTGGTGCAGAGTTTTGCGCCCAGCGTCGTGCTGCTGGACATCATGATGCCTGGCCTCAACGGCATCGAGGTGTGCCAGCGCCTGAAAAACGATCCCGACACGGTCTCGATCCGCGTGATTGGCATGACCGGACAGTTTACGCCGGAGATCGAGGTTCAGCTCCTCGCCGCCGGCGCCGAATCTCTGCTCAAGAAGCCCTTTTCTGCGTCCGATGTGATTTCGGCCTGCGGCTTCGAAGTGGCAGTGACAACGACAGTAACCAGCGACACCAAAACGACACAGATACTGGGGGACGGTGAGCATGCAGGCTGAGATGGAACTGACAGCGGAGAAGGATCTTGGACTTACGGTCATCGAACCGATCACCGAGCCGGCTGGAGCGGTAAAGGCTGCGCCACCCGCCCGCGCCAAGCCGCGGCGCACCGTGCTGCGGGACGGCGCCGATGCGACGGACCTTTACCTGTCTGAAATCGGCGCGGCCAAGCTGCTCACGGCGGACGAAGAAAAGGCCCTCGCGACGCGGGTGCAGAAGGGTGACGCCACCGCTCGGGCACAGATGATCGAGGCCAACCTGCGCCTGGTCGTGAAGATAGCGCGCAAATACCTGAATCGCGGCCTGCCGCTGCTGGATCTGATCGAAGAGGGCAATCTCGGGCTTATCCGTGCGGTCGAGAAATTTGATCCGAAACGCGGCTTCCGCTTTTCCACCTACGCCACCTGGTGGATCCGGCAGGCCGTTGAGCGCGGCCTGATGAACCAGTCGAAAACCATTCGGCTGCCGATTCACATCGCCAAGGAGCTCAACGTCTACCTGCGCGCCGCCCGGGAACTGTCACAAAAGCTCGATCATGAGCCGACGCCGGAGGACATCGCCAATCTGCTCAACAAGCCCGTTGACGCCGTGCGCGACATGCTCGAACTGGCCGATGGCATCAATTGCACCGAGGTCAGCGTGCTGGAACCGGAACGCAACGCCTGGGATGTGATGGTCGACGAGCGGGCCGAGGATCCGTGGGAGCTGCTACAGTGCGATCAGCTCAAGGAACACCTGGATGGCTGGCTCGACACTCTGCCGGAAAAGTCGCTCGAAGTCGTCACGCGCCGCTTCGGGCTGCGGGGGCAGGACATCTCGACCTTGGAGGAGGTCGGCCGTGCCATTGGCCTGACCCGCGAACGGGTGCGACAGATTCAGGTCGATGCGCTGAAAGAGCTGCGGCAGCTGCTGCTCGAATCCGGCTTTACCAAAGACGCCGTGATCAGCTGACCGCGGCAACCGTGCCGCGCGCGGGCGGCAGTAATACGGCAAGCTAGACGCTGACTCTCCCCATAGAGGTACCGCATCCTTGTCGACTGATCTGACGCCACCGCAGCGGGTGGCTTTCCTGGGGCTCGGTGTCATGGGAGCCCCCATGGCCCGTCATCTGGTCACCGCGGGCTACGACGTCTGCGTGTTCAACCGAACCCGAGCGACGGCTGAGCGCTGGCTCGAGCAACTGAGCGCACGAGCACCCACCCACACGCCACGGATAGCTGCGACGCCTGCGGAAGCAGCGGCCGGAGCCAGTGCCGTCATGCTCTGCGTCGGCGCCGATGCCGACGTTGAAGCTGTTGTCGAAGGCAGTGATGGTGCGCTGGCAGGGCTAGACGCCGGGGCGCTCCTCATCGATCACACCACGGCATCACCCGCCCTTGCGGAGCGCTTGAGCGAAGTGGCGGCGGGGCAGGGGATCGGCTTTCTCGATGCGCCGGTGTCCGGTGGTCAGGCCGGTGCCGAAAACGCGGCGCTGACGATCATGGTCGGTGGCGCGGACACCGATTTCGAACGCGCCCAGCCGCTGCTGGCCTGTTACGGCAAGCGGGTCCGCAGGCTCGGGCCTGCAGGAGCTGGGCAGCTGACGAAGATCGTCAATCAGGTCTGCATCGCGGGACTGCTGCAGGGGCTGGCGGAAGGCCTGCACTTTGCCGAGGAGGCCGGGCTGGATACGGACGCGGTGGTCGACGTCATCAGCGCTGGAGCTGCGCAGTCCTGGCAGATGGACAATCGCGCCAGCACCATGGCGCGCCGCGAGTTCGAGTTCGGCTTTGCGGTCGATTGGATGCGCAAGGATCTGCGGCTGGCGCTCGCGGAGGCCGAGCGCCGCGGGGCGCGGCTACCGGTCGCCGCGCTGGTCCATCAGTTATATGGCGACGTGCAGGCGCTGGGCGGTAGCCGCTGGGATACCTCGAGCCTGATTCAGCGCTTGTCCAGCGGCACGAAGTCGCGCTGAGTGGCGCCTTTATAGAGCTGTCGGGGCCGCCCGATCTTGTAGGGATGGCTGATCATCTCGTTCCACTGCGCGATCCAGCCGGGCGTTCGCCCGGTGGCGAAGATTACCGTGAACATCTCTTCGGGTATCCCCATCGCCTTCAGGATGATGCCGCTGTAGAAGTCGACGTTCGGGTACAGCTTCCGCTCGACGAAGTACTCGTCTTCGAGCGCGATCTTCTCCAACCGCTGAGCCATACGTAGCAGCGGGCTGTCTTCGGCGCCCAGTTCTGCAAGTACCTCATGGCAGGTCTGCTGCATGACCTTGGCACGAGGATCGTAGTTCTTGTACACCCGATGGCCGAAGCCCATGAGGCGGAACGGATCGTCGGGGTCTTTGGCCCGGGCGACGAACTTGTCGATGTTCTTCTCGTCGCCGATTTCTTTCAGCATCGTCAGCACGGCTTCATTTGCGCCACCGTGGGAAGGTCCCCAGAGCGCGGCGATACCGGCGGCTATGCAGGTAAAGGGATTGGCTCCGCTCGAGCCTGCCAGCCGGACCGTGGACGTTGATGCATTCTGCTCGTGGTCTGCATGGAGCAGGAAAATGCGGTCCATGGCGCGAGCCAGCACCGGATTGATCTTCGAATCTTCGCAGGGTGTGCCGAACATCATGTGCAGGAAGTTCTCTGCGTAGCTGAGATCGTTCCGGGGGTACATGAACGGTTGCCCGAGCGCGTACTTGTAGCTCATGGCGGCCAGGGTCGGCATCTTCGCGATCAGGCGATGTGCCGTGATCTTGCGATGTTGCGGATCTTCGATATCGAGCGAGTCGTGATAAAAGGCCGACAGCGCGCCGGTCACGCCACACATGATGGCCATCGGGTGCGCATCGCGGCGAAAGCCGCGGAACATGCCGACCAGCTGCTCGTGCACCATGGTGTGGTATTTGATGGTGTTGACGAAGTCGGCTTTCTCGTCGGCGTTCGGCAGGTCGCCGTTCAGCAGCAGGTAGCAGAGTTCCAGATAGTCGGACTGCTCCGCAAGCTGCTCGATGGGATAGCCGCGATGCAGCAGCACGCCTTTGCCGCCATCGATATAGGTGATCTCCGAGTCGCACGCTGCGGTCGAAACGAAACCCGGGTCGTAGGTGAAGTAGCCGCTCGCCGCGAGTTTGCCGACGTCGATGACCGACGGCCCCACCGTCCCGCTGTGTATCGGTAGCTCATAGACGGTGTCGTCGCCGTCTATGGTCAGCTTTGCAGTTTTCGGTGCCTGATCAGCCATTCTTGCTCCCTAAATGAACAGATATTCGATCTGTGTCAGCCAGTCTGTTGTTCTTCTGTCCGGTCGTGCTCTTGCCCGGTTGTGCTCTTGTCCGGTCGTGCTTCTGTCCGGCCACTCTTACCGCCGGGACGCCTTCGCGGCAGTTGTCGCCACCGGCTACCACAAGCTTTTGTCTTGCCTCGGTTCGACCCGCAGGCCGATGCTCGGCGCCGCACCCGATGGAACCCGGCACGGCGAGCCAGCGACCGGGCCTACCCGATATTCCGGCATCAGTTCGTGGCGTCCAAAAGCAGTACTGAGCGTCGTGGTGTGCAGACCCGAGCGCCTATCCCCGACGCCGAGTATAGTGCTTTCCGGCCGTCTTTGGGGCGCCCAAGGGTGTGAAACTGATCGCTCGACACGTACCTGTTCCGGGTGATCTGGCGCCCCTGCATGGCATTCCGTGACATCTCGACGTACACTAAAAATGATCGGTTACAGCCACTCGAACAGCGTGATGACCACCCCGGGAACCATTGAGGGACACCCGCGCGCACGGGCCTAGGGGCCCACAGGGAAAACATAAGAGGAACAGCTCGAGGGTTGCACCGAGGCGCGGCTTGCTGCGGCGGCATGGTCTCACCGCAGCGGGATGGCCTTGCTGCGGTGGGGTTCGTGAAACGCGACGATCTGTCAAAAGGACGGGCTGCCAGGCAGACAGCCTGCCAGCAACAGGAGCGAGGCACCGCTTTCGCAGCGGTTAGCAGGCTGACGGACCGCGAACGGTGGTCCGACCATCGAGTCGCGGCTTCTGTCCAACGGCCTGCAGAGCCGGTACAACGGTTCCGGAGGCCACGCCTCGGCGCAGCTGGGTTCGTCCTGTCCTCGCAGGCTGACCGGGGCTGGCTGATCCAGGCGACTTCTGCCCGGACAAAAAGAGGCGACGGGCAAAGAGTGGCCAGGGGCGAAAAGAGGCCACGGTCAACTAGAAGGCCTGGGCGAAACAAAAAGGCCCGGGGTGAATAAGAAGAACCCAGCTGATAGGCGACCCTGGTTAGTGGACCGCAGGGCCGTTCACTTGAACACAGACAATGACCGATAAACGCACGACTCAACCGAAATCTGGAGCAGCGCGCAGCACATGAAATCGACCCGGCCTACTTACCTGAATCTATTCCAGTTCGCCTGGCCTGTGGCGGCGATCGCCTCCATCACCCACCGGATCACCGGGGTGATCCTGTTTGGCGCAGCGCTCGGATTGCTGTACGTGCTCGATGTGGCGCTGGCTTCGCCGGCTGGCTTCGAGGAAGCTCGGGCCCTGCTGGACGTCAGCCTGGTGCAGCTGGTGCTGTGGATTGCCCTGGCGACGCTCGGCTATCACCTCATAGCGGGCATCAAGCACATGCTTCTCGATTTTCATTTCGGCGACACCCCGGAGGCCGCTCGCTTTGGGTCCACGGCCGTGTTCGTGCTCTCGGCGGTCTGGGCAGCAGCCATGGGAGGCCTGGTATGGTAGCCAACGTAACGAGCCTGACGCGGTCGGGCCTGTCTGATTTTGTCGTCCAGCGGGTCAGCGCTGCGGTGCTCGCTCTGTACTCGATCTGCGTGCTGGGCTTCTTTTTTGTCACTCCCGAGGTCGACTACGAAGCCTTCACGGCCTACTTCAACGGGACCAGCATGCGCATGTTCAGCACGCTGGCCGTGCTGGCCTTCGCGGCCCATGCCTGGATCGGCATGTGGACCATCGGGACGGACTACCTGCGCGAGGCGCACGTGGGCGGCAGCGCCACAGCAATACGGTTGGCGTACCAGGCACTGTGCCTGGGGGTCATCTTCGTGTTCGTCGTCTGGGGGCTGAACATCCTCTGGAGCAGCTGAGCGAACCACGGGTTCAGTTGCTGCGGACTGACGCCGGAGTCACCCCGGCTTTGTGATCATTTCCGGAAAGAAGCGGGTCGCGCCCTGATCGCGGCGGCGCGGAACCGCGAGGCTGAAACAGCAGTAAGGATCGAGAACGGCAGGGCCGGCAAACGGCAGTGCTAAAGAACAGTAAGGCTGAGAAAAGCAATGAGCAGAATTCGTAAAATGGAGTTCGATGGCGTCATCGTAGGCGGGGGCGGCGCTGGCATGCGCGCCAGCCTGCAGCTTGCGCAGAGCGGCCTGAAAACGGCGGTGATCACGAAGGTGTTTCCCACCCGGTCCCACACCGTTTCCGCCCAGGGCGGCATCACCTGCGCTATCGCGAGCGACGACCCGAACGACGACTGGCGCTGGCACATGTACGACACCGTCAAAGGGTCGGATTACATCGGCGATCAGGAGGCCATCGAGTACATGTGCAGCGAAGGCCCACAGGCGGTCTTCGAGCTGGAGCACATGGGACTGCCGTTTTCCCGCACCGAGGAGGGCCGGATCTACCAGCGTCCTTTCGGCGGGCAGGCCGCGCGGACCTGTGCGGCAGCGGATCGCACCGGACACGCACTGCTGCATACGCTGTATCAGGCCAACGTTCGGGCCAACACCACGTTTCTCAACGAATGGTTTGCCGTTGATCTGGTCCGCAACCAGGACGGCGACGTGGTCGGGGTCGTAGCGATCGAGATCGAAACTGGTGAGACGGTCTTCGTCGAATCAAAGGCCACCGTGCTCGCAACGGGCGGAGCTGGTCGCATCTACTCCAGCACGACGAACGCCTACATGAACACCGGCGACGGAATCGGCATGGCGCTGCGGGCGGGTTTCCCGATGCAGGACATGGAGATGTGGCAATTCCACCCGACGGGCATTGCCGGCGCTGGCAATCTGATGACCGAAGGGTGTCGGGGTGAGGGTGGCTACCTCATCAACAAGGATGGCGAGCGCTTCATGGAGCGCTACGCACCAACCGCCAAGGATCTCGCCGGACGTGATGTCGTCGCCCGCTCCATGGTGATCGAGATCCTCGAGGGACGCGGCTGCGGCCCGAACGGTGACCACGTGATGCTGAAGCTCGATCACCTCGGTGAAGAGGTGCTGAACTCCCGGCTGCCGGGCATCCTGGAGCTGGCGCGCACTTTCGCCCACGTCGATCCGGTCAAGGAACCCGTGCCTGTCGTTCCGACCTGCCACTATATGATGGGCGGGATTCCCACGGGGGTCAGCGGTCAGGCAATCACCCAGGGGAGCGATGGCAACGAAGCGCTCGTCGGCGGGTTGTATGCGGCAGGTGAAGCCGCGTGCGTCTCCGTGCACGGGGCGAACCGTCTGGGCGGCAATTCGCTGCTCGACCTCGTGGTCTTCGGCCGAGCCGCCGGCATGCACATCGAGGAAGTCCTGCGCCAGGGTGTCGCCTACCGCGAGGCCTCGGAGTCCGATCTCGAGCAGTCCATGGCCCGTCTCAACCGCTGGAACGAGTCGTCGGACGGCGAGTCCGTGGCAGCGCTGCGGAAAGATCTTCAGACCATCACCCAGAACAGCTTCGGGGTCTTCCGCACCGAGAAAAACATGCAGGAGGGCATTCGGCAGCTGGCTGAGCTGCGGGAACGGATCGGCAATGCTCACCTCGCCGACAAGAGCCAGGGCTTCAACACCGCCCGTATGGAAGCGCTGGAGCTCGATAACCTGCTCGAAGTGGCCGAAGCGACAGCCGTTGCCGCCGAGGCCCGCAAGGAGAGCCGCGGCGCCCATGCCCGTGATGACTACCAGACCCGGGACGACGAGAACTGGTTGTGCCACAGCATGTACTTCCCGGCAGAAAAGCGGGTCGGTAAGCGGGAGGTGAACTTCGCGCCGAAGACCGTGGATACGTTCCAACCGATGGAACGGACCTACTGAGCAGATTTTGCGAACGGAGCAAGCTATGCAAGTCAGTATTTATCGCTACAACCCGGATCAGGAAGCGCCGCCGAGCATGCAGACGCTGTCCGTCGACCTGCCGGAGGGGAAGGACCTGATGGTGCTCGAGGTACTCGAGCTGCTGAAGGCGGAAGACCCCTCGCTCACCTTCCGCCGCTCCTGTCGGGAGGGCGTGTGTGGTTCCGACGGCATCAACATGAACGGGCGGAACGGGCTTGCCTGCATGACTCCGGTATCGCAGGTCGCGAAACGGGACAAGCTCGTGCTTCGGCCGCTGCCCGGGCTGCCGGTGATCCGCGACCTGGTGGTCGACATGAGCCAGTTCTACAAGCAGTACGAAAAGGTGGATCCGTACCTGCAGAACGACTCGCCGCCGCCGGCTCAGGAGCGCCTGCAGACACCGGAGGAGCGAGCCGAGCTCGACGGGCTCTACGAATGTATCCTCTGCGCCTGCTGTTCGACGTCCTGCCCCTCGTTCTGGTGGAATCCAGACAAGTTCATCGGCCCGGCGGGCCTGTTGCAGGCGTACCGCTTCCTGGCGGACTCACGCGACACCGCCACTGCCGAGCGGCTCGCCAAGCTGGACGACCCTTTCAGCGTGTTCCGCTGTCGCGGCATCATGAACTGCGTCAGCGTCTGCCCGAAGGGGCTGAACCCCACGCGCGCGATTGGCAAGATCCGCACCATGCTCCTGCAGCAGGGGACCTAGAGTCCCGCGGCGCCGACAGCAGCCGGCTGGCGCAGCTGCCGCCACCCCACGGTCGGGTCCTCCCGGCCGGCATCCTCCCTGCGCTGACCGGCCGGGGGAGCGCCGTGCACGGCACCCTGCATCTGCTTAACTTGCTACAGCACAACGAGTGTTGGCGGGGTGTTTGCCCGGCGACTTCGAAGCCAGCGACGGGCGCGTCTTTTTTCTTCGGTTTGAGGCATAAACCGCTGAGATCGCTTGGCAGAAGGGCGCGTTCTGTGAAAAGCTTGCGCCCCGAATTTGAGGGTCGCTGTACACATAAGCCACTGCACGATACTGGTCGAGCATCGGTTTCACCCCCGTGTTCGGTCCAACCGCGCAGCCCCTTCGCGACGCTCATGACCTGCCGTCTGGACTGACCGGAGTCAACATTCGCATGGCCGAGCCAAGCGTCGATAGCTTTATGCAGCGCATGCTGCGATCCTCCCATCTCGCGGGCAACAACGTTGCCTACATCGAAGCGCTCTACGAGAGCTACCTCGACGATCCGGCTTCCGTCGCCGACCAGTGGCGGGAGTACTTCGAGAAGCTGCCCCAGGTCGAAGGGGTGCTGCGTAAAGACGTTTCGCATCGCACGGTCATCGATCAATTTGAGCGGCTTGGCAAGAACCGGCTCAAGGCGCAGCCGGAAAAGGTCTCCAAGCTCGTCGAGAGCCAGCACGAGCGCACCCAGATGCGGGTTGTGGAACTCGTCAGCGCTTACCGGCACCGGGGCCATAAGAAAGCCAACATTGATCCGCTGAGCATGATGGAACGGCCGCCGACGCCCGTGCTCGATCTCGCCTATCACGGGCTGGGGGTCGCGGATCTCGACGAGGTATTTCAGACCGCGCCGTTCCACTACGGGGCGAGCACCGCGAAGCTGCGGGATCTGATCGCCGCGCTGGAAGCGACCTACTGCGGCAACGTCGGCTGTGAGTACATGCACATCGTCGACGCTGCCGAGCAGCTCTGGGTCCAGGAGCGGCTCGAGAGCGCGCGCACCCGCGGCAGCTACGGGGTTGAGCAGAAGAAGTCGATCCTGGAACGGCTGACCGCGGCGGAAGGACTCGAAAAGTACCTCCATAGCCGCTATCCCGGCACCAAGCGCTTCGGTCTCGAGGGGGGCGAAAGCCTCATTCCGATGCTGCACGAGACGCTGCAGCGGCTCGGCTCGCATGGTGTGATCGAGGCCGTGATCGGCATGGCACACCGGGGCCGCCTCAATGTCCTGGTCAATATCTTCGGCAAGAACCCCTGGGATCTGTTCGAAGAGTTTGATGGCAAGGCTCCGGACATCGAGGAGCAGGTTACCGGCGACGTCAAGTATCACCAGGGCTTTTCCAGCAACGTCATGACGCCCGGTGGCGAGATGCACCTCGCGCTGGCGTTCAACCCATCGCACCTGGAAATTGTCGGTCCCGTGGTCGAGGGCTCCGTGCGGGCGCGGCAGGACCGGCGGGGCGACTACGAGAACGGCCTGGTCGTGCCGATCCTCATGCACGGCGATGCGGCGTTCGCCGGGCAGGGAGTGGTGATGGAAACGTTCCAGATGTCCCAGACCCGGGGCTTCAAGACCGGCGGCACCGTTCACATCATCATCAACAACCAGATCGGGTTTACCACCCACCGGCAGATTGACGCCCGCAGCACGGAGTACTGCACCGAAGTCGCCAAGATGATTCAGGCGCCGATCTTCCACGTTAATGCGGACGATCCTGAGGCAGTGATGTTCGTTGCGCAGCTGGCCGTCGACTACCGCATGCAGTTCCGCAAGGACGTGGTGATCGATCTGATCGGCTACCGGCGCCGAGGTCACAACGAGGCTGAAGAGCCGATGAAGACCCAGCCGCTGATGTACCAGACCATTCGCCGGCACCCGACGACGCTCTCTCTGTACGTGGACCAGCTCGACAGCGAAGGTTCGATCAACCGTGAAGAGTCCAATGCGCTGGCTGAGACCTACCGTGCGCGGCTGGACGACGGGCAGAGCGTGGCCCTCAGCGTCGTCAACGAGCCGAACACCGAACTGTTCGTGAATTGGGCCCCATACCTTGGCCACAGCTGGGAAACGCCTGGGGACACCCGGGTCGACCGCCAGAAGATTCTCGAGCTGAATAACCGGCTGCACGAGTTCCCGGACAACTTCGTTCTGCACCGGCAGGTGCAGAAAATCGTCGAGGACCGGAACCGGATGGCCGCGGGGGCCATGCCGATCAACTGGGGTTTCGCAGAGGTCATGGCGTATGCGTCCATGGTCGACGAAGGTCATCCGGTGCGTCTCACGGGACAGGACGTAGGCGTCGGTACCTTCAGCCACCGGCACGCCTGCCTGTTCAATCAGAAGACCGGTCGCCGCCACATCCCGCTGAACTTCCTGCGCGACGACGTCACCTTCGACATCTATGACTCGCTGCTGTCCGAAGAAGCGGTGCTCGCCTTCGAGTACGGGTACGCGACCACCCGGCCGAACTCGCTGATCATCTGGGAGGCCCAGTTCGGTGACTTTGCCAACGGTGCACAGGTGGTCATCGATCAGTTTATCTCCAGCGGCGAAGCCAAGTGGCAGCGCATCTGCGGGCTTACGATGCTGCTGCCACACGGCTACGAAGGGGCCGGCCCGGAACACTCCTCGGCCAGGCTCGAACGCTTTCTTCAGCTCTGTGCCCAGAACAACATGCAGGTGTGTGTGCCAACCACGCCGGCGCAGGTGTTCCACATGCTGCGCCGCCAGGTCATCCGACCGGCGCGCTTGCCGCTGGTGGCGCTGTCGCCGAAGAGCCTGCTGCGCCACAAGCTGGCCGTCTCGACGCTCGAGGAGCTGAGCGACGGTCAGTTCCAGACCGTGCTCGGAGAGCTGGACGACATCGATCCGGCGGCGGTGACACGGCTCGTGCTCTGCAGCGGCAAGGTTTATTACGAGCTGCTTGAGCGGCGGCGCGAAGCAGAGGCAAAACACATCGCGATCCTGCGTATCGAGCAGCTCTATCCCTTCCCGGAGGCCGACCTGGCCGCGGCGATCGCGCCCTACAGCGCGCTCACGGAAGTGGTTTGGTGCCAGGAAGAGCCGATGAACCAGGGGGCCTGGTACTCGAGCCAGCACCATATGCGGCGCGTGATTCTCGAGCACAAGGACAACCTTTATCTCGCCTATGCCGGTCGTGGCCCGTTTGCGGCCCCTGCCGGTGGTTATGCGCGAACGCACAACGAGCGGCAGCAACAGCTCGTCGAGGATGCGCTTTTCAATTGAGCCGGATGCCGGGGCCGCTGGCGTTGCCGCTGACGTGGGTCAGAGCGGCGGCGACAGCGATCAAGAACACGTAGATTAGGGACAGGTGTAGCAGCTAATGGCAGAGGAAATTAAAGCGCCGCAGTTCGCTGAGTCGATCAGCGAGGGCACGATTGCGGAGTGGCATAAGCAGCCGGGCGAGGCGGTTCATCGCGACGAGCTGCTGGTGGAGATCGAAACCGAAAAGATCGTTCTCGAGGTGAACGCGCTGTCCGATGGGATGGTCAGCGAGATCTTGAAGGCGCCCGGCGACATCGTGCTGTCGGAGGAAGTTCTTGGTTACTTCGAGGCCGGTGCCGTTGCAACGGGTGCGGCCGACGAAGCTGCAGACGCGGCAGCAGCCGATGCCGAAGGCGCAGAGGATGGTGAGGTTGTCTCGAACCCTGCGGCGCGCAAGCTTGCTCAAGAGAGCGGTGTCGACATCCGTACCGTCGAAGGTACCGGCCGTGGTGGCCGCGTTACCAAGGAGGACGTGGCAGGGGCCGTACAGGGTCGCACCGAACAGGGGCGTACCGAGTCTGAACCTGCGGAATCAAAGCCGTCGGCGGTTGCCGCCGGCGGCGGCATGGCGGTCGAGCAGCCAGCGCTGATCGGCGAGCGGGTCGAGCGCCGCGTGCCGATGACGCGGCTGCGTGCCACCATCGCCCGCCGGCTGGTCGAGGTGCAGCAGAACGCTGCGATGCTGACGACCTTCAACGAGGTCGACATGGCGCCCATCATGCAGATGCGCAAGCGGTATCAGGTGGACTTCCAGGCGGCCCACAACGGGACCAAGCTAGGCTTCATGTCCTTCTTCGTGCGCGCCAGCGTCGAGGCCCTGAAAAAGTTCCCGGCCGTCAACGCCTCGATCGATGGCAACGATATCGTGTATCACGGCTACTACGACATCGGTGTTGCGGTCAGCACCGACCGCGGCCTGGTGGTTCCGGTCGTGCGCGATGCGGATGCCTTAAGCCTGGCGCAGATCGAGGACAAAATTGGCGACTATGGTGTCAAAGCGCGCAGCGGCAAGCTGGCGATCGAAGACATGTCCGGGGGAACATTTACGATCTCCAACGGCGGCATCTTCGGCTCGCTACTGTCGACGCCGATCCTGAATGCGCCGCAGACGGGCATCCTCGGCATGCACACGATTCAGGAACGCCCGGTGGTCGTCGATGGCGAGATCGTCATTCGGCCGATGATGAATCTGGCGTTGTCCTATGATCATCGACTGATCGACGGACGCGAGGCGGTGCAGTTTCTGATCGCCATCAAGTCACTGCTCGAAGACCCCGCCCGAATACTGCTGGAAATTTAAAGATGAAAGACCACTACGACGTCATTGTGATCGGTGCCGGGCCCGCGGGCTACCATGCTGCCATCCGGTGTGCTCAGCTCGGGCTGGAGACCGCCTGCATCGATAAGATGATCGGCAAAGATGGAAAGCCGGTCTTCGGCGGCACCTGTCTGAACTGGGGTTGTATCCCGTCGAAGGCGCTCCTCGACGCTTCGCACAAGTTCCATGATGCCCAGCACAAGTTTGCTGAGCTGGGGATCAAGGTGGATAAGGTCGAGGCCGATGTGCCGCAGATGATCGCCAAAAAGGACGAGGTTGTTGCCGGCCTGACCGGCGGCGTTGCCGCGCTGTTCAAAGGCAACGGCGTTGATGGCCTTGCCGGCACCGGGATGCTCATGGAAGGGCGCAAGGTGCAGCTCACCGATCATGATGGCAATACCCACACCATGACGGCGGAGCACGTCATTCTGGCGCCGGGCTCGGTGCCGGTAGAGATTCCACCGACCCCGCTGACCGACGATGTAATCGTCGATTCCACCGGAGCCCTCGAGTTCCAGGCCGTCCCGCAGCGGCTTGGCGTGATCGGGGCCGGCGTAATCGGCCTCGAGCTCGGCAGCGTCTGGTCGCGGCTCGGCTCCGATGTTGTGCTGCTCGAAGCAATGGCGGACTTTCTGCCGATGGCAGACGATAAGATTGCCAAGGACACGCTGCGGTCGTTGACCAAGCAGGGGTTAGATATCCGGCTCGGAACCCGCGTGACCGGAGCAGAGGTCAAAGGCAAGGGCGCAAAGCGCACGGTCACGGTGACCTACGAAGACAAAGACGGCGTGGAGTCCATCGAGTTCGACAAGCTGATCGTTGCCGTGGGCCGTCGACCCTACACCGAAGGGCTGCTGGGACCGAACTGCGGCGTCAACCTCGACGAGCGTGGTTTCCTCTTCGTCAACGATATCTGCCAGACCGACTCTCCCAACGTCTACGCGGTTGGTGATGTCGTGCGCGGGCCCATGCTGGCGCACAAGGGGATGGAAGAGGGCATCATGGTCGCCGAGCGTATTGCCGACCAGAAGGCGCTGGTCAACTACGACTGCGTGCCGTCCGTGATCTACACGCACCCTGAGGTGGCCTGGGTCGGCAAGACCGAGAAGGAGGTCAAAGGCAGCGGCGAGCCCTATAACGTCGGCAGCTTCTCTTTCGCCGCCAGCGGTCGCGCGCTGGCCGCTGCAGATACAGAGGGTAGCGTGCGGATCATTGCCCATGCGGAAACCGACCGGATCCTTGGCGTGCACATCTTTGGACCGCAGGCGTCGGAGCTGATTGCCCAGGCGGTCATTGCCATGGAGTTCGATGCCAGCGCTGAGGATCTTGGCCTGACGATGTTTGCCCACCCGACCCTGTCTGAAGCGGTGCACGAGGCGGCGCTCGGCGTGTCCGGCCACGCCATACATATGGTGAACCGCAAGAAGCGAGCCTGACAGGACGGATAGTCACTTTTTTCAACCATGATGGATGACCAGCGATAAATGAATCTACATGAGTATCAGGCCAAGGCGTTATTTGCCGACTACGGCCTGCCCGTGTCACAGGGTTATGCGGTAGATACCGCGGACGAAGCGGTGGAAGCTGCGAAGAAGATCGGCGGTGACCGCTGGGTAGTCAAAGTCCAGGTCCACGCCGGCGGGCGCGGCAAGGCCGGCGGGGTGAAGCTTGCCGACTCCCATGAAGAAATCCGGGACTTCGCGAACAAGTGGATCGGCAAGAACCTGGTGACGATCCAGACCGACGCCAACGGGCAGCCGGTCAGCAAGATCTATGTTGAAAGCTGCACCGACATTGCCAACGAACTCTACCTGGGCGCGGTTGTTGACCGCGGCTCGCGGCGCGTGGTGTTCATGGCCTCGACCGAAGGCGGTGTCGAGATCGAGCAGGTTGCTGAAGAAACGCCGGACAAGATCCTCAGAGCCGTCGTCGATCCAGCAGTGGGCGCGCAGCCCTACCAGGGTCGCGAACTCGGTTTCAAGCTGGGGCTCGATGCGAACCAGGTGAAGCAGTTCACGAACGTTTTCATGGGCCTCGCGAAGCTGTTCCAGGATCTCGACTGTGCGCTCCTGGAAATCAATCCGCTGGTGATCACCGACGAAGGCAACATCCATTGCCTGGACGCGAAGTTGAACATTGACGGGAACGCGCTCTACCGCCAGAAAACCGTTGCGGCCATGGAAGATCCGACGCAAGAAGACGAGCGCGAGGCGCAGGCTGCTCAGTTCAACCTGAACTACGTGGCGCTGGACGGCAACATCGGCTGCATGGTGAATGGCGCCGGGCTGGCCATGGGTACGATGGACCTGGTCAAGCTCTATGGCGGCGCACCGGCCAACTTCCTCGATGTCGGCGGTGGCGCGACCAAGGAGACGGTGGGTGAAGCGTTTAAGATCATCCTTTCCGACAGCAACGTGAAAGCCGTGCTCATCAACATCTTCGGCGGCATTGTGAGCTGCGTGACGATCGCTGACGGTATCATCGCCGCGGTGCAGGAAGTTGGTGTCGAAGTGCCCGTCGTGGTCCGCTTCGAAGGCAACAACGCCGGTCCTGGTGCTGACCGCCTGGCCGCAAGCGGCCTGAACATCATTCCGGCAACCAGCCTGGTCGATGCCGCAGAAAAGGTTGTTGCAGCTGCCGGAGGTGCCGCATGAGTATTCTGATCAACAAAGACACCAAGGTTCTGTGCCAGGGGTTCACCGGCTCGCAGGGCACGCTGCACAGCGAGCAGGCGATCGCCTACGGCACCCAGCTGGTTGGCGGCGTGACCCCTGGGAAGGGCGGCAGCACGCACCTGGGTAAGCCGGTCTTCAACACCATGGCAGAGGCCGTGGCCGAAACCGGGGCAACTGCCTCGGTAATCTACGTTCCGGCACCGTTCTGCAAGGATTCAATACTGGAAGCCCTGGCGGCGGGGATCGAGCTCATCGTCTGCATTACCGAAGGTATTCCGACCCTCGATATGCTGGCGGTCAAGGCGCTCGTCGATCAGAGTGGTGCGCGCCTGGTTGGCCCGAACTGCCCCGGTGTTATCACGCCGGGAGAATGCAAGATCGGCATCATGCCCGGCGACATCCACCTGCCGGGCAAGGTCGGCATCGTCTCACGCTCCGGGACGCTGACCTACGAGGCAGTGAAGCAGACCACCGACCGTGGGTTTGGCCAGAGTTCCTGTGTGGGCATCGGCGGTGATCCGATCCCCGGTAGTCACTTCCGCGACATACTTGGGCTGTTCGAAGCCGATCCGGCGACGGAAGCAATCGTCATGGTCGGTGAAATCGGCGGCACCGCTGAAGAAGAGGCTGCCGAGTTCATCAAGGCCAACGTCACCAAGCCGGTGGTGTCTTACATCGCCGGGGTCACCGCACCGCCCGGCAAGCGCATGGGCCATGCCGGCGCCATCATTGCCGGGGGCAAGGGTACGGCGGACGAGAAGTTTGCGGCCCTCGAGGCCGCGGGTGTGCGCACAACCAAGAGTCTGGCAGAGATTGGCGACGCCCTTGCGGAGGTTACCGGCTGGAGCTGATTCCTGCCGGCCCTGATCTTCCCGGGACGGGATAAAAGATGCGGCTGTCGTCAGGCAGCCGCAGTCACCACTAGCGGTCCCGCGCTGCGAACGATGACGGTCTGCTCACACTGAGCGATCAGCTCGCCGGGCGCCGTGGACAGGGTCCAGCCATCCCCGGCTTCCTCAACCCAAACACTGCCGGTCGTGAAAAACGGCTCGACGGTCAGCACCAGCCCCTCGGTCAGCTGCCGACGTTCCTTAGGATTGCGACGCGGGATGTAAGACGGTTCCTCGTGGATGTTGCGGCCGACGCCGTGGCTGCCGAGGTTTTCAACGATGCGGTAGCTGTGGCGGTCGGCGACCCGTTGCACCGCATCGCCGATCACGTTGAGCGACCGCCCTGGTCGGATCTCATCAATCGCGAGCTGGACGGCCTGCTTTACCGCGCGGCAGATACGCTCGCGCGCACGCAGCTTGCCGCCGCTCACCGGGCCGACGACGAAAGACTCCCCCATGTCGGCGACGTAGCCGTTCAGCACCGCGGAAACGTCGATGTTCACCAGATCGCCGTTCCGCAGCCGGCAGTCCGGCGAGGGAATGCCGTGGGCGGCAGCTTCGTTGACGCTGATACAGGTGGCACCCGGAAAATCGTAGAAGTGCTGCGGGGCGGAGGTGGCACCGGTGCGCGCGAACTCGGCGCTGGCCAGCGCATCCAGCTGGGCTGTGGTGACACCCGCCCGGGCGGCGGCACGCATACGCTCGAACACTCGGCGTACCAGCCTGCCGCAGGCCAGCAGCCCTTGAACGTCCTGCTCTGATTCGACGGTCATGCCGATACCCCTCTTGTGATCGCAGTTGGCCACTGTAACGCCAGCGCCCCGGCTGGGACCACCCGCGGCCGGCGCTGTGTGTTGCCCTGGGCGTCGTGGCCGCAGTCCAGGTTCGTGCTCTTGGGTTCCGGTGATTTCCCGGTGTGAACCATTGAAAAGTTGTGGTCCGTCCCCATAGTGGCCGCAGTCGATCAACTGGAGCCCCCCCATGGCTGAACCTGCGCAGGAAACCTACGGTTTTCAGACTGAAGCTAAGCAGCTGCTGAAGCTGATGATCCACTCGCTGTACTCCAACCGCGAAATCTTTCTCCGCGAGCTGATTTCCAACGCGTCCGATGCCATCGACAAGCGTCGCTTCGAGTCGCTCTCGAACGCCGAAGTGATGATGCCGGAATCGCCCAGCATCCGGATCGGCTTCGATAAGGAAGCCGCTACGCTGACGATTTCCGATGATGGGATCGGCATGACGCGAGACGAAGTGGTCGCCAACCTCGGGACCATCGCGCGTTCCGGTACCGCTGAGTTTCTGGAGCAGCTCACGGGGGATCAGAAAAAGGATGCTGCGCTGATCGGCCAATTCGGCGTCGGCTTCTACAGCGGCTTCATCGTGGCTCACGAAATGGAAGTCGTCACGCGCGGCCGTGAGGGCGCTGCAACCCGCTGGACCTCGCAGGGCGAGGATGAGTTCACCATCGCCGATGCCGAGCGCGCGGCGCAGGGCACCGACGTGATTCTGCACCTTCGCGAGGACGCCAAAGAGTTCGCCGATGATTACCGGCTGCGGCACATCGTGACCCGCTACTCGGACCACATCGGGGTACCGGTAGAGATGCTAGAGGCACCGGCAGTCGAAGCGCCCGATGGCGAGGTGGCGGAAGACGGCGACCCGCCGGAGGCGGCACCGGAATGGACGGCGGTCAACTCCGCGCAGGCACTCTGGACGCGTTCCCGTTCGGAGGTCAAAGACGACGAGTACCAGGCCTTTTACAAGCATGTGAGCCATGATTTCGAAGATGCGCTGGCCTGGAGCCACAACCGCGTCGAAGGCAAGCTCGAGTACACCAGCCTGCTGTATCTGCCGAAGCGGGCGCCGTTCGATCTCTGGAACCGCGAAGCGCCGAAGGGGCTTAAGCTCTACGTGCAGCGGGTTTTCATCATGGACGAGGCGGAGCAGTTCCTGCCGCTCTATCTGCGCTTCGTCAAAGGCATTGTGGATTCCAACGATCTGCCGCTGAACGTGTCGCGTGAGCTGCTGCAGGAGGACGACAAGGTCACTTCGATCAAGTCCGCACTAACTAAGCGCGTGCTGAGCATGATCGAGAAGCTCGGTAAGGATGATCCGGAGGCTTACCAGGGGTTCATCGATGAGTTCGGTGAAGTGCTCAAAGAAGGCGTCGGGGAGGACTTTGGCAACCGGGAAACCATTGCCGGGCTGCTGCGCTTTCATTCGTCCCGGGAGAGCGGTGATCAGAAAACCGTCAGCCTCGAGGATTACCTCGGCCGTATGGTGGATGGTCAGGAGGCAATCTACTACCTGACGGCCGAATCGCTCACCAACGCCCGTAACAGCCCGCACCTTGAGGTCTTCAAGGACCGGGGCATCGAAGTGCTGCTGCTGTGTGACCGGATCGACGAGTGGATGATGGGCTCCTTCAACGAGTTCGACGGCAAGCCCATGACCGACGTCATGCGCGGCGATCTGAAGTTGCCCGGGGACCCGGAGCAGGCAGAGGATGATGCTGACGATGCCGATGATCCTCTCGCGGAGCGGATTAAGGGTGCGCTTGGCGAGCGCGTTGAAAAGGTGCGGGCATCCAAGCGGCTCAAGGACTCGCCGGCCTGCCTGGTGCTCAGCGAGTTCGCGATGGGCGCGCAGATGCGCCGCATCATGGAGGCGAGTGGCCAGGCGTTGCCCGAGAGCAAGCCGATCTTCGAGTACAACCCGGAGCATGCCCTGCTTGAGCGATTGGCCGATGAGGCCGACGAGGATCGCTTTCAGGAGCTGTTGCTGATTCTGTTCGATCAGGCAGCTCTGGCCGATGGCACTGCGCTCGACGATTCCTCGGCCTACGTCCAGCGGATCAACCGTTTGCTGCTGGAGCTGCTCTCCAAGTAAAGTCTGCACATGCAGATTGCAGTCATCGGCGGCGGTAACTTCGGGACCGCCGTCGCTAACATCCTCGGCCGCAACGGCCACCCGACCTGGCTCTGGATGCGCGATCCGGAGCAGGTGGCCGATACCCTGGCCCACGGGGAAAACCGACGTTACCTGCCCGGGCACCCGCTGCCGGCCTCGGTCAAGCCAACGGGTGACCTGGACCAGGCCGTTGCCGGCTCGGACCTGCTGTTCGTCAGCGTGCCCAGCGCGGCCTTCCGCGTGGTGGCCCGGCAGCTGAGCCCGATCGTAAAGCCCGGCACCGGCCTCATCAGCATGACCAAAGGTATCGAGGGCGATGGTTTCCACCTGATGAGCGAGATCCTGGCGCAGGAAATCAAGGGTTGCGCGGTGGGGGCACTGAGCGGGCCCAACCTGGCCGAAGAGATCGCCCAGGGGCAGTTCAGCGGGACGGTCATCGCCAGCCCCGATGCGGAGCTGCGCAGTAAGGTGCTCGCCGTACTCAAGAGCGGCACGTTCCGGGTGTATCCGAATCCCGATCTCTACGGCGTCGAACTCGGTGGCGCGTTGAAGAACATCTACGCCATCGTCTGCGGTATGGCGGCGGCCCTGAACGTCGGGCAGAACACCATCGGCATGCTCATTACGCGGTCGCTCGCCGAGATGAGCCGGTTTGCGGTGGTGCAGGGCGCCAATCCCTTTACTTTCCTCGGCTTGTCCGGCGTTGGAGACCTGCTGGTGACCTGTACCTCGCCGCTCAGCCGCAACTACCGGTTGGGCGAGCTGATCGGCCAGGGCAAGTCCCTCGATGAGGCGGTCGAGCAGCTCGGCAAGCTGGCCGAGGGTGTCAATACGTTGCGGGTCGTTCGTGCCCGCAGCCGTGAGGTAGAAGTCTACATGCCGCTGGTCGAGGGCCTGTATCAGGTCATCTTCGAAGGGAAGAGCCTGGGCGTGCTGGTACAGGAGCTCATGACCGGTGCCGACAACGTCGACGTCGAGTTTGCTCTGCCCTCCGAATGGCATCGCCCTTGACCGAGCTGGCAACGGCTACGCCCGTTACCCTGCGCGAGGCGATCCAACGCACCGCAGCACAGTTCGAGGCGGCAGAGCTCTGCTTCGGGCATGGCACCGATAATTCCTGGGACGAGGCCGTATACCTGCTGCTGACCCTGAGCGGGCTCGATGATGATGAGGCAGTGCTCGATCGTCCTCTGGATCCGGTGCTGTGGTCAGAAGCGCGCGCGATTGCGGCACGCCGTATCACCGAGCGGGTACCGCTGGCGTACCTGCTGCATCGCTGTCGCTATCTTGGGCTCGAGTTTCACGTGGAGCCGGGCCTGGTCGTTCCCCGTTCGCCGCTCGGGCCCCTGCTGGTCGAGCAGGCCGAAGCGCTGCTGCCCCGTGCGCCGCGGCGGGTGCTGGATCTCTGCGCGGGTACGGGCTGTCTGGGTATCGTGGCCGGGCTGCTGTTTCCCGACTGCGAAGTCACGCTCTGTGAACTTGATCCGCGTGCCGTTGCCGTGGCGCGGCTGAACCTGCGGGAGCACGGGCTTCAACAGCGCGCCGAGGTGCTGGAAGGGGATGTCCGGGCGCTGGTTGCCACCCTCGGGCAATTTGATCTCGTGCTCTGCAACCCGCCGTACGTGAACGCGGCAGACATGGCCGCGCTGCCGCCGGAGTTCCGGGCGGAGCCGGCAACGGGATTGGGCGCTGGTGACGATGGTCTCGCGGTGATCAGCCCGGTGCTGGAGGCCCTGAATCACCTGTTGAGCGCAGGGGGCACCTTCCTCGGTGAGGTTGGCCACAGCCGGCCGGCCCTGGCGGCGCGTCATCGCGCCTTGCCGCTACGCTGGCTGGACGAGGAATTCGAGGGCTTGGACGGCGTGTTCCTGCTCCAGGCCGCGGCTCTGCCGACCCGCTAGCTGCCGCTGCTGGTCTGGCCGGGCAGCACGACGATCGAGAACCAGAACTCATCCATGCTCTTGACGATGTTCTGCAGCTGACCAAAGTCGACCGGTTTGACGATGTAGCCGTTGGCGTGGGCGTCGTAGCTGCGGTCGACGTCGGGGCCCGCAGACGAACTGGTCAGCACGATCACGGGAATCCGCTTCAGCCGGTCGTGGCGTTTGATGAACTGGAGTACCTCGAGGCCGCTCACCTTGGGCAGGTTCAGGTCCAGCAGCACCAGATGAGGCAACGTCTCATCGTCGTGGTCATGGGCATGCAGATAGGCGATTGCGGCTTCGCCGTCTTTGCACACGTCGATCTCGTTGTGCAAGCCGTTCGAGCGGAAGGCATGCTCGGTCAGCAGAACGTCGGCGGGGTTGTCTTCGATCAGCAGGATGCGCGCCGGGTTAGCCAATGCCGTGCTCCCTGATGGCAATGGCCGGCAGCTCGATCGTAAAGGTGCTGCCGCAGTCAGGTTCGGAGCGGACGGCAATGTTGCCTCCGGCGTGCTCGACGATGCGGCGGCAGATTGCCAGGCCCATACCGGTACCGGGCTGGTCGCGGCCGAGCCGTTTGAAGGGTTCGAAGATCTGCTCCCAGTACGCCGCCTTGATCCCGATGCCGTTGTCGCTGACCCTGAGGCGAACGGTTCCCCCGTCGCGCTCACAGGCGATGCCGATCTGCGGCGGTGACTGCACCTGGCGGTACTTTATCGCGTTGCCGATCAGGTTCTGCAGCAGGCTGGTCGCCTGATCCGGATCCAGCGCAACTGTCGGTAGGGCCATCGCTTGAATGCAGGCCCCGGATTCGTCGATCGAACCGGTCAGGTTGGTCAGTGCCTCTGCAAGCGCATCGTTGAGGTCTGTCTCATGGTCCCGTCGCTGCGTCGCATTCAGCCGCGCATAGCTCAACAGATCGAGGATCAGCGACCGCATCCTGATGGCGCTGTTTTCGATGATGCCGAGGTATTCCCGCGCCGCTTCCGACAGCTCACCACCAAGCTCCTGTGTCAGCAGGCCCGAGAAGCTGCTCAGCATGCGTAGCGGTTCCTGGAGATCGTGAGAGGCCACGAACGCGAAGCGTTCCAGCTCCGCGTTGGCCGCGAGCAGCTTGTCTGTGGCCTGCCGCCGCACCGTCACGTCGCTGATGCTGCCCGCCATCCGGTAGGGATTGCCACGGTTATCCCAGAGCGCTTGGCCGCGCGCGTGCACCCAGATCAGCTCGCCGTCGACCCGCCGGATCCGGTACTCCACGTCGAAGGGTTCGTGATCCCGCAGATGGGCGATGGTCGCATCATCCAGCAATTGGCGGTCATCGGGATGCACCAGCTCCAGAAACTGGGCTTGTGAGAAGTGGTCCGGCGGCGTGTCGGGTGGGTAGCCGAGCAGCTCGTGGACGCGGGTCGAGAAGTGCTGCGAGTTGTCCGTCAGGGTCCACTCCCAGATACCGACCGCAGCCCCGTCGAGAGCGAGCTGGAAGCGTTCGGTCTGTTCTTCCAGCGCGCTCTGAATCAGGCGCTCATCGGTCACGTCACGAGCGACACCGAGCACGAAGCGCTCGCAGTAGTCGTTCTCGAAGCGCACCTTTTTGGTGTTCAGAATACGAACCTTCCTATCGGGAAAGCAGACTGTCTCCACAACCTCGGAACTTCCGGTCTCGAAGGCATCCCGGTCCTGTCGCAAAAACGCTTCGGCGGCCTCCGGCGTGTAGTGCTCCACCGTGGTGGTCCCCAGCACCGAATCGCGGACTTCTGGCGGGTAGGTTTCGAGGAAAGCCGGATTGGCGTAGACAATCTCGTAGCGGGCGTTTTTGACGAACACGAAGTCCGGTGCGCTTTCAGCGACTAGACTCAAGAAACGCAGGCGTTCGTCGGGCGCAGAGAAGGGCAGCATAGCGTGGGAGAAACGACCTTGTTAAGAGGTGCTGTTGCTTCAGCTTAGTGCAAATCCCGCAGCACGTCGGAGTACCTGCCGGCTGATGCGTGCCAGTGAGCGGCCCGCCGAACCCTTAGGAGCACGGTTTTCACCGCAGGACCTCGATGACTGATCAGACACGATCACCAGGTGCCGGACCGGATACGGGGACCCGCCGGGCGTCAGCACACCCACTGGCCGCTGGCCCGTCTACAGCGGCCTTGGCCGCGGTGCCGGCTGCACCGGATCAGCAGCTCAGCGCCCTGGTGTATGCGCTGAGCCACGATGTCGGTGCACCGGTGCGCCATGTGCGTGCTTTTGCTGCCCTGCTGGGTCAGTCACTGTCGGACCTCGATGCCGAACAGCGGCAATGGCTGGGGTTTCTCGATGCCGGAGCCGAGCTGCTGCAGGCCATGTTCGATCGGCTGTTGCCCTTGAGCCGGGTCATGGCACCGGTCGAGCAGCAGACCATGGCCATTGTAAGGCTGGCTGAAGCGTTGGAGGTTGAGGGCGCGGTGCCCGAGGGCCAGGTACGCGTGAACGTCCAGCGTCTTGGTCGGGCACTGGCGGAGCTTCGCACCAATGCCGACCGCTACGGGTCGGCGGCGCAGACATCGCTCACCAGCACGGTGGAGGGCACGCATCTCTGCCTGCTGCTGCGGGACGGTGGGCGCGGCATACCGCAGGCACGCTGGCTGGATGCGTTGAAACCGTTCAACCGTCTTGGCCAGGCCTGCGTGCCGGATGCCGTCGGGCTCGGCCTGACGATCGCTACCGCTGCCGTCGAGCAGGAAGGTGGGCACCTCGCATGGCACCCTGATGGCGTGGCGGTGGTCGTGCCACTGGCGGTAGTCTGACCGACACAGCCGCTTCAGTCCGGCACAGACCTGGCTCGAAGGTCCTGCTTGAAGCACTCTGGGGGGCTGCGCATACTGCAGCGCCTTTCTGCTCGACGTGGTGTCATGTCCGGTAACAGCTTCGGCCAACAGTTTCGCCTGACCACCTTCGGTGAGAGCCACGGTCCGGCGCTGGGTGCCATCGTCGATGGTTGCCCGCCGGGGCTCGAGCTGTCCGAGGCTGATCTGCAGCCGGACCTGGATCGTCGTCGGCCCGGCCAGTCGCGCTACACGACGCAGCGTCGCGAGGCGGATCAGGTGCGTATCCTGTCCGGCGTGTTTGAAGGGCGAACCACGGGCACCAGCATCGGGCTCGTGGTCGAAAACACCGACCAGCGCAGCCGCGACTACTCAGAAATCGCCAAGCTGTATCGGCCCGCGCACGCCGATCTGACCTACGATCGCAAGTATGGGCATCGCGACTACCGCGGCGGCGGCCGTTCCTCGGCACGGGAAACGGTCATGCGGGTGGCTGCCGGTGCGATTGCCCGAAAGTACCTGCGCGTGCAGCACGACGTGACAATTCAGGGCTATCTCTCGCAGATCGGGTCTCTGGAGCTCGGCTTTCACGATCCCGAAGCGATCGAGCAGAACGCGTTTTTCTGTGCGGACCCGCAGCAGCTCAGCGCCCTGGAGCAGCTGATCGATTCGCTGCGGCGCGACGGGGATTCCATTGGCGCGGAGGTGACGATCGTTGCCCGCAACGTGCCGGTCGGTCTCGGTGAGCCCGTGTTCGGCAAGCTCGATGCAGAGCTGGCCTACGCGCTGATGGGCATCAACGCTGTCAAGGCGGTGGGGATCGGCGACGGTGCGGCCGTCGTGAGCCAGCGCGGCACGGAACATCGCGACGAGATCACGCCGGAGGGGTTTCTCAGCAACCACGCCGGCGGCACGCTCGGTGGCATCTCCTCGGGTGACGAAATCGTGGCACGCATCGCGCTGAAGCCGACGTCGAGCATCACGACGCCCGGGCGCTCCATCGACAGCGACGGCAAGGCAGTCGAAGTCGTTACCAAGGGGCGCCACGACCCATGCGTAGGGATCCGTGCGGTCCCGATCGCGGAAGCCATGGTGGCGCTGGTGTTGATGGATCAGCTGCTACGCCAACGGGGACAGAATCCGGGCTGGCTCGAGCAGGCCAGCGATCGTTAACCCTCAGCCCTTGCCGTCGCCGAAGCGGCGCACGGTGGCAGCAAAGCGCTGCGCGGCAATGCTTGCCGAGCGCTCCGGGTTGTCGACGATGCCGAGATCGCGGCTGGCACGCACGCGGACCGGCAACCGGGCCAGGTCGCCGATCAGGCTTTCCGGGAGCATGCTCCAGCCCAGCCCGGCTTCGACCAGCATTCGAACCGTTTCCAGGTAATTGGTCGACAGCGTCGGTTCCAGGGACAGGCCGGCGCTGGCGAAAAGCTCGCTGACGATACGCCCGGTGTAGGTTTTGCTTCCGGGCAGTATGGCCGGGGCATCGGCCAGCTGGGCCAGGGTCACCCGCTTGCGACGCGCCAGCGAGTGATCGGCTGCGATCACGAAGCGCAGCTCGTCGCGCCACACCCGTTCCTCACGCAAGGTCTCCAAGGTCGGGCTGAGCGCATCGGCCAGGGTCACGACCGCCAGTTCAACCTGACCATTCGCCACCAGCCGGTGGGCGTCTTCGGAGTCTTCGAAGCGGATATCGAGCTGCACCGCCGGGTAGGCGGCCGCATAGGCCCGCAGGATCGGGGCCAGGCGATGCAGGCCGATGTGGTGCGAGGTGGCGACCCGCAGGGTGCCCGACGGTTCACCGGATAGATCTGCGATCGCACGCTCCGCATCGCGCATCGCGGCGAGAACCTTGCCTGCCTCGCCGGCCAGGGCGCTGCCAGCCGGTGTCATGAGCACCTGTTTGCCGACCCGATCGAACAGGCGGGTGCCAAGGCTGTCCTCCAGATTGGCGATGCGTTTGCTGACGGCGGGCTGCGTCAGTTTCAGCTGCTCGGCGGCGCGGGAAAACGATGCGGTAGCGGCAACCGCCTGAAAGGCTTCCAGTTCGCTCTGCTTCATTGGGTGGCTGTCCTCCGTCACCGGCGGGGGCTCCGGTTTGAGCCCTGGATTGCAGCGGTCCTGACCGCAGCTTAGCGGATTATGATTCCATATTGGAATTTGAAATATAAAAATCATTCATTTGTGTTATCAAACTAGCCTCCCTAGACTTCGCGCTCATCTGCGAGTTACGGAAGAACCCCGGCCATGGGTGTGACGCTATACGACAAAGTCTGGAACGATCACCTCGTTGGGCAGCGGGAGGATGGTCAGTCCCTGATCTACATCGACCGGCACCTGCTGCACGAGGTGACCTCGCCGCAGGCGTTCGAAGGGCTCAGCCTTGCCGGGCGCAAGCCTTGGCGCCTGGGTGCCAACCTGGCGACGCCCGATCACAACGTGCCGACCGAGCGGCGCGAGCTCGGTCTCGAAGGTATCGACGATCCCATTGCCAAGGAGCAGGTCGAGACCCTCGACGCCAACTGCCGGACCTTCGGCATCCGCCAGATCGACATCACCGATCAGCGCCAGGGGATCGTGCACGTCATGGGTCCGGAGCAGGGCGCCACGCTGCCCGGCATGACCGTCGTCTGCGGTGATTCGCACACGTCGACGCACGGCGCCTTTGCCTGTCTGGCCCAGGGGATCGGGACTTCGGAGGTAGAGCATGTGCTCGCCACCCAGTGTCTGGCACAGGCCAAAGCAAAGAACTTCCTGGTACAGGTCGACGGCGTTTTGGGGACGGGCGTCAGCGCGAAAGATCTGGTGCTTGCCATCATCGGTGCCACCGGTACCGCTGGGGCCACCGGGCACACCTTTGAATATGCGGGCAGCGCCATCCGCGCGCTGTCCATGGAAGGGCGCATGACCGTCTGCAACATGTCGATCGAGGCCGGTGCACGAGCGGGCATGATTGCCGTTGACGATACGACCCTGGACTACGTCCGGGGCCGGCCGCTGGCGCCCGTCGGTGAGCTGTGGGATCAGGCGGAAGCCTACTGGCGGACGCTGCGATCCGATCCCGATGCGGCGTTCGATCGGCGTCTGGACATCGACGCGGAAACGCTTGCACCGCAGGTGAGCTGGGGCACGTCGCCGGAAATGGTGGCGCCGATCAGCGGCGCGACGCCGAATCCGGCGACCGTCGATGACCCGGTCAAGGCGGAAAGCTACCGGCTGGCGCTGCAGTACATGGGCCTTGGCGCGGACCAGCCGATCTCCGACATCCATCTGGATCGGGTGTTCATCGGCTCCTGCACCAACGCTCGCATCGAGGACCTGCGAGCCGCCGCCGCCGTCGTTCGGGGACGGAAAAAAGCCGCCTCGGTCAAGCAGGTCCTGATCGTGCCGGGGTCCGGGCTGGTCAAGGCGCAGGCTGAAGCCGAAGGGCTGGCGCAGATCTTCGTCGACGCCGGCTTCGAGTGGCGTGCCGCCGGATGCTCCATGTGCCTTGCGATGAATCCGGACCGCCTCGGTGTCGGCGAACACTGCGCATCGACGTCGAACCGAAACTTCGAGGGCCGGCAGGGGCATGGTGGCCGCACCCATCTGGTCAGCCCCGCGATGGCCGCTGCAGCCGCGGTGACCGGCCACTTCGTCGATGTGAGGACCCTGCTATGAAACCGATTACGACGATCAGCGGTCATGCCGTGCCCCTGGACCGGGCCAATGTCGACACCGATCAGATCATTCCGAAGCAGTACCTGAAGTCGATCCGCCGCACGGGCTTCGGGGATTACCTGTTCGACGGCTGGCGCTTCGAGGACGAGGGCGAACTGGGCATGACGCCGAACGAGCGGCAGCTGAACCGCGGCTTTGTCCTCAATCAGGCGGCGTACCAGGGTGCGAAGGTGCTGCTCGCTCGGGAAAACTTCGGTTGCGGATCGAGCCGCGAGCATGCGGTCTGGGCACTCAAGGAATATGGGTTCGACTGCGTCATCGCGCCCAGCTTTGCTGACATCTTCTACAACAACTGCTTCAAGAACGGGGTGCTGGCCGTCGTTCTGCCGGCAGCCACGGTCGACGCGCTGTTCAGCCGGGTCATGGGTGATGCGTCGCTGCTGCTGGAGGTTGACGTGGCCGCACAGACGGTTGCAGCAGGCGGTGAGGTCGCCGGCACCTTCGAGATCGAAGCGGCGCGGCGGGAAAAGCTGCTGCGCGGCCTCGATGACATCGAGTTGACCCTGCAACAGGGTGAAGCAATCCGCGCGTTCGAAGCACGGCACCATGCGCGAGCGCCCTGGTTGTTCGGCGAACCGGAGGGCAGCGCATGAGCCGCACTATACTGCTGTTGCCGGGTGACGGTATCGGGCCCGAGGTGACCGGCACAGCCTGGCCGGTGCTCGAGCAGGCGCTGGGCCTGCAGGGCGTCGAGGTCAAGCGGGTGGATGGCCTGCTTGGCGGCGCCGCAATCGACGCGACCGGCGAGCCGCTGCCGGCAGCAACCCTCGAGGCGGCGCGGGCAGCCGATGCCATACTCATGGGCGCCGTCGGCGGGCCACAGTGGGACACGTTGCCGCGCGACGTCCGGCCCGAGCGCGGGCTGCTGGCGCTGCGCAGCGGGCTCGATCTGTTTGCCAACCTGCGGCCGGCGCTGCTCGCTCCCGCGCTGGTGAACGCTTCCTCGCTGAAGCCGGAGCTGGTCGCTGATCTCGACATCCTCATCGTCCGGGAACTGACCGGCGGGATCTACTTCGGTGAGCCCCGGGGTATCGAGACCCGTGACAACCAGCGGGTTGGTTTCAACACCTACGTCTACTCCGAATCCGAGATCGAGCGTATCGCCCGCGTGGCTTTCGACGCCGCTGCCCGCCGGTCCGGCCGGCTGTGCTCCGTCGATAAGGCCAACGTACTCGAGGCTACTGTGCTATGGCGCGAGGTCGTCAGCGAGGTGGCGCGGGATTACCCGCAGGTGGCGCTGAGCCACATGTACGTCGACAATGCCGCGATGCAGCTGGTGCGCGCACCGAAGCAGTTCGACGTACTCGTGACCGGGAACCTGTTCGGCGACATCCTGTCCGACGCGGCGGCCATGCTCACCGGTTCCCTGGGCATGCTGCCGTCGGCGTCGTTAAACAGTGGTCAGCAGGGGCTGTACGAACCCGTACACGGTAGCGCGCCGGACATCGCCGGCCAGGATCAGGCCAATCCGCTCGCGACCATTCTGTCCGCCGCCATGCTGTGCCGCTACAGCCTCGATTGCGTGCCAGCCGGTGTTGCGATTGAACAAGCCGTCGCACGGGTTCTCGACCAGGGCTTGCGGACCGCGGATCTCTATCAGGAGGCGGAGCCGGGAACGCAGCTGGTCGGCACCCGGGCCATGGGGGCTGCCGTGCTCGAAGCGCTGCATGCGGGGCCGACAGCGAGCGCCTGAGGCGCTCGCGCTCAATCACAACACAGTAATGCCAGAGCGTAGGAAAATGTCAGAGCAGGGAATGTCGGAGCGGGGCGAGGGATTCAGCGTTGCCATTGCCGGTGCCACTGGTGCCGTTGGGCAGGCGATGCTCGAGATCCTGGAGGAGCGGAACTTTCCGGTGCGGACGCTGCACCTGCTAGCCAGCGAGCGGTCGGCGGGCAAGCGCTTTCAGTTCCATGGCAAGAGCCACCGCGTGGAGCGGCTTGACCAGTTCGATTTCACCGGCGTCGACATCGGGCTGTTTTCTGCCGGCGGCAGCATATCCGCAGAGTACGCTCCGAAGGCCGCGGCGGCAGGCTGCATCGTGATCGATAACACGTCGCAGTTCCGCTACGACGATGAGATACCGCTGGTTGTCCCCGAGGTTAATGCCCACGCCCTGGCCGGTGTCCGGCAGCGCAACATCATTGCCAATCCGAACTGCTCGACCATGCAGATGGTGGTGGCCCTGAAGCCGATCCACGACCGCAATCCGATTCGGCGGATCACCGTTGCGACCTATCAGGCCGTGTCCGGTGCCGGTGCTTCCGGGGTCGAGGAACTCGCCACGCAGACGACCAGCCTGCTGAACATGCGCCCGATCGATGTGCAGGTGATGGCGCGGCAGATCGCCTTCAACGCCGTTCCCCACATCGACACCTTCCAGGACAACGGCTACACGCGTGAAGAGATGAAAATGGTCTGGGAGACCGCGAAGATCTTCGAAGACGACTCGATCCAGGTCAATCCGACCTGCGTTCGCGTGCCGGTGTTTTACGGGCACTCCGAAGCGGTCCATCTCGAGCTTACGGATCCGGTTGATCCAGCCGACGTCATCGATTGGTTGCAGCATGCGCCCGGGGTGTCGGTTGCCGATGCGGCAGACGCCTATCCAACGCCCGTTGAACATGCCGCCGGAACGGATCCGGTATTCGTGGGCAGGATTCGCCGCGACCTCACGCTCCCAAACGGCCTGAACCTCTGGGTGGTTGCCGACAACGTGCGCAAGGGCGCTGCGCTGAACACCGTGCAGATTGCAGAAGCGCTGCTTGAGCGGGGACAGCTGGCGCCCTGAGAATCGAAGGCAGAGTCCTACGCACCGGCTCGGAAGGGGATACGACACTTAGTTGCACATGGGTGGGTGCGTGTCCACCGATGCCGCCTACACTTACTGCGAACCGGCCAAACTGTCATAATTGTTACTTGATCCATGTTTTGCCGGTGGCGGTTCCGCTACCGTTGGCGCAATGGAACGATCAGTGTCCGGCCGTCGGCCGCTGATCGCCGCACTAAGGATGAGTGTGAGTGGACGGGTGTGAGTTGAAGGGGCTCTCTATGACAACGCGAAGGATCATTGCCGTGCTGGCGCTGGCAATGACGGCGACCAACGGCTGGGCACTCGGGCTTGGAGAGCTCGACCTGCAGTCGGCGCTGAACGAGCGCTTCAAGGCCGACATCTCGCTGTACGACGCCGATGCGCTGGAGGTCAGCGAAATCCGCGTCTCGCTGGCCTCTGCCGACGATTTTGACCGGGTTGGGGTCGAACGTTTCTTCTTTCTCACCACGCTGCGTTTTGAGGTGGTCAAAGGCCCCCGTGGTGAGCCGGTCATCAAGGTCACCAGCTCGCAGGCAATTTCCGAGCCTTATCTGAACTTCATCGTCGAGGTGCTCTGGCCGAGCGGCCGCATGCTCCGCGAGTACACCGTGCTGCTCGATCCGCCGACCTTCACGCAAGCCGCTGCGCCTCCGGTCAGCGCGCCATCGCGCACGCCGCCGCCCGAAGATCGCGGCAGCCCCGGCTCGGGGGCCAGCGCGCCAAGTCGAACTACCGCATCGAGCCGCCCACCAGCGGCTCGTTCTGCTTCTGGACCTGCGAGGCCGGCGGCCAGCGGGGATCGTAGCTACGGCATGACGGGTCGAAACGATACGGCCTGGAAGATTGCGCAGGACACGCTGCCGGCATCGGATGTGACCGTGCAGCAGAACATGCTCGCCATTAAGCGGCTCAATCCGCGCGCCTTCATCGATGACAACGTGAACAAGCTGAAGGCAGGCTACGTGCTGCGCACTCCGACGGCGGCACAGGCCCGTGAGCTGACGCCGGAGCAGGCGCGGCAACGGGTCGTGCTCGAGAACGAAGCCTGGCGTTCCGGCCGCAAGCTGCCGACCACCGTTGCCGATGCGGGTCCAGAGCTGAAAGCTCAGGTCGATGCAACCCGGGCACCGGAGCCGTCCAGCGCTCCGGCGGCGGCGGATACCGGTCAGCTTCGGATCGTTGCTGAGGCCGGAGACAGCGCGCAGGGCAATCCGGAGGCCGAGGTTGGGACCGAGGGCGGTGGCGCCCTGGTCGATGAGGAGCGCGAGCGCCTGGCTCGTGAGCTCGATGAACTGACGTACAAGATGGATCGTGAGCTCGAGAACGCAACCAGCGAGCTGGCGGTCAAGGACCGGCAACTCGAGGTCAAGAATCAGGAAATCGCTGATCTGCAGGCGCAGCTGAACACCATGCGTGAAGAAGTGCAGCGCCTGGCAGCAGAACGGGCCGCGACACCCGCTCCGGTTCCGGCGGCGCAGAAGCCCTGGTGGCAATCCACCATGGCGCTTAGCGGCGGCGCGCTGGGCCTCGTTGCGCTTGCGGTGGGCGGACTATTTGTCGCGCGGCGTCGCCGCACTGCAGACGAAGCAGCCTTCTACGAGACGCCGGAGGCTGTTGAACCCGCCTTTGCCGAAGACGAAACCGCACTGACGGCGGAAGCCCCAGCCGACCACTGGCCGGACGAGGTTGCTGCGGAGGAGGACTACGAGCCGCTGGAAACGACAGAGCTTGCGTTCGACGAGGACCTGGGCGAAGACGATGACACGCTCGCTGCAGCGGCGCCCGAAGCGGAGCCTGCGCAGGAGGCCGATGCCCTCGGGGGTGAGACCGCCGACGTCGTTGGTGAGGCCGAGATCTACATTGCCTACGGCCGCTACCCGCAGGCAGTGACGTTGTTGAGCGGTGCGCTCGCAGCCGACCCGCACCGTCAGGACGTCCGTCTGAAGCTGCTCGAGCTGTACGCGGAAACCAACGACCTGGACGGCTTCGAAGCCCAGTATGCCGAGCTCGAAGCTGCGGGCGCTGAACCGGAGGTGCTTGCGGCCGCCGAGGAGTTGCGTGGCCGGCTGCAGGAGGAAGCCATCGATCTGGAGTCGCTCGAGGGCGAGCCATTCGATGGCGAGGATACCGGTGAGGCGGTTGCTGACGCCGGCTCGCTCAGCCTCGATGCGCTCGACCATGAGACTACTTCGGATTCGCTCGATGATGAGTTCAGCCTCGATTCCCTGAACGATGGCCTGGGGATTGAGGAGCTCAAGACGGACAGCGTCCCCACCGTCGATCTTGCGGATGCTGACCTCAGCAAGCTCGATGAGGATGAGGATTCCGACTTCGATCTGGACCTCGATTCCCTGACGGAGGTTCCCGCTGAGCTGACCGACGGGGCGAATCAGGAAGACTCAGGGCTCGATTTTGAACTCGAGTTCGACGACACGCCGCTTGACGAGGCTGCGGGGGAAACATCTGCCGCGGATGCTGCCGACGACGCCACGCGCATGGTCACCAGCAGCAGTGCAAGCGACCAGCTTGGCGGTGATCTGGGCATCGACTTCGACCCGGATGCAGCGGACGCTGATGGTGCCGCTGCTGACGAACCGACCGACGGCCTTTCGGCGGCCGGCTTCGACGATGATCTGCTGGACCTCGACGACATCCTGAGCGATGCACCTTCCGATGCTGTCGAGGATGACGCAACGGCTACGGAAGGTGCTGCCGACGATGCGGGCGAAGAAGATTTCGAGTTTGACGTGGGCGAGGACAGCACGTCGACGAAGCTGGATCTGGCGCGGGCCTACATCGACATGGGCGATCAGGATGGCGCGCGCGACATCCTGAAAGAAGTGCTGACGGAAGGCAGCGAAAGCCAGCAGCAGGAAGCCCAGACGCTGCTGGAGACCATCTGAGCCACAGCCGGTGATCCGCACGGCGCTGGGCATTGCCTATGATGGCAGTGCGCTGGCGGGCTGGCAGCGCCAGCCGCAGCGGCGAACGGCCCAGGGCCTGCTCGAAGCGGCCCTGAGCCAGATTGCCGACGCACCGATCGAGCTGACCGCCGCCGGCCGGACGGATGCCGGCGTGCATGCGACCGGTCAGGTCGTGCACTTTGATTCCCTTGCCGAACGACCGCTGCGAGCCTGGGTGCGCGGTACCAACAGCAAACTGCCAGCGTCCGTTCGCGTACGCTGGGCCCGACAGGTCGACAGCTGCTTCCATGCCCGATTCTCGGCTGTTGCGCGACGCTACATCTATCTGTTCTCGGATGACAGCATGGGGCTGCCACAGGTGCTGAAGCAGACCTGGAGCGGCCCTGCGTTGGATGCACCGGCCATGCACCGGGCCGCGCAGGCCCTCCTCGGAGAACAGGACTTTTCCGCGGTCCGGGCTGCTGGCTGTCAGTCGGCGACGCCGATGCGCTTTGTGCAGCAGGTGGTCGTGCAGCGGCTGGGTGCGCTCGTGGTCCTCGACATCAGTGCCAATGCGTTTGTGCTGCACATGGTGCGTAACATTGCGAGCGCACTACGCCAGGTGGGGCTCGGGCAGCGGCCAGAGGGCTGGCTGATGGCGCTGCTGGCGGGGCGCGACCGACGGGTGCTGGGCCCGACCGCTCCGCCGCAGGGACTGTCACTGGTCGATGTCCGCTACGCCGAAGCGGACGCTGCAGAGGCGTTGCTCCCGCAGCCAACCGGGGCGCCGCCGGCGTTGCTGAGCACGGTTGCGACCCTGGACCGGCTGTAGAGGATCGGTGGGGAACGTACCGGCGGACAAGCCACCGGATTCGCGAGAGAATGGGCGGGTGAAAAAGGTAGCAACGAAGATCTGTGGCATCGATAGCCCGGCGACAGCCGCGCAGGTCGTCGCGCTCGGCGCGACGGCGATGGGGATTTCCCTGGTCCCCGGCAGCAAGCGGCTGCGAACGCTCGAGGAAGCTGCGGCTATCGCAGCCGTCCCCCGCAGGCGGACGCGGCTCGTGCTGCTGTTTGCCGACGCTGCTCCGGCAGCGATAGAGGCGGCCTGTGCACGGCTCAAGCCCGACCTGCTGCAGTTTCACGGCAGCGAGACACCTGCGGACTGCCGTCGCTACGGCCTGCCGTATCTGCGCGCGTTTCGCGCGGACGGTCTCGATCCTGAACGGGTGCGCGCGGAGTACGCCGATGCGGCGGGCTGGCTGGTCGACGCTGCTCACGGAGGACAGTTTGGCGGGACCGGCACAACCTTCGACTGGTCCGGCTTTCCGCAGGTTGCCGCCGAGCCCTGGATTCTGGCCGGCGGTTTGAATCCCGAGAACGTGGGCGCCGCGATCGAAGCCACGCGCCCCTGTGGCGTCGACGTCAGCAGCGGGGTCGAGGGGGCGCAGCCCGGTACCAAGTCGGCCGCCCGTATCGCGGCGTTCATGGCTGCTGTCGGGGTAGCGACGGGCCGGGACTGAGGGGTGCTGTTCCCGCGGCCGGCCGGGTCTCGGCGCCGGCGGGTTGCTGACGCCACACTGACCTACCGGCGAGCGACAATGGCCGCTCAAGATTACAATTGGCGTTAGAATGGGCCGCTTTCGCGTCCTTGCGAACGCGTCTTTAAGAGAGAGCACTATGTCTGTTCAGGAACCCTACGCATTTCCCGATGCCACCGGACATTTCGGTCAGCACGGTGGCCGTTTCGTCGCCGAGACGCTGGTCCATGCACTGGACGAACTCGACCGGCTGTATGCCGAGGCCAAGGCTGATCCGGAGTTTCAGGCAGAGTTCAAAGCCGATCTCGAGCACTACGTCGGCCGGCCGACGCCGCTGTACTTCGCATCAGAGCTGACGCGGGAACTGGGCGGTGCGCAGATCTTCCTGAAACGTGAGGACCTGAATCACACCGGCGCTCACAAGGTCAACAACTGCATCGGCCAGGCATTGCTGGCCAAGCGGATGGGCAAGCCTCGGGTGATCGCCGAAACCGGTGCCGGTCAGCACGGCGTAGCGACCGCCACCGTCGCGGCCCGGTTGGGCCTCGAGTGCCACGTGTACATGGGTTCGGAGGACATCAGCCGGCAGAGCCTGAACGTGTACCGTATGAAGCTGCTCGGCGCCGAGGTAATTCCGGTGACCTCTGGCTCACGGACGCTGAAGGATGCCTTGAGCGAGGCCATGCGTGACTGGGTCACCAACGTCGACAATACCCATTACATCATCGGCACCGTTGCCGGTCCGCACCCCTTCCCGATGCTGGTCCGTGACTTTCAGTCAGTGATCGGACGCGAGACGCGCAGCCAGTGCCTGACACAGCTCGGCCGGCTGCCGGACCTCTGCGTTGCCTGCGTTGGCGGTGGCTCCAACGCGATGGGCCTGTTTCATCCGTTTATCGACGACGAAGCGGTACGGCTCGTAGGGGTCGAGGCGGGCGGCTTTGGCCTTGCGACCGGCAAACATGCCGCGCCGCTGAATGCCGGGCGCATCGGCGTCCTGCACGGCAACCGGACGTACCTGATGGAAGATGACGATGGGCAAATCAGCGAAACCCATTCGATCTCCGCTGGCCTGGACTATCCGGGTGTCGGTCCGGAGCATTCCTTCCTGAAAGACATCGGCCGTGCGGAATACACGACCATCGACGACGATCAGGCCATGCAGGGCTTCCGCTCCCTGTGTCAGACCGAGGGCATCATTCCGGCGTTGGAAACCGCGCACGCGCTGGGTTGGGTCCTGCAGGAGGCTCCCAAGCTGGATCGTGACCAGATTGTGGTTGTGAACCTGTCCGGTCGCGGCGATAAGGACATCCTCACCGTTGCCGAGATCGACGGGATCAGCCTGTGAGCGAAACGGCCGTGGCAGCGGAGGGTGCGGCGAACCGGCTTACGACCCGGCTCGCGGCGCGCATGGCCGAGGGGCGCAAGTCGCTCGTAACCTTCGTCACCGCCGGCGATCCCGAGATCGAAGCGACGGTGCCGCTGCTGCATGCGCTTGTTGCCGGCGGCGCGGACGTACTCGAGCTTGGCATTCCTTTTTCGGATCCGGAAGCTGAAGGACCGGCCATTCAGGAAGCGTCGGAGCGCGCGCTTGCCAACGGAACGACCTTGCGCGGCTGTTTCAGCATGGTTCAGCAGTTCCGTCAGGAAGATCAGTCGACGCCGCTGCTGCTCATGGGCTACCTCAATTCCGTCCTGCGGATGGGGGTCGAGACCTTTGCCGCAGAAGCCGCGGCTGCCGGCGTCGATGGTCTCATCATGGTGAATCTGCCGCCGGAGGAAGCGGCGGACGTTCAGCCGGTGCTAAAGGCGGCGGGCATTGAGCTGGTGTTCCTGGTCGCTCCGACTACGACACCCGAGCGGCGCAGGCAGATCATCGCCCATTCCGGTGGGTTCGTGTACTACGTTTCGTTGAAGGGTACTACCGGGGCCGGCCACTTTAATCCGGAACGCGTTGCCGCCGAGGTCGCTACTGTGAAGGGCGAAAGCCGGTTGCCGGTAATGGTTGGCTTCGGGATCCGCGATGGCGCCAGTGCTGCCGCGATTGCTCGCAGTGCAGACGGCGTCGTCGTTGGCAGCGCGCTGGTGCAGACGCAGGCCGACACAGCGCAGCCAGTCGCCGAACGGCGAGCGGCCGCGCAGGCGCTGACTGCTGAAATCCGCTCTGCCCTGGATGCGTTGCCGCCGCAACCGCTTGCCTGATCATGCCTGACGCTGCGAAGCGGACGCTGCCCGAGTGGTTGACCTACATCGACCAGACCCATCCGCAATCCGTAGCGCTCGGTCTCGAGCGGGTGCGGACCGTTGCTGAACGGCTGAGCCTCAAGCAACCGGCCGCATTCAGCGTGCTGATCGCCGGAACCAACGGAAAGGGCAGCACCGCTATCGCGCTGGAGCGCCTGCTGTTGATTGCAGGAGACCTGCGCGTCGGTGTCACACTGTCTCCGCACCTGGAACAGTTCAACGAACGCATTCGGGTGCAGGGCGAGCTTGTCGACGATGGCGCTGTCTGTACCGCCTTTGCGGCCATTGAAGATGCTCGCGGTGACCTGCCCTTAACCTACTTCGAGTTCGCAGCGCTTGCCGCGCTGTACTGCTTCGATCGGGCCGCGTGTGACGTGATCGTCCTCGAAATCGGTCTTGGTGGCCGGCTTGATGCATTCAACATTATCGATGCCGATCTGGCGGTGATTACCTCGATCGGTCTCGATCATCAGGCGTGGCTCGGCGACACGCTCGACGCCATCGGCGCAGAGAAGGCCGGCATTCTGCGCCGCGGACAGCAGGCGTTGTTCGGGCCTGTCATGCCATCGTCGGTTACCGACCGTGCTCGAGCCCTGGAGGTCGACGTCGCCACCGTGGGCGTTGACCTGGCCATTGAACAGGACCCTGCCGGTGAGCACATCCGGCTGACCAACCGCCGCTCACAGATCCGCACTCCCTGGATCGACGATCGCGGCTTCGTACCCGCCAACGTGGCGCTGGCATGGGCGGCAGGCTGCACGGTGCTGACGCAGCTCAGCCGCCCGTTGCTGGCGCCGCCGCAGCTCAAGAGCTGGGCACGAGCGCTCGTCATGCCGGGCCGCTGCGAACGCCGGGCAGCGCTGGGCCGCCACTGGCTGCTGGATGTCGGACACAACCCGCTGGCTGCCGATTACCTCGCGGCGCGCCTGCAAACCTTCTGTGGCCCGGCGCCGGTGCCGGTTGCTGTATTCGGCTGCTTCGAAGACAAGCCCGGACCCGAGCTCATGGCCCGCCTTGCGCCGCAGGTCGAACAATGGGTGCTGGTGCCGACGGACGGTCCGCGCGGGCAGTCCAGCCGGGCGCTCGCTGCAGCGGCAGAGCCGCTGGCAGCTCGGGTGCATCAGGCCACCAGCGTCGAACAGGGTCTGCGCATGGCGCACGCGCTGGCGCCGCCGGGTGCCTGGGTGCTGGTATTCGGTGGCTTCGCCGTCGTTGGCGCTGCCCGCGCCTGGCTCGATGGCGCCGGGGCAAGGTGCGAGGCTTGACCTTCCCAGGCAATCTACTCACAGTCTCGCCCCCGGGCGCGGTTGCGCGGACCGGTAGCCACCGGCGGACAGCCGGGCGGGGCAAGACCCTCAGCAATACGGCAGTACCATCGGACCACTATCGACCAAGAACATGGATCGCAGCACCGGGCAGATCGGCCATCGTCTGACGGGCCTGCTGTTTCTGCTGGCGCTGGCGGTCATCCTTGCGCCGCTGCTGTTCGACGGCGAGGGATTACCCCCCGCCACGGAGCTCGAACCGGCGGAAGCGCTGGTGCTGGACCGACCGCTCGTCACCCTCGACGAGGTCCGAGCCCGCGAACAGAGGCTGCGGCCGGAACGCAGCGGCACCGTGCGTCCGGTTGAGGATCTCGGTGAGCTGGAACAGGCGGCAGCAGAGCTGCGCGAGCGCGTTGACGATGCGCAGTTTGCGGCGCCGAACGCCGCCGGGGAGCAGGAGCGGCCCGGTGAGCCAGGGCTCGCACCGGTGGCGAGCAGCACCCGCGTTTATGCCGTTCAGGTGGCGAGCTTTGCCGAACAGGCGAACGCCGAAGCGCTGCAACGACGGTTGCGTGACGCCGGTTACGAAGCGTTTCTGACCGCGGTGCGTGTCGCCGGCGAGACCTACACCCGGGTGGCGGTGGGACCCTACCTCAGCCGCCAGCAGGCGGACGGCGACCTGGCGAACATTGAACGCCGCTTTGATCTGGATGCGAAACTGATGGCAATGATTCTGTGAGCGCGCTGACTTACCCCGATTTCATACTCCTCGTGGTCGTGCTGCTGTCGGCAGTGATGGGACTGTTCCGCGGCCTGGTACGGGAAACCCTTTCGCTAGTCACCTGGCTGGCCGCTTTTTTCGTCGGCATGTACCTCTCGCCCCGGCTCGCCGAAGGCTATGCCGATACCTTCGGCGGGTTTTCCGTGGCCCGCGTGGTCTTCTTCGTGGCCATTTTCTTTGCGGTGCTGGTGCTGAGCTCGGTGCTGCAATGGCTGCTCGGCAAGCTCATCGAGTCGACCGGGCTGTCCAGCACGGATCGGTTGCTGGGCTTTGTGTTTGGCGCCGGGCGCGGCGTCATCATCTGCATCGTTGCGCTGATTGCCCTGCGCGGCTTCGTCGAAGACAGCCGGTGGTGGCAGGACAGCGTCCTGATTCCGGAACTGATGGCCTTTGAAGAAACGGTGCTCGATCTGATGGGCTATGCCAAAGACGCGGTGCTCGATCTCAACGAGCGGCTCGACGATGCAGCGAGCCCCTGATCAGAGGTACCCTCTAGTCCGGCAGGGTCGAGCCGTGAGAGGTTGGTGATAGAGGCATGTGTGGAATAGCGGGAATGCTGTCGTCGGAGCCGGTCAACCAGTCGCTCTACGACGCGCTGACGGTACTGCAGCATCGCGGTCAGGATGCCGCGGGCATCGTGACCTGCGAGGGTGTGCGGCTCCATCAACGCAAAGCCAACGGGCTGGTACGCGATGTGTTCCGACAGGATCACATGCAGCGGCTGCGGGGCACCATGGGGATCGGGCACGTACGCTATCCGACCGCGGGCAGCTCGAGCTCTGCAGAAGCGCAACCGATGTATGTAAATTCCCCTTACGGCATCGTCCTCGCGCACAACGGCAACCTCACCAACAGCGAGGCCCTGCAGGCCGATCTGTACCGGGATGACCTGCGGCATGTGAATACCGGCAGCGATTCAGAAGTGCTGCTCAACGTGTTCGCGCACGAGTTGGCGCGCTCGCGGGCCGACGCGCTGACCGCTGAACAGATCTTCGACGCCGTGGCGCGCGTGCACGAGCGCTGTCGCGGCGCGTATGCGGCAGTTGCGCTGATCGTCGGCGGTGGAGTCGTTGGGTTTCGGGGTCCACACGGTATTAGGCCGCTGGTCGGCGGCCAGCGCGAGGGCGCCCGCGGGATGGACTACATGCTGGCGTCTGAGAGCGCTGCGCTCGACATTCTCGGCTTCCAGATGTTGGGCGATGTCGCGCCCGGGGAAGCCGTGGTCATTACGCCGGAGGGCCGGCTCCTGCGACGCCAGTGCGCGTGTGAACCGCGGCTGCAGCCCTGCCTGTTCGAGTACGTCTACTTTGCGCGTCCGGATTCCATCATGGATGCGATCTCGGTGTATCGCAGCCGTCTGCGCATGGGCGAATACCTGGCCGACCGAATTCTGGAACGGTTCAGCGCACGGCACGGCATCGATGTCGTCGTGCCGGTGCCGGATACCGGTCGGACGTCAGCGCTGCCGCTGTCGCAACGCCTCGGCCTGCCGTTCCGGGAGGGGTTCGTCAAGAACCGCTACATCGGCCGCACCTTCATCATGCCGGGGCAGACGCAGCGCAAGAAGTCGGTGCGTCAGAAGCTGAACCTGATCGAGGCGGAGTTCAAAGACAAGAACGTGCTGCTGGTCGATGATTCGATCGTGCGCGGTACTACGATCCGGCAGATCATCGATCTTGCCCGGCAGGCGGGAGCGCGAGAGGTCTACCTGGCCTCTGCCGCGCCGGCCGTCACGCATCCCAATGTCTACGGCATCGATATGCCGGTAGCTGAGGAACTGATTGCCCACGGCCGCAGCGAAGCTGAAGTGGCGGCTGCCGTTGGCGCAGACTGGTTGATCTACCAGCGCCTTGACGATCTGATCGCCAGCGTGCGCGAAGGGAATACCCGCATCGAGTCGTTTGAAACTTCAGTTTTCAGTGGCAATTACGTGACCGGCGACATAGACGCTGCTTACTTGCGCAAGCTATCGTTGCAGCGCAACGATAAGACGAAACAGCGCATTGAATTTGAAAGCAACAGCGATCCCGCCATCCTCGAGCTCCACAATCACCCGTAAACCGGCTGAACAGATCGGGGCGGTTACGCGGGCGTTGGATTCGATCCTGCTCGGCAAGAGCTCAAAGGTCCGTCTTGCGGTTGCCTGTCTGCTCGCCCGCGGTCATCTGCTGATTGAAGATCTGCCGGGCATGGGCAAGACCCTGCTGTCCCACGCGCTGGCGCGTGTACTGGGTCTGAGCTACAACCGCGTGCAGTTCACGAGCGACGTGTTGCCCGCCGACATCCTCGGGACGTCGGTGTTCGATCGCAACAGCGGCGAGTTCCGCTTCGTCGAGGGCCCGCTGTTTGCGCAGGTTGTGCTGGCCGATGAGATCAACCGTGCGACGCCGAAGAGCCAAAGCGCGCTGCTCGAAGCCATGGAGGAGCGCCAGGTCACCTCTGAGGGCATTACGCGGGCGCTGCCGAAACCGTTCTTCGTCATTGCCACTCAAAACCCGAGCACGCAGTCGGGCACCTTTCCGCTGCCCGAGTCGCAGCTCGACCGGTTTCTCATGCGGCTCGAGCTCGGCTACCCGGAGCCGGAGGTGGAGCGGGAACTGCTGCGTGGCGGTGATCGGCGCAGCGCGCTGGAACAGATCCAACCGGTGCTGAGCCTTGCTGAGCTCGAAGCGTTGCAGGCTGAAGTGGATGCCGTTCAGGCGACGGACCTGCTGCTGGACTACGTTCAACGTCTGGCCAACCACAGCCGCCGGGCGAGCGAGTTTGCGTTCGGCCTGTCGCCCCGGGGTGCGCTGGCGCTACTGCAGGCCGCCAAGGCCTGGGCACTGCTCGAAGACCGGCGGCACGTGGTCCCGGAAGACGTTCAGACCGTGTTGCCGGCGGTTGCCGCGCACCGGCTGCGCGAGGCGGCGGACTTCGGCGGTCATGGCGGCGGTGCACTGGCGCAGCACCTGCTGGCGAGCGTCGACGTCGTGCGCTGACGGCGATGGCAGAGTCCGTCGCAGACACGGAAGCTTCGATCGGCGAACGGGTTCTCGGTGACCGGTTCAGCCGCTGGCTGGACAGCCGGATTCCCCGAACCCGGCACATCACGCTCAGCCAGCGCAACATCTTCATCTTTCCAACCCGGGTCGGCTTCGTGTTCGGCGGGCTGATCCTGCTGATGCTGATCGGTGCGATCAACTACCAGGCGAGCCTCGTTTATGGGCTGGCGTTTCTGCTCGGCAGCCTGTTTCTCGTCACCATTCTCTACACCTTCCGCAACCTCTCCGGGCTGAGCCTCGAGATCGTGGCCGAGCGACCGGCGTACGTGGGTGAGACGTTACCCTTTCGCGTGCGCCTCGAGCGTCCGCGGGGCAGCCCGCGTGAGGGCATTCGGTTGGGCTGGCCGCTGGCCGACGAACCAAGCCCACTGCGCTGGGCGGCGCTCGGTGATCAGGAAAGCGACGAGGTCGAGCTCTATGTCCGCGCCAACCGGCGTGGCTTTCAGCGGCCCGGACGACTGCTGGTCGAAACCTTCTTTCCGCTCGGCCTGCTGCGAGCCTGGACCTGGGTTGATCTGGACGCGAAGGCGCTGGTGTATCCGAAGCCGATCTTCGGTCCCTATCCAGAGCGCGTGACCGGTGATCGGCAGGAAGGGACCTTGATCGATCCGATCGGCAGCGAGGACTTTGCAGACCTCAAGCCCTACCAGCAGGGCGATCCGGTCAAACACATTCTCTGGCGCAGCTATGCCCGCAGCGATGAGCTGGCGGTCAAAAACTACGCAAGCTACTCGGAACCGCGACTTTACTTCGATCTCGATGCCATGCCCGGGGATCTCGAGGAACGCATCAGCCGGCTGGCCGGGCTGGCGTTGACGGCAACCCGGAGCGAACGCGAGTTCGGCGCCCGGATCGGTCCGCAGGAGTTCGCACCGGATGTCGGCAACAGTCATCTGAACGGTGTGCTGCGTTCGCTTGCGCTGTACGGACAGCCGGTGCCGGCCGACGGGGACCGCCCGTGAACGCAGCCAGCGCAGCGACGACACGCCCGGCACCACACAGCGCGGTACATCAGATTCCGCGCAACGCGCTGGCGCTGTTGATGATGGCGCAGCTCGCCGTGCTGCTGCCGCACGTGCAGCAGCTGTCGATCTGGATTGTTGGCGTGGCCCTGTTCTGCGGCTACTGGCGTACTCAGATTTTCCGCGGCCGGTGGGGGTATCCGAACGCGACAGTCAAGGGTGTGCTCGTGCTCTGCTCGATCATCGGGGTTGCGGTCAGCGGCACCGGTGGCTTCAGCCTCGAAGGCGCGACGGCCCTGCTACTGCTTGCCTTCGCCCTCAAGCTGCTGGAAATGAAGACTCGCCGTGATGCGATTCTGGTCATCTTTCTGTGCTACTTCGTCATCGCTACGCAGTTCCTCTTCAGCCAGTCTCTGCCGCTCGCCATCTACGAGCTGACAGCTACCGTACTGGTTACTTCAGCGCTCATCGGCATGAATCAGATGCATGCCCAGGTGCGTCCGCTGCGTTCGCTGCGCATTGCCAGCCTGCTCATCGGCCAGGCGCTGCCGCTGACCGTGGTGCTGTTTCTGTTTTTTCCCCGCGTGGCGCCGCTCTGGTCCATGCCGCTGCCGAGCGGGGCCAAGACCGGCATCAGCGAACGTATGAAGCCGGGCGCCGTGGCGCAGCTGACGCGATCCGACGAGCTGGCGTTCCGCGTCGCCTTTCAGTCCCCGGTACCGCCGAACTCGGAACTCTACTTCCGTGGGCTGGTATACACGGAGTTCACAGACGGAACCTGGTCGATACCGCCGAGCCCGCGGCTGCAGGCGGGCGCGGTGTCTGACGCTGTCGGGGAGGGCGCGCTGCGCTACGACGTCCTCCTCGAACCGACGGCACAGACCTGGCTGTTTGCGTTGGATACCGCGTTCCCGCTGAGCGGGCCGGTGCGGCGCAATGCCTACCATGGGCTCGAAGCGGACAACGCAGTGCTGTCCGTGTTCCGCTACCGGGTCCAATCCTGGCCGCAACAGCAGCTGGAGCCGGGAGAGCTGCCTGACGACGTGCGCCAGGAAGCGTTGGCCATCGATCGCAACCGCAACCAGCGCCTGCAGGACCAGGCTGCGCGCTGGTATCGGGCAGCACAGGAAGACGCTGCCCGTTTCGTCGAGCGGATCGCGGCGCACATCCGCAATGAGCCCTTCGTTTACACGTTGTCGCCGCAGACGCTGCCGGACAGCGACAGCATCGACGCCTTCTGGTTCGACACCCGGGCCGGCTTCTGCACGCATTACGCTGGCGCGACGGTCATGGCGCTGCGGAGCGTGGGAATCCCGGCGCGCATGGTGGGCGGGTACCAGGGCGGTGCCATCAATGGCATCACCGGACATCTCGAAGTGCGGCAGTACGATGCTCATGCCTGGATCGAATACTGGCAGCGTGGGCGCGGTTGGATCCGTTTCGATCCGACCGCCGCAGTTGCGCCGGAACGCATCCAGCAGGGCTTGTCCGCTGCCCTGTCGACGGCTGATCGCTCGCAGCTGTCGCTGTTCGCCAATGCGCGTCTCGGACAGGCCGGGGCTATCGCCGGGCTGCTCGAATGGATGGACTCGCTGGAGCACCGCTGGAATCTCTGGGTGGTCGGCTTCGACGATAAGCAGCAGCGCGGCCTGCTCGAAGCGCTGCTCGGCGAGCTGACCCCACGGCGCATCGGCCTGGCAATGCTGGGCGGTGGGGCGCTCAGCCTGGCGCTCGTCTCCGGCGTGCTGTTGCTGCGCAATCGGCCGCGACCTCGACCGCCGCTCGAGCGTGCCTATCTGCAGCTCGTTGCCACCGGCGCGCGAGCGGGCTGCGAGCGTGCGCCAGACGAAGGGCCGTCGTCGTTCCTGCGCCGCCTCGAAACCCAGCTGGCGTTGGGGTCCTCCGGAGACCTGCCGAAGCTGGGGCACGCGCTCGAGGCCGCATTCTACGACCCCGGTGCTGCGGTGAATCAACCTGACCTGCTGCGGCGCTTGCGCCGGCTACGGCTGCGCTTGAGTTTGCGCCGGGCATAGGGTTTCCTTCGCGCCCCAGGCAACGTTGCAGGAGCGCGCTCTTCGTGAAAGACCCGGAACACACTCCAACCGCAATCGGCGGAGGTAGCGTACGGCCGTCCGGACGGGCCCGTCGCACGCCATGCGTGGGGGTCTGCTCGACCACCTACGGTGATCTGGTATGCCGCGGCTGCAAGCGCTTTGCCCATGAAATCGTCGACTGGAATCGCTACAGCGACAGCCAGCGAGCCGAAATCATGGAGCGGCTGGAAACGCTGCGGAGCGGTGCTGTGCTGCGGTTTCTCTCTATTCCCGAAGGCAGATCCCCGTTGGCAGCAGTTGCGCTGCTGCTGAAGGAAGACGAGCAGGAGGCCGATCAGGCCCGCGGTGTCGAGTGGCGACGACGCTGGGCGGCTCGTGACATCGGGATTGATCCGGCCATCGACTCGCTGGAGCAACTCCTCGAGGCCATCGATGGTGAGCTGCTGATCCGCAGCCGCGGTGTCTATGAGCGCAGCTTCCGGATCTCGATCCAGTGACTGGCGCGCAGCTCGAACCGAAGCAATTTGCCGGCGAGCAGACGGCTGACGCCGTTGCGGCAATCAGGGCCTTTCTGCGGGTGCCGACCCCCGACGCCTGGCTCGCTGCTGCCGCCGCTCAGCAGGACGTGCTGCTGATCGATCATGCCAACTGCGAGAAGAAAGCGGCCAGTACGGCCCTGTCGCTGCTGTATCGTGCGGATACCGATCCGGGCTCGCTGGCTCAGCTGTCGCGACTGGCCCGCGAGGAGCTGCGCCACTACGAGCAGGTGCTCGCCGTCCTCGAGGAGCGCGGTATCCCGCTCCGCCCGGTCTCTTCGAGCCGCTACGCGTCCGGTTTACGGGAGCGGGTTGCGCGTTCGGAGCCCTGGCGCCGCATTGAGACCCTGCTGGTCTGCGCGCTGGTCGAGGCGCGCTCCTGCGAACGATTCGACCGTCTCACCGAGGTGCTGGACCCGTCGCTCGCGCGATTCTACGGCAAGCTGCTCGCCTCGGAGGCCCGGCACTTCGAGCACTACCTCAGCGCCGCGCAGGCGGCGGTTACTGCTGCAGACCTCGAGCAGGCCGAGTATTGCCAGCGCCTCGACCGGCTGCTCGAAGCCGAAGCCGAGCTGGTGTCAGCTCCGGATTCCGAGCTGCGCTTTCACAGCGGCCCACCAGCCACCTAGCGGCTGCCGATAACCGGTGCAGTAGAGGGCCGGTTCGCCGCCGGGTCGGAGCACCGCGATCCAGGCGGTGCGTTCCCAGGCACCGAGCACCCAGCGCTTAAATTCACCGTCCGCATGCAGGGCCGGGCGATGCGTGTGCCCGTGCAGCAGCCGGGTGCGGTCGGAGGCCTCGAGCGCCGTGTGCCAGGCACTTCGATTCACGTCCATGATGTTGCCCGCCTTCAGGGCGTTGGCCGCTGCGCTTTGCTGTCGCATGCTGCTGGCGAGCTCCCTGCGGGCACTGAGGCTTTGACCGAGTATCTCCTGCTGCCAGGAAGCGGACCGGAACAGGGTGCGCAGCTGCTGGTACGGCTCGTCGTCGGTGCAGAAGGCGTCGCCATGGCTCATGAGCAGCGAGCCGAAGGGGAACGGATCCGGCAGCAGGTGGATGGCCGCCTGCTCGGCAAGCGCCGCGCCGTAGAGAAAGTCACGATTGCCGGCCATGAGGCCAACTGCCGTCGACCGGGCCGTGGTTGAGAGCAGCGTTCGAAACGCCGCGGCGAAGGGCGCGTCGTCATCGTCGCCGATCCAGACCTCGACGAGATCTCCGAGCAGAAACAGGTTCAGCTGCTCCGCTGCCGCCAGCTCCGCGAGCGCGGTCAGGCAGTGAAAGGCGGGATCGTCCGCCCGCGTCAGGTGCAGGTCCGATACGCAGAGCGAAGGTCGTTCCGGATTCAGCGGCAACGCCTGGTTCATGGGCGGAGCCGGTGCTGGGGCGTGAGCTCCCCCAGGGCCACCGCCAGCGTGTTCTCGAGCATCGCAAGGCGGGTCATCGGACCCACGCCACCCGGGACCGGGGTGATCCAGGAGGCCCGCTCCCGGGCCGGCTCGAACTCCACGTCCCCGCGCAGGCGGCCGTCAGCGCCGCGCGTGATGCCGACGTCGATGACGATGGCGCCGGGCTTGACCCAAGAGCCGCGAACGATGCCCGGTTTTCCGACCGCGCTGACCAGCAGGTCTGCCTGTTGCACGTGATCTTCGATGGCCCGGGTGAACTTGTGCGCTGTGGTCACCGTGCAGCCGGCCAGCAGCAGCTCGAGCCCCATCGGCCTTCCCACGTGGTTGGACGCGCCCAGAATGGTCGCATTCAGCCCCCGCAGTGGAATGGCGGTGGTGCGTAGCAGCGTCATGACGCCGAGGGACGTGCAGGGCCGCAGGGCCGGTTCGCGGACGGCCAGGCGACCCAGGTTGTAGGGATGAAAACCGTCCACGTCCTTGCCGGGGTCGATCAGCTCGAGCAGCCGCTGCGCGTCGAGCTGCTCGGGCAGGGGCAGCTGGACCAGGATGCCGTCAATGTCTGCCCGTTCGTTCAGGCCGAGTACTTCAGCTTCCAGCGTCTCCTGAGCAACGGTGTCCGGGAGCCGCATCAGGACCGATTCGAAGCCAACCTCCTCGCAGTCCTTGCGTTTGTGCTTCACGTAGACCTCGGAGGCCGGGTCGTGGCCGACCAGGATGACCGCCAGGCCGGGCGGTCGCAGGCCGGCAGCGCGGCGTTCGGCGACCAGCGCGGCGATTTCTGCGCGACGGCTTCGGGCAACCTGATTGCCATTCAGAATCTGAGCGGTCATGGGCGTGATCGGAGGTTCCTGATGCCTTTACGCGGGTGCGCAGTGTAGCGAGTTTTGCCAGACACGAGACCGCTGCGGCTGCTGTGGCGGCTGCGGCCAGTGCGGCTGGATCGGGTGGTCCGCTGGACCACGGGAGGTGCCGCTGGCCGCGTTGACCGTGCCACGGGCCGTCTTTATCATTCCGCGCTTGATTCGGGGTATAGCGCAGTCTGGTAGCGCGCCTGCTTTGGGAGCAGGATGTCGGGAGTTCAAATCTCTCTACCCCGACCAGGGTTTTGGCTCGAAGCGATACTGGTCGAGAGGGCAAGCAGCGCTGGGGCGTGCGGCGAAGAGCGGCAAGAGCTCGAAGCAAACAGCTCCTTGCAGAGAGCTCGAAGCAAACGGCTTGATGCAAAGAGCCCAAAGCAAACGGCTCGACGCAGAGAGCCCGAAGCAGACGGCTCGCTGCAAAGTGCTCAAAAAAAGTGTGCTCGATGCAAACAGCTCGAAGCAGAGGATCCGCAGCGAACAGCTCGCAGCATGTGGTCCGACGCACTCAGCTTGAAGCAATCGGCTGGTTACAGGCGGCCTGCAGGGTACAGGCGAGTGACTGCGGTTTGCGCCCGTAGCTCAACTGGATAGAGCATCGGCCTTCTAAGCCGACGGTTGAAGGTTCGAGTCCTTCCGGGCGTGCCAGTTGCGTAATGAACGGGAGATCGGGTGCTGCCAGTGGCAGGGCCTGGCGGTCGCCGAGAGAGGTTGCCGATCAATGGTGGGCGTAGCTCAGTTGGTAGAGCTCCGGGTTGTGATCCCGGCGGTCGTGGGTTCGAGCCCCATCGTCCACCCCATTTCCCGGGCGTCCGCAGGGTCGACGATGCCCGCACGGTGCCGCTCCTTATCCTAGGCTCTGGCGACCTTTGAATGACGGCGGCAGGTGCGGCCGCTCTCGCAGCCCTGGCAGCTCCAGCACGGCAGCAGGTCGCGTCGACCGTTGCTCAACCCGGATCGCCATCACCCCAGCAATGACAGAGTTCAGATTGGAACAGCATGAAGATATCGATTGAGACCACGAGCAATCTCGAGCGGCGCCTGACGATTGTCGTCCCCTCGGAGCAGTTCGAGAACGAGATAACCGCCCGTCTGGATAAGGCGCGGCAGCAGGTGCGGCTGCCCGGCTTCCGGCCTGGCAAGGTTCCCATGCGCGAGGTCCGCCGGCGGTTCGGTACCTCAGTCCGGGCGGAGGTTGCTGGCGAGACGATGCAGAACTCCTTCGTCGAGGCCGTGCAGCAGGAACAGCTGAATCCGGCAGGAAACCCTAATCTTGAGGTCATCAAGATGGATCCCGGGATTGACTTCGAGTTCACGGCGACCTTCGAGGTCTTCCCTGCGGTCGAGCTGCGGCCGTTGGATAGTTTGTCAGTCGTACGCCCGGTGGCTGAGGTTGCCGACAGCGACATCGATGCGACGATCGAGCGGCTGCGTGAGCAGCGCAAGACCTACGTCGTTGCCGAGCGGCCGGCGCAGGACGGCGACAAGGTGACGATCGACTTCGTCGGGCGCCTCGATGGTGAGGTTTTCGAAGGGGGTTCCGGTGAAGACACGGAAGTGGTCGTTGGCGCAGGCCAGATGATCGCAGACTTCGATGCCGCGCTGCCGGGCGTCAGCGCTGGTGAGGAAAAGACCTTCGAGGCTGCATTTCCGGAAGACTATCAGGCAGAAAACCTCGCAGGTCAGACCGCGGAGTTTACGATCACGGTCAAGGAGGTCGCCGAGCCACAGCTCCCGGAAGTCGGTCCGGAACTCTTTGCGGAGTTCGGTGTCGAGAGCGATGACGAAACAGAGTTTCGCGGCGAAGTCCGCAACAACATGCAGCGCGAGCTGGACAACGCCATCGGCAACCAGGTGAAGCAGCAGCTGCTGGATCAGCTGGTGGAGCTGCACGAGGTGCCGCTGCCGGAGGCGATGGTTCAACGGGAACTGGGGGTGCTGAAACAGCAGATGTTGCAGCAGTTCCAGCTCCCGCCGGGGTCCGATGCGCCGGATCTCCCGGATGAGCTGTTCCGGGATCAGGCGGAACGCCGGGTGACCCTGGGTTTGATCATGAACGAGATCGTGACGCGGCAGTCGATCGAGGCCGATGCCGATCTCGTCCGGGCGCGAATCGAAACCCTTGCCAGTGCCTATGCCGAGCCTGAGCAGGTGATCAACTACTATTACAGCAACACCGAACAGCTCAACGCGGTGGAGTCCTCGGTCGTCGAGGAACAGGTGGTCGACTGGTTGCTGGAACAGGGCACGGTCGACGACAAAGCGGCCGCGTTTGAGGAGGTCATGGCGGATACGGTCGTGCCGAAGAAAGAGCCACCTGCACCAGCTGGAGACGAAGCTGCAGCGGCGGCCGATGAGACCACCGACGCCTGACGGCGTCCGCAATCCGGGCGGCGCGGTGGGCACCGGTCGTCGGAATTGAGATAAACTCCAATCCAGCAGATTGGCACAGGAATACGGCGGCCTTACGCGGCCGCGACAACGATTACGGGAGCAGCAACGCCCTATGAGCTTTGAGTCAGAGATCGGCCGCAACGGCCCGCAGGAAATTCAGAACCTCGGCATGGTGCCGATGGTGGTCGAGCAGTCGGCCCGTGGCGAGCGAGCCTTCGACATCTACTCCCGGCTGCTTAAGGACCGGATCATCTTTATGGTGGGTCCAGTCGAGGACCATGTTGCCAATCTCGTGGTGGCACAGCTTCTCTTCCTCGAGTCCGAAAACCCGGATAAAGACATCCACCTTTACATTAATTCGCCGGGTGGTTCGGTGACGGCTGGCCTGTCGATCTACGACACCATGCAGTTCGTCCGTTGTGATGTCAGCACCATGTGTGTCGGGCAGGCAGCCAGTATGGGTGCCTTTCTGCTCGCTGCCGGGGCTCAGGGCAAGCGGTATGCGCTGCCGAACTCGCGGATGATGATTCACCAGCCTGCCGTTGGCGGTGCGCGCGGGGTCGCCGCGGATCTCGAAATTCAGGCCAAAGAGATTCTGCTGATGCGTGAGCAGCTCAATCGTCTGCTGGCTACGCATACGGGGCAGAGCGTCGAGCAGATCGCGAAAGATTCTGATCGCGATTTCTGGATGAGCGCTGAGGCGGCGTGCGAGTACGGAATGGTCGATCTGGTACAGGAACCCAGAAAGCCCGTTGGCAAGGCGGCATAGCTCTCAGAGCAGCGGCAGGGCGTTAGGTGTTCTTAACCAGACGCGGTAAGCTTTAGGCAATCGAGCGGGTTTCAGACCGGCTCGAGGCCGAGGCCAGTCAGAGGCCAGCGGTAGGCCAGCAAGCGGCCAGTTGGAGGCCAGCAAGAGGCCAGTCAGAAGGCAGATAGAGGAATTCATGTCAGACGACAGTAAGAAGGGCGAAGATTCGGGCAAGCTGCTTTATTGCTCATTCTGTGGGAAAAGTCAGCACGAAGTCCGCAAACTGATCGCCGGTCCGTCCGTTTTCATCTGCGATGAATGCGTTGAGCTGTGCAACGACATCATTCGCGAGGAAGTCGCGGATGCTGCCAAGCCGACCGAAAATGATCGTCTGCCGGTACCCCGGGAAATCAACGCCATTCTCGACGAGTACGTGATCGGGCAGCAGCATGCCAAGCGCGTGCTGTCGGTAGCGGTCTACAACCACTACAAGCGCCTGAATTACTCAGGCAAGAAAGATGACGTAGAGCTGTCGAAGTCCAATATTCTGCTCATCGGGCCGACGGGGAGCGGTAAGACGCTGCTCGCCGAAACCCTCGCCCGGCTGCTCGACGTGCCCTTTACCATCGCCGATGCGACGACGCTGACCGAAGCCGGCTATGTGGGCGAAGACGTTGAAAACATCATTCAGAAGTTGCTGCAGAAGTGCGAGTACGACGTGGAGCGGGCGCAGGTCGGCATCGTCTACATCGACGAAATCGACAAAATATCCCGCAAGTCGGACAACCCGTCGATTACCCGTGACGTCTCCGGTGAGGGCGTGCAACAGGCACTGCTGAAGCTGATTGAGGGTACCGTCGCCTCGGTGCCGCCGCAGGGTGGCCGGAAGCATCCGCAGCAGGAGTTTCTGCAGGTCGATACCTCCAACATATTGTTCATCTGCGGTGGCGCGTTTGCCGGGCTGGACAAAGTGATCCAGGACCGCTCGGACA
>JBCDGJ010000010.1:0-54608 GCA_038757945.1 Pseudomonadota bacterium
CTGGGGCACGAGATCGACCCCCGCGAGATGCCCGGGGACTGGCCGCACGGGTTCTTTGCGCGCCGCACCCAGGGGCCGCTGGATCCGACGCTGCCGGACAACCGCGGCGAGATGTTCCTGACCAACGAGGGGTTACGGGACTGGGCTTACGAGCTGACCCGTGACGTCCAGATCCCCGATTCCGAGGCGATGGCCGAAGAGCGCGCCAGCTATCGCAACTATCCCAATGCGCAGCGGCCGCCCTTCGTGCTGAAGGGCGGGCACATGGCGGCCATGACTTTCTGGCACGGCAAGCTGATGAACGACTGGGCCAACGACTACGTGGCGTTCTGGTCCGAAGGCGAATCCAACTTCGTGACCTCGGCCATGGAAGAAACCGGCACCTTTCAGTCCATCACGTATCTCGACAACATCGGCCGGGTCGACAAGGACCGCTTCATGGTGCTGCGCGCCGGCTCCAACTACACCATGCCGCCGGACGGCAACAGCGCCGCTGAAAACCTCTTGAGCGAAAACAAGAACGGCTACTCGGGCCTTGCCGTAGCCGTGGAATCGCTCTATCAGGTGGGCTCCGTGGTGGTGGATGAGCTGCTTGGCAACTGGCCCCGCTATGCGGCAGAAGTCCCTGGCAGCTGACATGAACGCGCTGAACTGGGAGCCCTACACGCCGGCGGAAGTGCGCGACGGCGTACCTGCAGCACAACAGATGCTGGATCGGTGTGATCAGCTGGCGCAGCTCAGCAGCCTGGCCAGCGGCATCTGTCGCGTGTATCTGAGCGACGAACACAAGCGCGCCAACGCGCTCACCGCTGAGTGGCTCGCCGAAGCCGGTTGTGAGGTCTGGGAGGATGCGGTCGGCAACATCTGCGGGCGCTACCGGGCTGCAGTGCCCGATGCGCCGACGCTGATGCTGGGGTCGCACCTCGATTCCATTCCCGATGCCGGCGCCTACGACGGCATTCTCGGGGTGCTGCTCGGTATTGCCGCGGTGGCGGCTCTGAACGAACGCAGGGAGCGACTGCCGTTCAACATCGACGTCGTCGGTTTCGGCGAGGAAGAGGGCGTGCGCTTTGGCACGACGCTGATGACCAGCCGTGCCTGCGCGGGTACCTGGGAGGACGCCTGGTGGTCGCTGAAGGATTCCGACGGCGTCTCGCTGCGGGAGGCCTTCGAACGCTTCGGCCTCGATCCGGCCCGCGTGCGGGATGCGACCCGGGACGATCTGCTCGGCTTCTTCGAAGTGCACATTGAACAGGGGCCGGTGCTCGAGTCGCTGGGTCTGCCGCTCGGCACGGTCACCGGGATTGCCGGAAATCGCCGGCTGCGGGCGCGGATCGACGGGCAGGCCGGACACGCCGGCACGACGCCGATGCCGCTCCGTCGTGATGCGGGCGTTGCTGCGGCGCTGGCGGTGGCAGAGCTCGAGCGGATTGCCTTGAGCGACGACGTGATGGCAACCGTTGGCCAGCTCGAGTTCGAGCCTGGTGGCGTCAACGTGATTCCCGGAGGGGCGGCGTTTACCCTTGATATCCGCTCTGCAGACGACGGGCGGCGCGATACGGCACTTGCGCGGTTCCGCACCTTTGCTGACGCGCTCTGTGCCGAACGGGGTCTGCGCTTCAGCCTCGAAGAGTTTCATCAGGCCCCGGCCATGCACTGCAACGAGCGATTGATGGTGGCCTGCGATGCAGCGCTTGCGGCCCTGAACCATCCGCCGCAGCGCTTACCGAGCGGCGCCGGCCATGACGCCATGGCCATGGCAGAGGTCTGCCCGGCGGGCATGCTGTTCCTGCGCTGTACGGCCGGCATCAGCCATCATCCCGATGAAGCCGTGACCCTGACCGATGTCGCCTGGAGCCTCGCTGCGCTGAAGCGGGTGCTCAACCATCTTGCTAGCGAACCCAGGAGCTGACGCCATGCACACCGGAATCACCCGTACCGCTATCCATCGGGACCACGCCCTGGTGACGCCGGAGTCGCACGTGCCGCTGAACGTGCCCGGCTTCGACGAGGCGGAGACGATAGCGCTGGTGACCCGCGAGCTGGGCGCCGGCTTTGCGCAGTACCTGGTGCGCGGCGGTGACGCCAGCCGGCTGGCGCCGCTGGGACCGGAGCGCGAATACCTGTGGCTGGTACTCGATGGCGCCGTGACGCTCGACCAGGGGGGCAAAACACAGGTGCTCGGCGTGGAGGATTTTGCGTACCTGCCGCCGTCACAGCCCTGGTCCATTGCCGGCAAGGGCAACTTCGAGCTGCTGTGCTTCGAAAAGACCTATCAGCCCCTGCCCGGCGTGAGCCTGCCGAAGGCCGTCGTGCAGCCGCTTGCGGCTATTCCCGCTGAGCCTTTCCTCGGCGACGAGGGCGCGTTGCTGCAGGTGCTGCTGCCTGATTCGCCCGCCTATGACTGGGGCGTCAACGTGTTTCGCTTCGCCCCGGGCGGCACGCTACCGCAGGTGGAATCACACTTCATGGAGCATGGCCTGTACGTGCTCGACGGCGAGGGCGTGTACCGCCTTGGCGAGCACTGGTACCCGGTGCTGCGGGGCGATGCGATCTGGATGGGCCCGTACCTGCTGCAGTGGTATGCGGCAACCGGCAAAACGCCAACGCGCTACATCTACTTCAAGACCATGAACCGCGCGACCCATTGCTGAGGAGCAGGGCGGGTAGCCGGGTCGATCGGTTGCCAGCTCAGAGCTCGAGGCGGGCGAACTCGCCTTTCTGATCGGCCGCAACCAGCACTTCGGCGCCGGTTACCGGGATACCGATGGCGATGCAGGGGTGCGTGAGCACCTGCGCCAGCACCGCATCCGCTGGCGGCGACTGCCAGTTGAACCTAACGGTCAGCGTCGCGTCGTCGAGGCTGGTCTGCTCGAGCGCCAGGCCGTAGCCGGGCGTCGGCTGCTGGCCTTTGGAAAACACGTAGATGCGCGTGTTCTCGAGATCCGGCAGCTCGTCCTGCGGTTCGAGCGGGGCGTCGTCCGGCGGCGGCAGCAGACGGCTGCGCCGCAGGGTGCGGAGTTCCGGCAGGCTGCGCTCGGTGATGCCCGCTTTGGTGTTCGCGCAGTTGCCGTCGCTGAACACCGTGACCGTTTCCACCAGCTGTGCTGAGCTGCAGCCGCCGAGCAGCAGCGCGGCGGCAAGTGTGGCGAGTGGGCTGACAAGGTAACGCACGGCGCTACGGATCATGGGCTTGGCTCCGGCCGGCGGAAGGGAATGCCCGCGCTCCGGCTGCTCGTCGTTTTCCCGGAGCTTGCGGCGTTCGACAGCGATTCGATGCTCAAGCGGTACTCGGAGAGAAAGTCGACGCCATCGATGTCACCGTTGACGGTCAGCGTTTCCGGCGCGTCCAGCGTGCGGAAGGAACCGCAGGCTTCGCCGTCATCGCACAGAAAGTTGTCGTCGTCGGAATCGGTGCCACCGAAGACGCGGTACTGGCCAGGGGGCACGTCACGGAGCGTGAAGCTGTATTCGCCGTTCCGGGCTGAAACCACCGCGGCCGGCAGTTCGGTTGAGCCGTCGCTGTCGACCAGGATGACGAAGTGCAGGCCGGCGTCGGCGGCCGTGTTTGCGCTCAGGACCTGCATGGTCACGCGCACGTCGACGCTGCCCGCCGATGAGTCCGCCGTGACCGTGCCGGTGTAGCTGCCGTCGGCCAGACCGCTGCGGTCCACGCTGACGCGGTAGGTGCCGGTGCCGTCGGCAGCAACGTCCTGGGCGGTTGCCGTCAGCCAGGGCTGATCGGTGCTGACCGTGTCGATAGTCAGCTCGCCGCTGCCGATGTTGCTGAAGGTCACGTCGAACTGGGTACCAAAGCTGCCGAAGTTCAGGCTGCTGTTGGAGCTGGCGAGGATCGGGCCGGGATCGATGCCGGCGCCATCCGCCAGGTCGATGGCAGCCAGCACGGCACGCCGCGCATCAATCAGGCCGAAGCCGAACACGTCGTCGCGCCCGGGCGCCCCGAGGTCGACGGTCAGCTCACCGGCGGCGAGCGCTGCATCAAACTCCGCCGGGGTCAGCGCGGGATGGACCGCCTTCATGAGCGCCATGACGCCAGCGATGTGTGGGGCAGCCATGGACGTGCCGTTCAACGCGGCGTAGCCGAACACGATTGGGCCCGGCGAGCCGTCATCGCCAATGGCGCTGATCACGCCGTCCCCGATACCGTCGCCATTGATGTCCGTGCCGTTGTTGCCCCCTGGGGCGGCTACGTCGATGGTCGAGCCGAAGTTGGAGTAGGGCGCCTGGCCGTTGCTGATGGTGGTGGCGGCTACCGAGACCACGCCGTCGTAGGCGGCAGGAAAACTCGGCAGATCGGTTGATTCGTTACCGGCGCTGGCCGCGATCAGGATGCCGAGGTTGCGGATCTCGTTGATGGTGGCCTGCTCCGAGGCAGAGGAAAACTCGCTGCCGAGGCTCAGGTTGATGATGTCGGCGGTTTCTGCCGGCACCGTGCCCGAGTCGTTGCTGAGGCCGGCAGCGAAGCGCATGGCCTGCACCACGTCGAATGTGGTGCCGCCATCGAGCCCCAGGGCGCGTAGCGGCATGATGCGCGCGGTCCAGTCCACGCCGGCGCCGCCTTCCGGGGTGGCGGTGTTGGACTCAGCACCGATGGTGCCCGCCACGTGGGTGCCGTGGAAGCTGCTCGAGCCGCCGAACTGCAGATCGCCGGGATCGTCGGGATTCGGATCGATGCCGTCACCATCGCGGGCGCGGCCTGGGCTCGAGATGAAGTCGAAGCCGGCGACCAGCCGATCGTTGAGATCCGGGTGATTGAGCAGTACGCCGCTGTCGATGACGGCAACGATGACGTCGCTCGAACCGGTTGTGATGTCCCAGGCGAGCGGCAGATTGATGTTCTCGTAGTGCCACTGGCGGCTGTAGAAGGGATCGTTGGGCACCGCCAGCGCCTTGCGCAGCGCGTTGACCTCGGCGCTGACGCCGGCCTCTGCGTTCATCAGCTTGGCCAGGCGCAGCGTCTCGAGGCGTGCTTGCTGCGCGGCGCTGATGCGGCCACCAGCGACCACATCGGTATGCCGGTCGAGCTCACGGCGTCCGTGGCTGATGCGATCGCTCATTGCCTGTGCCGCAGCGCCGCTTGCGGCCGGCTGCAACGCCACCAGCTGCGGCCGCGGCTTAGCTGCCGGGCCGGCGCTGCTGCGGAGCCGCGTTTCCGGCGCCGTCAGAATCAGCTCGCCGGGCACGAAGGCATCGCTCAGGCGCGCCACCGCCCGCCGGCTGGTTGTGGTGGAGCCGCCCAGGCCGACGTTCAAGATGTAGTTGGAAGCACCGGAGAATGCCAGCACCTCGATGAAGTAGGTACCGGCTTCGGTCACCGACAGCACCTCGGTGGTATCCATCCCGAGGGACGCATCCACCAGCGCGCGGCTGTCGTCCCAGAGCCGCAGATCGAGGTCGGCATCCGGCTCGGCAATGGTCAGCAGGATCTCTTCCTGGCCGGACAGCTCAATGCGGTAGAAGTCGTGGCGATCCCCGCTTGCGAACAGGTTACCGGTGGCGGCACCCGTGCTCGGCAGGTTGGCGAAGCCGCCCAGCGTAAGCGGATTGGTAACCGGCTGGGCGTTGTCGAAGTCGTTGTTGGAAACGGCGGTGGTCAGCCGGTCGTTGACGTCCGAATCGATGGCGCTGCTCGGCAGGATGCTGATGGTGCCGCTGATGGTCGCAGTCCCCGCGCTCGGGCTAACGGTAACGGTAGCCGTCGCCCGGCCCAGGTCGCCGTCGTTGTCCGTGGCGGTCAGCGTCACGGTAAAGGTGCCTTCGGTCGCGTAGACGTGCTGAGTGACAACGCCAACCTGCGCGGTGGAACCGTCGCCGAAATCCCAGCTGTAGCTGGTCACGGAACCGTCGGCGTCTGTCGTGTCGGCGGCGTCGACACTGACGAGCAGCGGGGCGCTGCCGCCGGTGCCCGGGGTCAGCGAAAAGCGTGCAACGGGGGCCTGGTTGGCAACGCCGCCGGGTGGGTTGCCGGTGCCCGGATCATTGCCGCCACCCCCTCCGCCGCCGCCGCCACAGGCAGCGAGCAACAGGCAGGCGAACAGCGGCAGTGACCGCCGGTCTCGGACAGCACGCCAGCGCGTCGCCACCCGGGATTTGGGGGTTGAGAGTCTGATCAGGCTCATGGTGTCTGCTTATTCGAGGGCCGACTGCAAAACGCGAGCGCCGACCGCGCTATCGGTCGAACTAAGTCTGGCAGACGGGCAGGCTAAAACTGAGGAATCCGCAGCAATTGTGACTCTTGCACTGCGAAGGCTGGAGCGATGGGGGAGGAAAAAAAAAGGCGTGCCAGCACAGGGCTGAGGCAACTTCGTCTTCTTGGGGGAAGGACACTTGATAGGGAGGACTGCTGAAGTTGCCAAACACGCCGAAAACCAATCAAGGATTCCTAATGTACAGTGTTTGTCCGCCTTGTCAACAACAAATTTAGATTATGTAGAGGACAAGCGGCAGTTTTAGATCTTTAAGTTGCTTTTGACGATACCGGCTGCTGCTGCTCGCCGATGACTGTTTCGAGGCTGCCCTCAAGCAATGCCCGAGCCTGGCTCAGGTCGATGGCCACGCGCTCGTGCAGGGGCGCTGCCAGCGGTGGGCGGCGGCTGTCGCGCACCGCTTCGCGCTGCACTACGTCGGCGTACTCGGCGAGGCCGTTCAGCTCGTTGATGAGCCGCGCCAGATGTGTGCTGACCGGATCCCCGGTCCCTGCACTGCCGGCAAGGGCAATGAGCGTTTCGTCATCGAAGCGGCGCGCCAGGCGCTCCCGGGGCCGCAGCGGCCGTCCGGCGAGCTCGCTGATGGTCTGTTCCAGCGTCGACCAGCTGGCCGGCCAGCGCAGAGCGTGAAAGCCCTCGTCGCGCAGCGCGCTCGCCTGCTCGGGCGTCGCAAACTCGTAGCACACCAGCAGCGGGGTCTCTTCGAGCGTGTCCTGCAGCTGCAGCAGCACCGGCAGATCGATGGTTGCGACCTGCACGATGACCGCGCCGGGCTGCAGCTCCGGACCCGGTCCTTCGCGGCGCTCGAACCACTGGTCGATACTGGTGGCGCGACCGCTGACTGCCAGCGCCGCGGATTGCTGGTGCTGCTGCTCCAGCAGCAGCAGCCCGGTGCCGATCAGGTCGACGCACAGCGCCGTCACGTTCGCGGGTTCGGCCGCTCGCTGGCCGAGGCGGCTGTCGAGCTGCGTCTGGCTCAGGTTGATCAGCGAGCCAATTGGCTGGCCCTGATCGATGAGCGCTTTCACCGATTGCAGCCAGTGCACCTGCTCAGTACTGTAAAACCTTGTTTTGCCGGATTTTTGCGATGGGGCCAGGCCATAGCGCCGTTCCCAGGCGCGCAACCGCTCAACGGCAATCCCGGTAAGCTGCGCCACTGTCCCGATGCGGTACAGGTCTTGTGCAGCCTGTTGAGCCTGATCTGTTGTCACGTGCGTTTGTCCGGACAAGAACTGAACAAGAAGTGTACGTGGGCAGTGTGATGGCGGGCAACTGGTACGGGCGCGGATGACATCGGGTAAAAAAGCAACAAAACTGCATTGATCGGGGAGGGAGGCCCTGCAGTTCATGGAAAACAACATCGGTCAGCTGCTCACCCGGCGCGCATTCCTGAGTCCGGACGTCGAAGCCTATTGCGAAGACTGCTCGGACCTTCGGCTCACGTACGCCGAGCTCAACGGCCGGTGCAACCAGTTTGCCAATGCGCTGCAGGCTGCGGGCGTGCAGAAAGGCGAACGGGTTGCGCTGCTGCTGATGAACAGCGTCGAGTTCATGGAAGCGTTTTTTGCCGTCGCCAAGATCGGCGCGATCGTCGTGCCGCTGAACTGGCGCCTGGTCGCCGATGAGCTCGAGTTCATCATCAAGGACAGCGGCGCGAAACGCCTGCTGTTCGGCAACGAGTTCGAGGAGGTCGTGACCGAGCTCCAGAGCCGGGGTGACCGCACGGACGTGGCGCAGTGGCTGCAGGTTTGCGGAGCACAGGCGCCCGGTGCGTTTGCGGACGTCTACGAGCAGTTCCGCGACGCCGCGCCCGCGACCGAGCCCGCCTGCGACACCGGCGACGAAGATGTGCTCTACATCATGTACACCTCCGGCACCACCGGACTGCCGAAGGGCGTCGTGCACAGCCACAGCACGGCACTGTGGGCGGTGCTCACCATCTGCGCCAACCCGATCCACCAGCCCGAAGATCGCTACCTGGCTGCGCTGCCGATGTTCCACGTCGGCGCGCTGACGCCACTGGTCGTCAATGTTTACAAGGGTTGTACGTCCGTGGTCATGCGTACCTTCAATCCCGTACGCGCCTGGGAGCTGATCGAGCAGGAAAAGATCAGCACCGGGCTGGCGGTGCCGGCCATGCTCAACTTCATGGTCCAGGTGCCGGACTTCAAGAAGTACGACTTTTCGCATGTGCGCTGGATGATGACCGGGGCAGCACCCGTTCCGCCGGAACTGACGCAACTCTATGCTGACCTCGGTATCGAGATCCTGCAGGTGTACGGCCTGACGGAAAGCTGCGGCCCGGGCTGCCTGATGGACTCCCGTAACGCGCTGCGCAAGCCGGCCTCCGCGGGCCGGGCGTTTTTCCATACGGACGTGAAGATCGTCGACGGCGCGGGCAACGAGTGCGAGCGCGGCGAAGCCGGGGAGGTCCTCATCCGCGGCCGCCACATCATGCTCGAGTACTGGAACCGCCCGGATGCCACGGCCGAAACCTTGAAAGACGGTTGGCTGCACACCGGCGACGTCGCCATCATGGACGACGAAGGGTTCGTCACGATTCAGGATCGGATCAAAGACATGATCATTTCCGGGGGCGAGAACGTTTATCCCGCCGAGATCGAAGCCGCCATCATGGCGCACCCGCAGGTGAGCGAGGCGGCGGTCATTGGACTGCCCAGCGAAAAATGGGGCGAAAGCCCGTTTGCGATTGTTGTTCGCTCCGAGCCCGCGCTGACCGAGGCGGAGGTGCTCAAACACTGCCATAGCAAGTTGGCGCGGTTCAAACAACCCTGCGGCGTTGCCTTCATCGATGAGATTCCGCGCAACCCCAGCGGCAAGATCCTGAAGCGGTTGCTGCGCGAAGACTATCCGGGTCCGGCACCGGCATAAGGAGCAGCTGATGGAACTGGATGAACTCGAGCAGCGCCTCGCCCCCTTTGTTGCCGATCGCTATGGTCGCGAGGACCTGGCGATCGCCGAGGTGATCAAGATGCCCGGCCACGCGGGTTTCGCCTATGGCTTTCGCGTGCGCGGCGAGGGTGTCAGTGACGACTGGTTTCTGCGCCTGCCGCCGCCGAACGTGAAGTGGGTCGGTACCGCCGATGTGCTGCGTCAGGTGACCGTACTGCGGGCGCTGGACGACACCGACGTCCCCCACTGCAGCGTGCGCTGGGCCGGTGACGATCTGGAATGGTTTGGTTCGCCGTATTTCGTCGTCCCCTGGCTCGAGGGCGACGTGCTGCGGCTGCAGGACGGCGAGTGGGGGGCTACGCTGAGCGACGCCCAGAAGCACGTGCTCGGGCGTGAGGTCATGGCTGCGCTGGCGCAGATCCACCGCACGCCGGTTACCCGGCTTGGCTACCTTGGCGAGCCGGTGCCGTTCAAGGACGACGTCGAGCGCTGGGACCGCTTCTATGAGAAGGCGGCCGATCCGGAGCGGCTGGCGCGGGTGCCGGAGGTTCGGGCCCGGCTGCTCGAGCTGCTGCCGGAAGATGCGCCGGTGGGCCTGTTTCACGGTGACTTACAGACCGCGAACCTGTTCTGCTCGCTGGACGGGCATCTGCAGGCGGTCATCGATTGGGAGCTCTGCGGCGTCGGCGCCACGCTGAACGACGTGGGCTGGATCCTGACGTTCAGCGATTCGGCAGCCTGGCCGACCACGCCGGGCGAGGGCGCGCGGCCGATGTTTCTGGATCCGGACACGCTGGCGGACCTGTATCGGGAGGCCTGGGGTGACGCACTTCCCGATTTGCGCTGGTACCGCGCGCTTGCGGCCTACAAATTCGCGATCATCACCGGGCTCAACCTGAGCCTGCATCGACGCGGCAAGCGCGTTGATCCGCTCTGGGAAGAGACTAAGTTTGCGATGTCGACCCTCACCGATCGGGCGGCAGAGCTGTTAGACGGCCTGCGGGCCGATGCTGCATAGGATGGTGGCGGAGCAGAGGTTTTCCGGCGCCGGGTGCTGTCTGGCGCTGCGCTGATTGCACGAGGAGGTTGGCTATGCGGCAGCTGTTCAGAAGTGTTGGCAGCGGGGCTCTTGCGGCCCTGCTGTGGTTTGCGGCCGGCGTTCAGGCAGACGTTTCGAAGGCGTCTGACTGGCTGGGCCAGTCCGTGGTGACCCAGGACGGGGAGCCGCTCGGCCGGATCGAAGACATGGCCGTCGACATCGAAAGCGCGCGCGTTGTGTATCTGGTCGTGTCGGTGGGCAGCTTTCTGATCGACGACGCGCTCATTGCGGTCGACCCGGACGCGCTTGGGCCGTCCGCGGACGGGCAGCATCTGGTGCTCAACAGCGCCGACCTCAAGGCCGCGCGACGCTTCAATGCAGACAGCTGGCCGGCCGCGCCCGATGTGCTGGCCGCGGCAAGCGAGGCCCCTGCGCCGTTCGTCGATGCGGAAGCCGCACCGGCGCGCACGGATCCGCAGCAGGGGCGTGCCTTCATCAGCGATGGTCGCCGTCAGGGCACCGTCGAGGGTGGTGAACGCCGGATCGAGCCCGTGCAACGGCGGACGCCGGCACCGGCACCGGCACCGGCACGACAGGCCACCGGGACCGAAGCGCCGCGAACGCCTGCGCCTGAGGCTGTTGCCGCCATCGACGCCGGTTCCCGGCCGTTACCGCCCTTTGCGCAGCTTGATGCCAACGGCGATGGCGTGCTCGATCGCAGCGAGTTCGGCGCTTATCTGGGCCTCAAGGAGCGCTACGTCGACATCGATGTCGACGGCAGCGGGCGGGTCGACAGCTTCGAGTACGAGCTGCTCAAAGACAGTCGCGCTGCCCGCCGCTAGCCGCGCGCCACCGCCTAACGGCGCTGACGTGAGATTGCTGCGTCGGTGGTACAACGCCGGCGAGAATGGATCTGCGGCAGGGCATCTGGTGCGATGAGTAAGGCGGTCGAGCGTCGGCTGCAGCGTGCGACGGTGGAGCGTTGGTTTAGCGACCAGGGCTGGTCCGTAGCGTCCTTTCAGCGCGCCCTCTGGGAGGCCTACGCCGCCGGCGAGAGCGGATTGCTGCATTCGCCCACCGGCAGCGGCAAGACACTCGCCGCCTGGTTCGGCTGCCTGCTGGCGCACGGCCAAGGCCGTGCGTCCGACGATGCGGCACCGGCACCCGTTACGGTCCTCTGGATCACGCCGCTGCGCGCGCTGGCGGTTGACCTCGAACACAACCTCAAGCGCCCCCTCGAGGATCTCGAGATCGGCTGGAGCGTCGGGAAGCGTACCGGTGACACCTCATCCAGCGAACGCACGCGCCAGCGCCGACGGCTGCCGACGGCGCTGATTACCACCCCCGAGTCCCTGTCGCTGCTGCTGAGCTACGCGGAGACCGCACGGCAGCTCCGGCAGGTGCAGGCGGTGATCGTCGATGAGTGGCACGAGCTGCTCGGCAGCAAGCGTGGCGTGCAGCTCGAACTTTGCCTGGCGCAGCTGCGGCAGCAGTCTCCTGAGCTGCGTACCTGGGGCCTGTCCGCCACGCTTGGCAACCTGTCACATGCCATGCACGTGCTGCTTGGCGATCGCGCAGAGGCGGGGCGGCTCATCGGCGGCGGCGATGCGCAGCCGCCTCGCATTCGTTCGGCGTTGCCGGAGCCGGACCAGCGCCTGCCCTGGTCCGGCTATACCGGGCTCATGCTGTTGCCGCAGGTTGTGGTTGCCATCGAAGAGGCCCGATCGACCCTGCTGTTCACCAATACGCGTGCCCAGGCGGAGCGCTGGTTCGAGGCGCTGAACGGCGCGCGTCTGGACTGGGTTGGCCGCGTCGCGCTGCACCATGGGTCGCTGGAACCGAAGCTGCGCCAGGGTGTGGAGGCGCTGCTGCGTGCCGGTGAGCTGAAGTGCGTGGTGGCGACCTCGAGCCTCGATCTCGGGGTCGATTTCTCCCCCGTTGAACAGGTGATTCAGGTGGGCAGCCCGAAGGGGGTCGCGCGCCTGCTGCAGCGGGCGGGGCGCAGTGGCCACCGGCCTGACGGCATCAGCGATGTGCTGTGCGTGCCGACCCATGCGCTGGAACTGGTCGAGATTGCGGCCGCGCGCAGCGCCGTGCAGGCCCGGCAGATCGAATCACGCACCGCGCTGACGCTGTGCCTTGATGTGCTGGCTCAACATCTGGTGACCCTGGCCGTAGCCGGGGGTGTCGATCCGGCGGCGGCGCTTGCCGCGGCCCGCAGCACCCATGCCTACCGGGCGCTGACCGATGCCCAGTGGCAGTGGGTGGTCCTGTTTGTGACGCAGGGGGGACCGGCGCTTGCTCATTACCCGCAGTTTCAGCGGCTCGAGTTTGTCGAGGAAACGCTGCGACCGGTCAATCGCCGGGTGGCGCATCACCACCGGATGGCGATCGGCACCATCACTGCGGATGCAAGCATGCAGGTGCGGTTTCAGTCCGGGGGCAGCCTCGGGTCCGTGGAGGAGTCCTTTATCGCGCGCCTCAAGCCCGGCGACGCGTTTCAGTTTGCCGGACGTACGCTCGAGCTGGTGCGGGTGCGCGATATGACAGCCGAGGTGCGCCGGGCTTCCGCGCGCCGCGTCGCCGTGCCGCGCTGGACCGGCGGGCGCTTGCCGCTGTCCACGGAGCTCGCCGATGCGGTGCAGGCGCAGCTCCTCGAGTTTCGCGATGCTGCGGCAGCGGGTGAGGAGCTGGTGCCCGAGCTCGCCAGTGCCGAGGAGGTCCTGCGCCATCAGGCAGCGGTGTCAGCGCTCCCGGGGCCCGATGAACTGCTGCTGGAGCAGACGTCGTCCCGCGACGGCCACAGCCTGTTCTTCTTTCCCTTTGCCGGGCGGCTGGTGCACGAGGGGCTGGCCGCCCTTTTCGCCTATCGGCTGAGCCAGGTTGAGGCCCGCACCTTCAGTATCTCCATTAACGACTACGGCTTTGAGCTGCTGGCGCCGGAGCCGGTGCCGCTCACCGAACCGCAGGTGCGTTCGCTGTTCAGCACGCAGCACCTGCTCGAGGACATCCTGGCATCGGTCAACGCGGCAGAGCTCGCCAAGCGGCAGTTCCGCGACATTGCCCGCATTGCAGGCCTGGTTTTCCAGGGTTTTCCCGGGTCGCAGAAGTCGACCCGCCAGGTGCAGGCGTCCAGTGGCCTGTTATACGACGTGCTGGTGCGGCACGATGCCGCCAACCTGTTGCCGCAACAGGCGCTCGATGAACTGCTGCGCGCCCAGTTCGAGTTCCAGCGCCTCGAGCGGACCCTCAAGCGCTGTGCGGGTCGCCAGTTGCTGCTGCGCCACACCACCCGCCTGACGCCGCTCAGCTTTCCGCTCTGGGCCGACCGCCAGGCAACACGGCTCTCGACCGAGTCCTGGCTCGAACGGGTGGAACGCATGCAGCGCAAGCTCGAGGCCGACGCCGTCGCATGAACCCGGTGATTGTCGAACTGAAAGGCCAACGGCTGAGCCTGCTACCGGAGCGGGCGGTCTGGTGGCCGGCGCAGCGTGCGCTTCTGGTCGCTGACGTCCATGTTGGCAAAGGCACGAGCTTCCGTCGGCGCGGCATGGCGGTGCCGACCGGTTCGAGTGCTGCAACCCTCGACCGCCTGCGCGCCCTGATCCTGCGCCACGAAGCTGAGCGTCTCATTGTGCTGGGCGATTTTCTCCATGCGGAGCTCGATCCACCGATCGTCCAGCTCATCGACGGCTGGCGCGCCAGCCTGCCGGCAACGGAAGTGGTGCTGGTGCTTGGCAACCATGACCGCGCACTTGCGCGACAACCGCTGTCAGGGATCGATGCAACCGACTGCTGCGAGCTCGCCGGGATCGACCTGCTGCACGATGCGCCGGACGATGAGCGCGCGGCGGTGTCCGGGCATCTGCATCCCTGCGTGCGGGTGGGACTCAATCGTTCCGATCAGCTGCGGCTGCCGGTGTTCTGGGTGCGCGGCCAGCAGCTCGTGCTGCCCGCATTCGGTGAATTCACTGGCGGGCAGCTGGTACAGCCGACGTCCGGGGATCGCGTTTACGCCATTGCCGAAGCGACCGTGATGGATGTGACGGCACTGGCGTCCCGCCGCCGGTCCCGCAGCTGACGCTCGCGCGCCGCGGCTGCAGAGAACGCTTGGCCTCAGCGCCGGGCTTCGGCAAGCTCCGGCTATGGAACAACACGCCCCCTATCTTGAGCAGGCCCGACGGCGCCTGCGGGCACCGGCCAGCGAACGCCCCGAGGAGTATCTCAACGGCAGCCTGCTTGGACAGCGCGGTGCGGTTGATGAGCTGGCGACGCCTGCGCTGGTACTGGATCTGGAGCGCTTCGAGCGCAACCTCAAGCACATGCAGGATCACTGCACGGCCGCTGCCATCGGGCTGCGCCCGCATGCCAAGACCCACAAGTGTCCGGTCATTGCCCATCGGCAGCTGGCCGCAGGCGCGGTCGGCATCTGCTGCGCCAAGCTCGGTGAGGCAGAGACCATGCTGGCGGCGGGCATCGGCCGGATCCTGCTGACCTCGCCGGTGGTTACAGCGGCAGCGATCACCCGCCTGCTGGCTGCAGCCGCCGCTGCCGATGAGCTGCTGGTGGTCGTCGACAATCCAAGCAACATTGCGCAGCTCAACGAGGCGGCGCTGGCGGCTGGCCAGGTGCAGGACGTGCTGCTGGATCTGGATCCGGGACTGCACCGCACTGGCATCGAACCGGGACCGGATGCGCTTTCGCTGGCGCAACAGATCGATCGCAGCAGCAACCTTAAGCTGCGCGGGCTGCAGATGTATGCCGGCCATCTGCAGCATGTGCACAGCTTCGCCGAGCGCGATGAACGCTCCAGCAAAGTGATGGCGGTGCTGGCCGAGTTCCGCCGTACCATGGCGGCTGCCGGTTTGCCCTGCGAGATCCTGAGCGGAGGTGGTACCGGAACCTTCGATATTGATCCCCGGGCGCGGGTGCTCAATGAGCTGCAGGCGGGTTCCTACCTGTTCATGGACCGTCAGTACAACGTGCTGGAGCCGCGCAGCGGCACGCAGCTGCCGTTCTTCACCGCGCTGTTCGTGCAGACCCGCATCGTGTCCTGCAACCGCGCGGGGCTGGCAACCACCGATGCCGGGCTCAAGGCGTTTGCCACCGATGACGAGGCGCCGCCGATCCACGAAGGTGGGCCGCAGGGCAGCCAGTACTTCTTCTTTGGCGACGAGCAGGGTGGGCTGCGTTGGCAGCATGACGCCCCGGTGCGCCTGGGCGAACCGGTGCGCGCCGTGACACCGCACTGCGACCCGACCGTCAACCTCTACGACGATCTGCACGTGATCCGTGGTGATGAGCTCGTCGACATCTGGCCGATCGATGCCCGTGGCCGCGGGGCCTGAGCGGGCTGCCTCTCTGCGCAGGCATCTGGGTTAGCTGCTCGTTTCCCGGGACGCCTTTCCTGGCCACACCTATCCGGCCACACCTCGCCGGCCGCACCTAGCCGGCCACACCTGAGCAGGCGCTGCAGACGGTATACTGCTGCTCGAGACAACTGGGAGAAGAGCTATGGCAGAAGCGGCAGTAACCACCGTGGATGGTCTGGAACGGGTCACGCTGGAGATCGACGCGCAGGGTATTGCGACCCTCGCTTTCAATCATCCGGAGGTAATGAACGCGGTTGGTGCGCAGATGCTCGCCGATCTGACCGAAGCGGTACACCGTATTCGCGATCCGGAAGCCGGCGTGCGGTGCCTGCTGATCACCGGCACCGGCCGTGGCTTCTGCGCGGGTGCCAACCTGCAGGATCGCGGCCGTGCGGAGCGCAAGGGGGGCGCCGGTGATGGGCTGCGGTCCGGCTACCATCCGCTGCTGCTGGCGCTGCGTGATCTGGAGGTGCCGATCGTGACCGCGGTCAACGGTGCAGCGGCCGGCGTCGGCATGAGCTTTGCGATCCTCGGCGATATCGTCTGCGCTTCGAAGCAGGCCTACTTCCTGCAGGCGTTCGCCAAGATCGGCCTGGTGCCCGATGGCGGCTCTACCTACATGCTGCCGCGGCTGGTGGGCTGGGGCCGCGCCATGGAGCTGTCGCTGCTGGCGGAGCGGCTTCCGGCAGACGAAGCGCAGAGCTGGGGACTGGTCAACCGCGTGTTTGATGACAACGACGCGCTGATGGCCGGAGCGCGGGAGATCGCCGGACGGCTTGCAGCCGGTCCCCGCTCGCTCGGGTTGATCCGCAGGCTCTACTGGCAGAGCTGGAACAATTCGTTTGAACAGCAGCTCGACCTAGAAGCGCAGATGCAGAACGTGGCCGGCGCTACCGTCGACCACAAGGAAGGGGTGAAGGCGTTCCTCGAGAAGCGCGACGCCCGCTTCGAGGGTCGCTGAGACCAGCGGCAGCGCAGCGGCGACAGGTCCCCGGACACTCTGCTCCGGGGGGCAGCTCCGAGGATCGGCCGCGTTCAATAGATGCCGTGCAGCAGGCCCGGACCGCGCAGAGCGGCTGCGGTGCGGCTGCCGCCGCCGGGCAAGCCTCAGGCGTGTGCGGCTTCCGGCTTCTGCATCAGCTCAACGAGCACGCCCCCCATGTCTTTCGGGTGCACGAAGATGACCGGCGTGCCGTGCGCGCCGATGCGCGGTTCCCCGGTGCCGAGCACGCGCGCTCCCTTGGCCTTCATGTCGTCCCGGGCTTCGAGAATGTCATCAACCTCGAAACAGACATGGTGCTGGCCACCGGCCGGATTGGTCTTCAGAAAGTTGTGGATCGGGCTGTCATCGCCATAGGGTTCGATCAGCTCGACCTGTGAGTTCGGCAGATCGACGAAGCAGACCCACACGCCCTGTTCCGGCATGGCGAACTTGTCACCGATGTTGGTCGCGCCGAGCACGTCCCGGTAGAGTTTGATGCTGTCTTCGATCGACGGCGTGGCAACGCCGACATGGTTCAGATTACCGATCATGCGGTAGCTCCAGGACTTTTTACTATCGCTCCATTTTCCCGCAAATCGCAGGCCAGCGTAACCGCTGGTGGTGACGTGTCGCCCGGCTGTTGGGCGGGCCGGCCCCGGCAGGGTGGCTCGTTCAGCGCGGCTCTTGTGGGGTGGCCCTCACAGGGCGGCTGCCGAGCGGTGGCTCTCACAGGGCGGTCGCCGCGCGATCGCCCAGCCAGCTGGACCAGAAGGGATCAGTGCACGCTGATCGCCCGTGCTCGGAGTGCCTCCAGAGGTACCGTTTCCAGGGTTTTCTCGTGCGTGGCTTCGAGGATCACCGCGGGAGCGACGCCGGCTTCGTAGGCCTCGAGCCAGCGCCCGGCACACAGGCACCACTGATCCCCCGGCTTCAGGCCCGGGAACTCGTACTGCGGTACCGGCGTGCTCAGATCGTTGCCGCGGCTGCTGCTGAAGGCAAGAAACTCCGCTGTAACAATCGCACAAACGGTATGGCAGCCCGGATCTGCTGCTGAGGTGTTGCAGCAGCCGTCGCGGTACGCGCCGGTCAGTGGGTCGTGACTACAGTCTTTGAGCGGCTCGCCCAGCACGTTGATTGATGGATCGGGTTTCATTGCGACTCACCCTCGGAGAGTGTCTCCAGATGTTCCAGCACGCTGGCCGCCAGCGCTTCCAGGTGGTACCCCCCTTCGAGCGTCGAAACGATCCGTCCGTGCGCATACTCCTCGGCCTGGTCGACGATGAGCTCGGTGATCCAGCGGTAGTCTTCAACCTCGAGTTCGAGCTGCGCCAGGGGATCCGCCGCGTGGGCGTCGAACCCGGCGCTCAGCAGGATCAGGTCCGGTCGATGCTGCTTTAGCGCCGGCAACCAGTCGCGTTCGATGGCGAGCCGGAAGCTGCTCGATCCGGTCCCCGCGGGCAGGGGCGTGTGGATCAGGTGATCCCCCGGCACGTCGTGCAGCCGATGGGGGTAGAACGGAAACTGGAAGCTCGAACAGACCAGCACGCGTGGGTCGTTGCGAAACACATCGACCGTGCCGTTGCCGTGGTGGACGTCGAAGTCGAGAATCGCAACCCGTTCCACCTCCGATCGTTCCAGGGCCGCGAGTGCCGCGACGGCGACGCTGTTGAGCAGGCAGAAGCCCATGGCATCGCCGCGCTCAGCGTGGTGCCCGGGTGGACGCACCGCGCAGAACGCACGCCGGCTGTCGCCATCCAGGACGCGGGTGGTGGCGTCGACCAGGGCACCGGCGGCGTGCTCGGCTGCCGGCAGCGAGCGGGGACTCAGGCTCGTGTCGGGGTCGATCGGCACGATCTCCTGCTCCGGCGCCAGCGCGCGCAGCCGGGCGACATGCTCGGCGCTGTGCGCAGCCAGAATCGCCGCCTCAGGGACCGGCGGTGGCGTTCGGCGGACGAGCTTCGCGTTCAGGCTGGAGGCGCCGATTGCGCGTTCGATCGCGCGCAGCCGATCGGGACTCTCTGCATGACCTGCAGGCGTTTCGTGCTCGAGAAAGATCGGATCCGAGTAGAGGAGCATGGGTACCGTCAGAATTGCCGCGCCAGCGCCGGAGGGTCGGTGCTGCCCCGTGATATGCCGGTGAGCTGCACGCCCGGCGCCTGGCAGCGGCCGTTCCGCTATACTCGGCCCGATCAATGAGCTGAGACGACGAGGCGAAGATGGCTAGGCAGATTGCAGGTTCGATACTCATGCTGTTTTTTGCAGCAGGCTGCGCGAGCACCGCAACGACCGAGCGCCTGGACGAGCTGGAGCGCAAGCTCAGCCAGGTGCAGGCGGCGGCAAACGAGGCCATTGCGCTGGCACGCGACGCCAAGTCGGAGGCTGCCGATGCCGGCTCGAGCCTTTCCGAGGCCGAGCGCATGGCACGGGAAGCGCTGTCCCTGGCCGAAGAGGCCGACGAGAAGGCGGGCCGTATTGCCGCCGAGTGCTGTTCGGCCAAGTAGCGACCGTCCCCGCGGTCGACCGGTCAGCCGGACTTCGCCCGCTGGCCGATCCGAACGGGAATCCCCGCCGCGGCTCTGGCCGTGGCAGTCGCGAGAGGCCAATCCACCTGCGCTGATACCGTTCCGGTTGCCGCGATGACGCGGCCCACCATACGGCTCAACGTTGCGCCTTTGGATTCGTCCGGGTGCACTTCCAGATACAGACCGTCGCCGTGCCAGGCGACCTTGTACGGCTCGTTCATGATCCGCACCGGGGTTCCGTTGGGCACCGCGTTCGCCAGTTTGCGGATGTGCTCCGGATACAGGCGCAGACACCCGTGGGAAACCCGGCCGCCAACGCCGAGCGGCTGATTGGTCCCGTGAATGAATAACCCTGGTGCTGCGAGCTTGATGGCGTATTCCCCCATCGGGTTGTCGGGCCCCGGCGGCATGGTGTGCGGCAGGATGTCGCCGCGCGCTGCGTGTTCGCGGCGGATCGATTCGGTTGGCGTCCAGCTTGGCTGGTGGATCCGAAGCACGGTGCGGGTCTGCACCAGCGGCGTCGGAAACTCTCTGCGGCCGATGCCAACCGGATAAATAAACACCTGGTTGGTCTTGCCATCGAAGTAGTAGAGCCGCCGCTCGGCCAGGTTGATCAGAATGCCGTCCCTGGCGCCTGGCGGTAACAGCGTCGCGGTCGGCAGCAGCACCGCTGCATCGGCACCGGGCAACCACGGATCCAACGTTGGATTGGCCCGCTGCAGCGCGGCGAAGCCGACCCCTGCCCGGCGGGCGATGGCCGCCAGCGTGTCTTCATAGACCGTAATCCGCTGCTCCGGCTCGCCCACCAGCGCCTGGTCTGCTGCCGGGATGGCATAGCGCCGCGGCGGCGTGGTGCTGTCCGGATCAGCGGAGGCTACCGTGGCGGCCAGAAACCCCGTGCAGCCGAGCACGCAAAGCATTGTCCGCACAACACTCAGCCATTGCCAGCCGGGCTCGCGGATCGTCACGGCCGTGCTTCCAGGGTGAGATGCCGGTGATCTGCAGTGACGACCAGCTGCTCACGCAGGAGCGGCAGCAGGGTGCTCTGGGCGGGGGGTGCGTCGTTGATCCGGTCGAGCTCCGTGCGGCCCTGGTGCGTGAGCAGCTTGGCCAACTGCTGAACAGCCTCGACGTTGACCGCTGCGTCATCGAACAGAAAACGCAGGCGCCGTCCGCTGCCCTCGACGATCAGTGCCAGCTGGCCGCCGACGAAGATCAGCGCGTTACCTGGCCGCCGCGGTGGCAGGGCAAGCTCAACGAGCCCGAACCCGGTGGGCGCAACCGGATCGAGCGTGCTGACCCAGCCGGTCCAGGACGGCGTTGCATTGGCCAGCTGGCGCAGCGCCTGCGGATCGGCAAACTGTGGTCCCGACAGCGCATCGAAGAAGTAACCGCTGACCACCTCACCGGCCAGCTCCATCATTCGCAGCGCCGGGAACACCTGGCTCCAGCGCAGCGCCGGGTGATCCCGGTTGGCAATTTCCCGGCACACGATGCCGTAGCGATCCAGCAGCACTCGCGCCTTGTCGCGCCCCTGTTCCAGCGTGCTCAGCGGATCTGCCGCTGGCGCTGGGGCCGGCAGCCGTCGCCAGTTACCCGGCCAGCCTTTCATCAGCCCGGTGGGTGCGCGGCGATTCAGTCGCGGCGAACGGCGCGGAACGGCAAGCGTGAAATTCTGACTGCGGCCGCGGTCCAGGGTCAGCAGCGTATCGGTGTTGAGCTGGCCCCCCCAGGCCAGTGCCCAGAGCGTCCGATTGAGTTCGCTTGCGCTGTTGCCGGTCCGGGTCTGGTAGCGGTCCGCCAGCAGCAGAAAGTCGTAGCGCGCAGCTGGATCGATGAAGAGCTGATCCAGCAGGCTCTCTGCTGGGTCCGCGGTCGCCTCTGGTTCTGTTGCAGCAGCTGCAGCTGTGATCTCTGACCTTGAGGATTCAGGCGGCTGCGGCTCCGCTGGCTCGGCAAACAGCCCCCGCTCGGCTGGGTCGAGCAAACAGATCTGGCCGACGCCGCAACCGACCCACTCGAGACCCGCCTCAGCCAGGGCGGCCTGCAGCAGCGGTACGCTGTTGGTGCCGGTGCGGGTTGGTGCGAAGGTGTCGAGCCAGAAATCGATCGATGCTGGATAACCGCGTAGCCGCTGCAGCCAGGCGGCGAGTTCCAGCACCGGGTCGGTGCCCGGGTGCTCCGCCTCCGACTGCTGCCAGCGCCACAGATAGTCGGCCCAGCGCGCCATGGGTTGCGGCGCGAAGGACGAACGGCGCTGCGCCCGCTGGTAGCGCAGCAGGGACTCGTAAACGTCGCGGCGGCACCAGGTCGTGGCGTTCGTGTCGGAACGCAGCGCGCCGCTGACGAGGTCGTCGCGGGCCAGAAAGACGTCAGCATCGGTACCGAAATCGGGCAGCAACGCGTCGAGTTCGCCGCGTGTGCGGGGACCGTAGCCGGCCAGCAGCTCGAGCCAGAGCTCACTCCGATCCCGCTCGTCATCGTGATGCGGCTCCGGCAGCGTTGCTGCTGACGCCGCTGTCGTTACACCGTCGCCGAGCGCCGCCAGCTGCACGACGGCGGGCGTAAAGCTGCGGACGCGGTCTGCGTTCACCAGACGAGCGCGCAGCAGCGCGCCGAGCTGGTTGGCGTGCACCAGCTGCCGCTGTGCTTGATCGATCAGGAACAGCTGGCTGCCGGGCAGCTCGAGGGCGGTGAGATTCGACCAGTCGGCTTCCGGTAGCAGCAGCCGATCTTCGATCCAGCGCAGCGCGTCCAGCGCATCCGTGGGCGCATAGTCCTCGGTCCGGCGCTGCCGCTTGGCCTCCCAGCCAGCCAGAACCTCAGCGTCAATCCGCGGTCGTTCGATGCTGCCGTCGAGGGCGAGCTGCAGCGCGGATTCGGACAGGGACGAAGCGGGCGCGCTCTGCGGCTGATCGTCGGCGTACATGTACGGCATGATCTGCTGGTACGCGGCGTGCGCGGCAAACGGGCTGACCGTATGGGTGGTGACTTCGGTCACCGCCAGCTCGCCTGCCTCGAGGCGCAGGAGGAGCTGGTTCAGGCGCGGCAGGTCGAACTCGTCCCTGAGGCAGCTGCGCCAGGTTTCCTGCAGTACCGGAAAGTCCTCGAAGTCCTTGACCGCGGCGAGCAGCTTTTTCGCCTGCTGCCGGATCAGCCACAGCGGTATGCGCTTGCGAAAGTTGACGCGCCCGAGCAGCAGTGACCGTCCCGCCGCCTGGCGGAACTGCGCGCCGAAGTAGCCGGAGCCTTCCAGGCGTGCGCGCAGGAGCTCCAGCAGGTTGCCGGTGGTGACGGACGCAAGCAATCCAAGGACGTCCAGGGTGCCGTCGTGCTGCAGAACGATGCAGTTGTTGTCGACGTGGATCTCAACCGGTCCACCGGGACGCTGACCGTGATTGCGCTTCGCGCCGCTCAAGGGGCGGGCCCGCCGGGGCCCGGTGCGTTCGAAGCCGGCGCCGGTCTGATCAGCGCCGGCTTTAGTGTCGCGATCGTAGGCGGCTTCGAGTGCGATGGCCCAGGGCCGGTTGATGCTGCCGCCCCAGAGCGTATGGATCACGCTCTGGGTCATGTCACCGGCGCCGCTGTAGCCACCCGGTGCGGTTCTGGTGTGCTCGATCAGCAGATGGTCCCGGTGGGGCAGCGGCGCGTGAGTATGGGTCCGCTGACGGTCCAGATAATCGACCAGCTCTTCTGCCGCCACGGCATCGAAGTGCAGGCGCTCGCGCAGATCTGCGGTCATCTGATTGGCTTCTCCAGCGTCCAGCGCCGCGTCGGCCCGGGCCAGAAAGCGGTTGATGCGTTCCGCGAACTCCGGATTGCGGTTCAGGTCATCGGCCCGCCAGAAGGGCGGCAGGCTGGCGCTCTGTTCCGTGTGCCGCACCAGCACTTCGTTCTTGTCGATGCGCGTGATCTGCCAGCTTTGCGATCCCAGGTTGAAACGCTGGCCGATCGCGGCCTCCCAGACGAACTCTTCATCCAGCTCACCGATCAGGCTGCCGCTATCGGCGTGGCGCAGCTGGTACAGGCCACGCTCGGGAATCGAGCCGCCGCTGAGATACAGGGCCAGCACCGCGCCGCGGGTAGCCTGAATGGTGTCCTGCTGCTGGTCGTGGTCGAGCCGGGGCTTCAGCTCGCTGACCCGCACGCCGCGATAGCGTCCGGTGAGCATCGCGAGCACGTCGTCGAAGGCGCGCCGCGGCAACGTTCGATAGGGCCCGGCACGCCGGATCAGCGCATACACCGTATCGACCGGCCAGGGATCGACGGCGCAGGTTGCGAGGATGATCTGCGCCAGGATGTCCAGCGGGTTTTCCAGCAGCTGTGCCGGTTCCAGCGCGCGCTCGTTGATGCCCTCCGCCAGCACGGCGGCTTCGAGGCAGTCGTGCGGGTGCGTTGGATACAGGCTGCCACGGCTTACGGCATCCACCTGGTGTCCGGCGCGACCGAGTCGCTGCAGTCCGGCTGCGACCGATGGCGGCGACTGCACCATGATCACCTCGTCCAGGGCACCGATGTCGATCCCCATCTCCAGCGAGCTGGTGGCGACGATGGCCTTGATCGCTCCCGCTTTCATTCGCGACTCCACCTCGTGCCGCAGGTTGCGGGCCAGGGAGCCGTGGTGGGCAAAGGCGAGGGTTTCCCCGGCCTGCTCGTTCAGCTTGTAAGCCACCTTCTCGGCCAGGCGGCGGGAGTTGGTGAAGAGCAGCGTCGACCGGTTGTGATCGATGTGTTCCCGGAAAGCGCTGGCGAGCGGATCCCAGATGGCGCCGGCGGTACCAACGTCGCGCGCGGCGGCCGGAAAGTGCACCTCGAGCTCAATCGCCTTGCTGCCGGGCGGCGCGACGATCGTGACCGGTCGTTCCGCCCCGCTCTGGTTGATGCCGCCGACGTAGCGGGCGACCGCCTCGAGCGGATGCACGGTGGCGGACAGGGTGACGCGCTGCACTTCGCCGGTCAGGTCCACCAGCCGCTCCAGCGCGGTCAGCAGCTGCACGCCGCGGCGGTTGTCGAGCAGCGCGTGGATCTCGTCGAGGATGACCGTTTCGATCTGGTTCAGCGCGAGCTGCCCACGGCGCGTCGTCAACATGATGTTCAGGCTTTCGGGGGTGGTGATCAGGATCTCCGGCGGGCGGCGCAGCAGGCGCTGCCGTTCGGCCGATTCCGTATCGCCAGAGCGCACGCCAACCCGGATCTGCCCGTTTCCGTCAGCGGCGCCGAGCTCCTCGAGCGGGGTCAGCAGGTTGCGCCGGATGTCGTTGTTGAGCGCCTTCAACGGCGAGACGTACAGCACGCGCGTGGCACCGTGCTCGAGGCGTCCGGACAGAAATCCGTCGATCGACCAGAGAAAGGCCGTGAGCGTCTTGCCGCTGCCGGTGGGGGCGGTGATCAGCGTGTGGTCGCCGCGGGCGATAACCGGCCAGGCTTCCGTCTGCACCCGGGTTGGGGCCGCGTAGCGGCTGCTGAACCAGTCCCGGACCTGCGGGTTGAAGCGGTCGAGAGCGCTTAAGATGTCGGTGGCCATGGATTCCCCTAAGCTCACGCCGACTATACCGCGCCTGTACAGCGGATCTGGGCCAACAGGCTGCTAGAGGATTCCTGAGATGCACTTCACGACCACCAACCCCCGGGACTGGATCAGCAGCGGCGATCGCGTGTTCGTTGCCGCCGCGTCGAACGAGCCCCTGGGGCTCCTCGAGGCGCTGCGCCCCACCGTCCCGACCGGGGTCGAGTTCCTGCAGTTTCCGCTACGCGGCTTGAACGCCGTGGACTTCACCGCCTGGGGCCCGGAGGTTCAGCAGACCACCGTATTCATGGTGCCGGCGCTCAAGGGCGCGGATCCGGAGCGGCTCGCGTTCCTGCCGATGCACATGCGGCAGTTCTATGACTACATCGGCAGCGGCATCGACGTGGCGCTGATTCAGGTCGCGCGTGACCGTGCGGGCCATCTGCGCGCCGGGCCGAACGTCGACTTCCTGGACGCGCTGGTCCAGTCACCGGCGCGGATCTACGCGGAGCTCAACACCGGGTTTGTAGCTCCGGCGGGTGCACCGCTGGTGGCGCCGGACCGCCTTGCTGGCGTGTTGCCCTCGGATCGGCCGCTGGTCGAGGTACCGGTTGCCGAGGTGGATCCGGTGGCGGCACAGATCGGCGCCAACGTCGCCGCGCTGATCCAGGATGGGGACTGTCTGCAGACCGGGGTCGGGGCAATTCCCGCCGCGATTCTCAAGGCGCTCAGTGACAAAAACGATCTCGGCTGGCACGGCGGGCTGGTGGATGATGCTGCCCTCGAGCTGATTGAGCAGGGCAACGTGACCGGTACGCGCAAAGCCATCGATGCCGGCGTGCACGTCACGGGTATGGCGCTCTGCACGGCTGCGGGCTACGCGCAGCTTGCCGAGGCCCCGGCGGTTCAGTTCCGCAGCGCCAACTACACCCATGCCTACGAGGTGATCCGCCAGCTGGATCAGTTCGTGTCGATCAACGGCGCCGTGCAGGTTGATGTCCAGGGGCAGGTGAACGCCGAGGTGGCGGGCGGTCGGCAGCTGTCCGGCACCGGTGGCGCGGTCGACTTCATGCGGGCCGCTCGGGGCAGCCGCGGCGGCCGCTCCATCGTGGCACTGACGGCGACGGCGCGTGGCGGCAGCGAGTCGCGCATCGTGCCCCGGGTGGAGCACGTGACCGCGGCCCGTACCGATGTTGATCTGATCGTCACCGAGTTTGGTTTCGCCGAGCTTCGCAATGCCAGCCTCGCCGAGCGGCGCGAGCGTCTGCGGGCCATTGCAGCACCGGAATTTCGCGACGCCCTCTGAGCTGCCCGGCCTTTGCAGCAGGACACCAGGTGATCCGAGGCCCCCTTGTGATCAAGCTAATGCAAATCCGGGAACTGGCGCACATCCTGACCCCTGGGTTCTGAAGGTTTCGCGCTGCCCTGCATAGAATGCCTGGCAATTGAAGCGCAGGCGTTGGCCCTGCCGGTTGTAACGGAGAGCCGCTGATCATGGATTACATTGGCATCGATCCCGCTGTTGGACTCGAGTGTTCTGAGTGCAAGCAGATTTCCCGGATTGCCTACAGTCAGCTGCTGGCCAATGTGTCACAAGGCGAAGACGTCTGCTGCCATCACTGCCAGCGGTCCATGAAGCACGACTGGACGACGGTCAACGTGGTGCAGAACATCATCAAAAAGCGTATGGAAGATGCGAATGCCGCCAAGGCGCGACGCTTCCGTGCTCAGGTTGGCTGAACCGGGTTACAGGCCCCTCGACCGGATTGCCGGTCCCCCCAAAGAGCAGCTGCGGCAACCTCTGTCGTAGCATCCCAGCTCTGGCACAGCGTTTCCTTTTTTCGGCAGCGTTTCTTCGCGTGGTGCTTCTCACAACCCAGCCCACGAACCCACCGTTGACGCGTGGCGGATTGTCGTGATTCCGTAAGATTGCCGTGGTTTACTGCGGCGTTCGCTGATCGATCAGATGTGCTCACCGATGCGCCTGTTGTTCCTGTGCACCCACAACGCCTGCCGTAGCATCCTCTGCGAAGCCATCTTTCGCGCTCGCGCTGCAGGTCGGATCAGCGTGGCCAGCGCTGGCAGCGCGCGGCGGGGTACGGTCCATCCGCTGACCCTCGAACAGCTCGCGCGGCGCGGCTATAGCGTCGACGGGCTCGCCAGCAAACCTATGGAGGCACTGCGGTCCTTTGCGCCGGCGGCAGTGGTCACGGTCTGTGATTCGGCGGCACAGGAAGCTTGTCCGGTGTGGCTTGGTGATGTCGAGCGTGTGCATTGGGGCCTGCCGGATCCGACCCGTGCTGGCCTCTCACAGGCGCAGCGCGAAGCGACCTTCGATGCAGTGATCGCAACCATTGAGCAACGGGTTGCCGGCCTTGCGCAGGTTGATCCGCTGCCTGAGGACAGAGCGGGGATCGGCAAGCTCCTGAACGCGTTTGCGGCGCATTCCTGAAACGGAACATGGATTGCGGTGTCTCCCGGGTTGAGGGTGGGTTGAGTCGACTGCCGGGATGAGGCAGATCACGGATTGAGGCGGAGGTCGATGTACGGCTGATGGGAATCTTCGAACGCTACCTTTCGCTCTGGGTGGGGCTCTGCATTCTGGCCGGCGTGGTCCTTGGCAGCCTGCTGCCGCCGCTCTTTCAAGCAATCGCCGCCCTCGAGTTCGCGCACGTCAATCTTGCGGTTGCCGTGCTCATCTGGATCATGATCTACCCGATGATGGTGCAGATCGATTTTGCGGCGGTGCGTCACATCGGAGAAAAGCCTGGTGGCCTGGTGCTGACCCTGATCATCAACTGGCTGATCAAGCCGTTCACCATGGCGGCACTCGGGTGGCTCTTCTTCCGGGTCGTGTTTGCCGATTATGTCGATCCCGAATCAGCCGCCGAGTACATTGCCGGCATGATTCTGCTCGGCGTCGCCCCCTGCACGGCGATGGTGTTCGTCTGGAGCCAGCTGACGGACGGTGACCCGAACTACACGCTCGTTCAGGTTTCGGTTAACGACGTAATCATGGTGTTCGCCTTTGCTCCCATCGCCGCCTTGCTGCTTGGGGTCAGCGATATCGCCGTTCCCTGGGAGACCCTGCTGCTCTCGGTCGTGCTCTACGTTGTGCTGCCGCTCGTTGCCGGAGTGGTAACGCGGCGGCAGCTCAAGGGCAGCGCGAACGGCGAAGCAGATGCGCATCGTCTTGCCGCGTTCACCGATGCGCTGAAGCCCTGGTCCATCGTCGGGTTGCTGGCGACGGTGGTGCTGCTGTTCGGGTTTCAGGCAGAGAAGATCATCGGTCAGCCGCAGACCATCGCGCTGATCGCGGTCCCGCTCCTGATCCAGACCTATGGCATCTTCGCCATTGCCTATGGCGCAGCGCGGGTGCTGCGCCTGCCGCACAACATTGCCGCACCGGCCTGCCTGATCGGTACCTCCAACTTTTTCGAGCTGGCGGTAGCGGTGGCGATCTCGCTGTTCGGGCTCAATTCCGGCGCGGCTCTGGCGACGGTCGTCGGCGTGCTGGTCGAGGTGCCGGTCATGCTGTCGCTGGTGGCTTTTGCCAACCGCACCCGGAGCTGGTTTACCGCTTGACGGCTGTTTCCGCCGCCTGCGGGCTTCGGGCCAGGGTGCTGGTGCTCGGCGGACCCTGGCGCGGCGTCATCCTGACAGCGGCATCCTTGCTATCATGGCGCCGCACGCCTGGAGGCCGCCATGACGCACCTGGAAGATCCCGCCGAATCCACGCTCGATGCCCTTGCACCGCTGTTTGCGGCGACCGAGCAGGCCATGGGGTTTGTGCCCAACAGCATGAAGACCATGGCACACCTGCCGCACCTGCCGATCGCGCTGTCGCTGCTCGTGCAGGCCGCGTCTGGCGCCGATCTGCGGCCTTTGCTGAGTGCCTTTGCGGAGGCCGCCCCGGCGCCGGATCCAGCGGTTGAGCTGCTGCCACGGACGGCGACCCAGCTTGCGGCTTTCGCCGCCAGCGTCAGCGCTGGCTGTCGCTACTGTCAGGCCCATACCTCACATACGGGCCACCGCCTCGGGGCGACTGCTGCGCAGTACGAGGATCTGCTGAACTTTGAGACCAGCCCGCACTTCACGCCCGCGGAGCGTGCCATCGTTGCCTTTGCCATGGCCGCGGCGGCAGTGCCGAACGACGTGACGGCCGAGCACTTCGCCGCCCTGAAAACCCACTTCAGCGAAGCTCAGATCGTCCAGCTGGCCGGTACCGTGGCGGCGTTCGGGTTTCTGAACCGCTGGAACGATACGATGGCGACGACGCTGGAGGCGGCACCGGTTGCCTTCGGTGAGCAGCACCTGTCAGCTTTCGACTGGACACCGGGCAAACACGGCTGAGCATGTGCGGCCGCTTCAACATTACGGCGGACCCGCTGACACAGCTGCTGATGCAGCTGGTCGGCCTTGAGCACCCGGGCCCGGACCGGTTCAACGTGGCGCCAACGACCATGGTGCCCGTCCTTCGGCAGAGCGCTGATGGTGGCTATGAGCTGGTCCCCATGAAGTGGTGGTTGACGCCTTTCTGGTCAAAGACGGCAAACACCAAGTACAGCACCTTCAACGCCAAGGTCGAAACGGCGGCGAAGAGCCCCTCGTTTCGCGAGCCGTACCGCCAACGCCGCTGTGTGGTGCCGATCAGTGGCTTCTACGAATGGGCCAAAGGGCAGCTCGAGGGTAAGCCAGCCAAGCTGCCGTATCTGCTGCGGCCGCAGAACGAGGACGGGCTGCTGCTGGCCGGGTTGTGGGACAGCTGGCGCGATGCGGCTTCGGATGAGGTGCTCGAGTCGTTCACCATCCTCACGACGGCGGCGAATCCCGCACTCGAGTTCGTGCACAAGCGGCAACCGGTTATGCTGAGCGTCGACGACGCGCGTCGCTGGCTTGATCCGGCGATTGCAACGGTCGAGTTCGAAGACCGGTTTGCGTCGCTGCTGCCAATGGCGCTGGAGGCCGTTCCGGTGTCGACCTATGTCAACAATGCTCGAAACGATGACCCGCGCTGTGCGACGCCGATCGGCGATACGGTGCTGGTCGGGGGAACGCTCTGATGCTGCTGTACGCGGGTGAATGGTTTGGAAAAGGTACGCTGCTCGCCATCGACAGCACGCGCAGCCAGCCGCTGCGGTTCAGGGCTGAAGTCACGACGGACGATGCCGGCGTGATCGTGACCGGGACCCTCGACATGCCTGGGTTCGGCGATCAGCGACTGACGGCCCGGGCTGCGGCGGACGACACGGGCCGTTACCTGATTGACCTGCAGCTTGGCGCTGGTTCGCTGCTCGGCAGCGCCAAGCTCGAGAGCGAGCCGAACATGGGCATGATCTGGACCGAGCCCGGCGTCGAGCCGGCGGTCAATGGCAGCTTCGTCCTGTTTGAGACGCACGAAACCCTGGGCTGCCGCGGCTTCGTTCGGATCGGCAACAACACGCTGACCTGGGAGCTGGCGCTGTCGACCGATGCCGAGCCGACCGCTGAAGACGACGGGGAGGGGGGCGAGAAGAAGGCGCCGGACCGCAGCAACGTGGTCATGCTGAGGCGGCGTTGATGCGATCCATACACTACGTCAACTGTTGCTAGCTCCCGAGACGCGGTCGTTTCCGCGATCGCTTACGGGAGCGGGAGCGGGCATCTAGCCAGAATCGGCGAGCAGGAAGATCCTGATCGGCAGATCAATTTGATTGCGGCCGGTGTCGATTCGCAGTATGCCTAGGACCGTATCTCCTTCTGAGTAGGCATTCGGCTCATCTGCGCGGATAGTCCATTCCATGCGATATGTTGGTAGTGAGCGGCTCAGTAGTTCACCTAGCGTCTGATAGATAGGAAACAGCTGCCGCGCATTCTCTGCGAACAGGAAAAAGCCACCACCTGCTTCTGCCAAGCGCTGAAGCACTTCAATGTCGACCTCGCTTCCAAGGCCAACGGTGAAGATGTCTACGCCGAGATCCCGGCTCTTTTGGATCGATACATCAAGGCCGCAGGGAGGGACAGTGCCAAAGAGGCAGATGGAATCGTCACCATCGGTGAAAAGAACCACAGCCTTGCGTTGGCTACTGTCCGAAGGAGCACTAGCCGCTGTGAATTCAAGTTCAGAATCAAGTGCACCATAAAGTGGCGTACCGCCGCTCTCCTGGCTCGCTAGCATATCGATGTCAGGGAATAATGCTCTGCCGGCGTCCGATTGGACGAACGGACTCAACCGGAACACAGGCGTTTCAGGAATCTCAGCTGTTGATGAAGGTGTGTTTTCGGCGAAGGCGGCGACCGAAACGAAGTCGTTTGGCCCGAGGTTGCCAATGAATACTTTCGTTGCGAATAGTCGAGCGTCGCTAGGATCGCTGCCCGTGGTGCTGCCACTCTGATCGATAAGCAGGCTTGCTGCGTAGGGGGCCGGTGCCTGGCCGGGGACGAGCTCGAAGTTTTCTGCCGAAGCGCTTATGACCGTGTAACCGATATCATCGCTGACCGGTGTTGCCTCCAGGCATTCGGCGACGTTTGGATCGGAGTCAGTGCAGGCTAGGAGTGTAAAGTCTGCTGCAGTGAGCGTCTCAATGGCCGCCCTAGTTGTAGGGTCGTCGTCTACAACTAGCAGTTCGATGCCAACGGTCAATGTCTGACCATCCGTATCCGGCAGACTTTGGGTGAGCTGCGCGCTAAACAGCCCCGCAGCAGGCTCCGTTTCGCGTGTCAACGTCAGTGTATCGGTGGTCTGCGAGTTCGCCGAGACCGTAATATTCAGTGCGCCTTGCTCAAAACCGGTTGCCGTTACAGTCACCTCGGCACTGCCGGGCGGCACTGAAGAGACGGTTGCGACGCCGTTGCCGTCCGTGCTGCCGTTACGCGTTTCTGTGTCAACACTTACAGAAATGTCCGCGCCCGCGACTGGCGTATCGAACTCATCCACCACCGTTAGCTCGACGGAGCCCGAGGGTGGGGGCGTACTGCCGCCGCCGCTGCTTCCGCCGCTTCCGGTGTTGCCGCCGCCACCGCCACCGCCACCGCCACCGCAGCCACTAAGCGCCAGCGCGGCGACGAGTGTCGCTAGTAGGCCGCGTAGGTTAAAGGTGCCAGTGACATAGTCCGTACGATTGTGGGTGCACGCGCCGGTGCGTGCTTCACCGGTAAATGTGCTCATAGCGTCTATCCCCTCCGGCAGCAATTTGGTCAACAGCATCTGTTTTAGTGGTTCTCGGCATTTTGGTGGGACTCTTACCGGCCGAAGGGCCTTTCCATCATCGTTAGGACGTGTCAACGACGAGTTGGCTTCCCCTACCATAGCGTTCTAGTACACAGAAAGGGAACGCTCTCCGGTCAGAGCTTCGCTTCCATGATGACGAGGCTAGCCAATCGACGGATGGAGGACTACGAGGCGTTTGTAATGGGCCCTTACACAATTGTGCCGAGATGCCTGAGATGACCGAAAATTGAGGTGGGTTTAGTAACTGCCCGCGTTGAAGAGAAGTTACGGCCGTATTGCTGGGCGAAACACTACTACCATGAAGAGGCGTTTGTTGTCTTACAATTGGTTTACGATCATCGCTTGCCCAATTGATGGCACTTAGGTGAGAGCGCACAAGATGAGTGCCGTCGAACTTTAACGCTCGGCCTGGGTGATCGATTCGGTTCGTGCGGGATGAAGTCTCCTGGTGCGCTTAGATCCTGCTGCATTTGTTTCCCGCCGTCACGCGACCCTCAGGTAGCCATGGAGTCCGTTTAGACTGCAGAAAGTGTGATTCTCGACGGTGTTTTTCAAAGCCGCAGATTTTGTCTGAAAAAAATGTAAGTACTCCACTGATGAACTATCGTGCTTAGTGCTGCATACACCAAGTTCCGGCGTGACGAATTATTGGTTTGGGCGATGACTCGCTCTACCCCAATTTGAGTGGCAGTCACCGCATAACGATATCGCTTCGGCGTTAACCGAAGGTGGCCGGCGTTTAACAATGGCGTCGCCGAAGTAAGGCGTTCTTTTTCCTGACTGCGCCGCTTAGGGACTAATTGGGCGGTTCAAAAACCGTGAGCGATCTGTAACTGCGTGCTGAGGACATTGATGGCGTGCGCTGCCTGACATTTAACCTGCCGGAGGTTCTGAACTCGATCGCCGGCAGGATCCTGGCGGCGCTGAACGAGGCTTTGAAGGCCGCTAATTGCGATTCCTCCGTGCGTGTGCTTGTCATTACCGGCGCCGGGCGCGGCTTCCGCGCTGGCCTCGACCTGAAGCGGCCGAACGGGGCGAGATCATCGGCGACGCTGACCTGGCTTCAGTGGGTGCCCGACACTACTCAACGCGGGAAATCTGTACGGTGACCCTGCAGCGGATGGATACCCCGGTGATTGCTGCCATCAATGGCGTCGCGGCCGGCTACGGGCTTGATCTGGCGCTTGGCTGCGACATGCGGCTGATGTCCGATCAGGCGATCCTGATGCCCGGTTTCGCTAAGATGGGGGTGGTGCCGGAAAGCGGCGGCACCTGGTACCTGCCGCGGCTGCTCGGCTGGGCAAAAGCCTGCGAGGTGGCCATGCTGGGCGATACGCTCGACGCGGCTGCGGCGAAGGAATACGGGCTGGTCAATGCCGCCGTTTCCGCGGCAGATCTGCACGCAGAAACGTCGGCCTGGGCGGGCAAAATCGCTGCCAACGCGCCGCTCGCGATCAGCGAGCTGAAGCGCCTGTTCCGGCATGGCCTGACGCAGGACTTCGAAAGCCACTCGCACCATGTGCTGATGTCGGTGCTGAACCTGTTCAAGTCGCAGGATTTCCGTGAAGGCGTGCAGTCCTTTGCAGAGCGCCGGGAGCCCCGCTTCAAAGGACGCTGAGCCCGGTTCCGCGGCAGGTCGGGCCGACGCTGCCCTGGGGAGCGGGCTGCAGGTCAGTCCGACGTGCGTCAGATCTGCCTTTTCTCGTCCTGCCAGTAGGGATCGCGCAACGCGCGCTTGAGTACCTTCATCGCACCCGAGAGCGGCAGCGGTTCGGCTCGGAACTCCACCGACTTCGGCACTTTGTATCCGGCGATTGATTCTCGAGCGTGAGCGATGATCTCGTCCGCGGTCACCGTCGCGTCTGCTGCGGTCACCACCACGGCGTGGACCTGCTCGCCCCACACCTCGTGCGGAATACCGATGACGGCAACCTGTTCCACCGCCGCATGGCTGGCGATGGCGTTCTCCACTTCGACGGAGTACACGTTCTCACCACCGGAGATGATCATGTCCTTGACGCGATCGACGAGGAACAGGTAACCCGCGTCGTCCAGATAGCCTGCGTCGCCAGTGTGGTACCAGCCACCGCGGAAAGCCTCTGCTGTCGCCTCCGGCTTGTGCCAGTACTCGGTCATGAGGTTGCCGGCCTTGGCGCACACTTCGCCGGTCTCGCCCGCGGACAGGGTCCGGCCGCTGGCGTCCTGAATGCTCAGTTCCACCCCCTGGACCGGTCGGCCGACGGAACGCAGCCGCGGATCGCCGGCGCGGTGATGCTCCGGGCCGTTGAAGGTCAGCACCGAAGAGCACTCGGTCATGCCGTAGCCCTGATTCAGCTCAAGCTTCGGCAGCATGGTGAGCAGGCGATCCAGCAGTGGCTCCGGCATAGGGGACGCGCCGTAAGTGAGCGACTCCAGGGTGGCGATGCGCTCCGGCGCAAAGTCCGGATGATTGACCATCATCGCGATCATCGTCGGCACCATGGTCGTGATCGTGACCCCGTGGCGCTCGATCAGGTTCAGGACTTCCCCCGGCTCGAACATCGGCAGCATGACCTGCAGCCCGCCGGTGCCGGTGGTGGACAGGACCGAGACCATGGATGCCGCATGAAAGATCGGCGTCTGCAGCAGGCAGACCTCCCGCGGGCTGAAGCGTTTGAGTGCAATGCCCACGTGATAGCAGTTGAGCATCTCGGCCCGTTGCGTCACGACCACCCCTTTGGGCAGCCCTGTGGTGCCGCCGGTGTACATGAGCACGACCGGGTCCTCTTCCTCCGGCTCAGCCGGCACTTCGGATCTGCCCATAGCCAGCAGCGCTTCGTAGCGCAGATCATGGGGTCCCTCACCAGAGCCGATCAGCACGACGTGGCGGATGGCGCTTGGCTCGTCGCTCGAGGCCATAGCATCGGCGAATACCGCTGCAAAGGTCTGATCGACGAAGACGACCTCGGTGCCGGAGTCGCGCACGATGTAGTCGAGCTCTTTGCCGGCGAGGCGCAGGTTCAGGGGGTTGATGACCCCGGCGCCCAGGTAAGCCGCGTGATAGAGCTCCAGATACTCGTGACAGTTCGCAGCCATGACCGCAAAGCGGTCGCTGGGTTTGAGCCCAAGCTCGCTGCGCATGGCACTCGCCAGGCGCAGTACGCGCTCACCGTGGTCCTCGTAACTTGCCGTATAGTTCCGATCGATGACCGCTGGCTTGCTGCCGAAGGTGTTGATCGCCGGCAGAAACTGCCGGTGGTAGATCAGCTCTTTCATCATCTGTCTCCCTGTCCCTCGGCGCAGGGTAATACAGATCGAACGCCGATCGCGCTCGTCGCTTTGATTGCCGTGCTTCCGGCGGCTCGATGGTCCCGGGAGGCGGCGGGCGCTGCCCGCCGTTGGCGACGGCTGGTGCGCTAGCGGCTGTCCTTTTCGATCTTGCCGTCTTTCATGACGAACACGACCTGTTCCATCAGCTTGGCGTCCGTTCTAGGATCGCCGGCGACGGCGGTCAGGTCGGCCAGCTTGCCGGGTTCCAGCGTGCCCAGGCGTTCGCTCTCGCCCAGCAGCTCCGCCGCATTGCGGGTGGCGGTCAGGATCGCCTCTTCGATTGGCATGCCGCCGTCGACCATGAACACGAACTCCTGCCAGTTGGAGCCGTGCGGACACACTCCGCAATCGGTGCCGAAGGCGATCTTCACCCCGGCCTTGTACGCTGCGGTGAAGGTGCTCTGAATCAGCGGGCCGATGGCCGCGGCTTTCGGACGGACGACATCGGAGAAGAATCCCTCCACCTTGGCTTTGTCGGCGACGAAGCGGCCAGCACTGATCGTCGGCACGTACCAGGTGCCGCGGCGCTTCATGGCCCGCATGACTTCCGGCGTCATGTAGGTCCCATGCTCGATCGAATCGACACCGCCCTCTACCGCCCGGAGCATGCCTTCCGTGCCGTGCGCGTGGGCAGCCACCCTGAAGCCGTAATCCTTCGCCGTGCGCACGATTTCCTGGACTTCCTCCAGTGCAAACTGAGCATTCTGACCGCTCCTGGCCTGGCTCAGCACGCCGCCGGTGGCGGTGATCTTGATGAGGTCAGAGCCTTCCTTGTAGCGCTGGCGCACCGCCTTGCGCGCTTCGTCGGTGCCGTTGATGACCCCTCCGATCGGGCCCAGATCGATCGTTAACGAGCGTCTGCGTCCGTTGCTCGAGTCAGCGTGGCCGCCGGTGGTGGCGATGCTTTTGCCGGCGGCGAAGATACGCGGCCCACGAATGTGTCCGGCGGCGATGGCATCGCGCATCGCTGGCCCCAGTCCATCCCGGGAGCCGAGGTTTCGGATCGTCGTAAAGCCAGCGTCCAGGGTCTTGTTAGCGTACTGGACCGAGCGGTAGGCATGATCGATCGGATCCATGGTGAAGCCTTCGAGCTGCGACCGGGGTGACGACTCACTGATGATGTGGACGTGCATGTCGATCCAGCCCGGCGTCACGAAGGCGCTGGAGAGGTCGACCACGGTGTCGTCCGGGCCGCCGCGGTCGTAGCCGGGACTGACGCGGCTGATTGCGCCGCCCTCGACTACCACGGTCATTTCCTCCAGCACGTTGGCATCGATGCCGGTCATCAGCTTGCCGGCCAGGATGTGGGTGGCGCCCTGCACCCAGCCGGCGGCGCCGCACAGCGCTAGCAGGGCAAGGGCGCGCACGCGAGCGGTTGGCCGATGAGAACGGGTTTTGAATCGAATCATCTGAGCGTCTCCTGACAGTTCGGGGAGTGTGCGCGCCTTCACAGCTGCTGGCACCTCCGCAGTTTCCCTGGCGCGAACTCTTGCTGAATCCATCAAATGGGAATATATTCCCATTTTATGTTGGGAAAAAAATCCCACCCTGATGGGAAGGCGAGTACACTCGGAGGATATTGATATGCGATGTGACAAGAATCTTCTGCTGGCCGGTCTGACGGCGGCGACCTTACTGCTCGCCGGCTGCGGTGGCGGTGGTGGCAGCAGCAGCACGCCGGCAGCGGCATCGGTGCCGCCACCGGCACCGGCCACCGGCGGCGGCAGCGGTGCTCCGCCGCCGGCCAACCCTGAGCCGGGCGCAGCGTCTGTCGTCGCCGTTGCCCGCGGTACGGTGACCGGCTTCGGATCGGTGTTTCTGAACGGCAAACGCTACGCGACGAACAGTGCCCAGTTCATCATCGACGGTAGAGTCGGCTCTCAGGACGACCTGGCCGTGGGAATGATCATCAATTTGGCAGGGAACCTGGAAGACGGTATCGCGACCGTGGTGCGCTTCGACGAAGACATCGAAGGTCCTCTGGATGCCATCGACGGCGACATGCTAACGGTTTTCGGCCAGACCGTGCGGCTCAAGCCCGACACGCGCTTTGATGACGATCTGCAGCAGAGCGACCTTCAGGTTGGCGATGTGCTCGAGATCAGCGGCCTGCGGGATGCCGATGATGCGCTCGTTGCCTCCTACGTCGAACGCGAAGAGGACGATGAAGCCTACGAAGTCATCGGTCGCGTTCGCAACTTGGATACCACGGCCCGGACCTTCACGATCGGGTTGCTTACCGTGGACTACTCGATCGCGGAGCTGGACGATCTGGATGACGGGCTCGCCAACGGCGTCCTCGTTGAAGTCAGTGACGATCGGCGTGTTTACTCCACCGGCGATCTGACTCTCCTTGCCAGTGAGGTCGAAGGGCGCAGCCTTACCGCCGTAATCGACGACGACGATGAGCTGGATCTCGATGACGTTGCGGACGACGACGATCAGGATTACCTGGATCGCTACGACGTCGGCGAAGGTGCTGAACTCGAGATTGAAGGTCTCGTCACCGAGGTTCTGGCTGCCGATCGGTTCGTGATTGACGGTATCGAGGTACTGATCACTGCAGACACCGAGTTTGAGTACGGTGACAGCGCAGCGCTGGTGACGGGGGTTCGGGTTGAAGTTGATGGTGAGCTGAATGGGCTTGGACAACTGCTTGCTGAAGACGTCGAGCTTAAGGACAACGAGGGCCGCGTTGCAGGGCTGATCGAAGCGGTGGATCTTGACGCTGCGGAGTTGCTCGTCTTCGGCGTCCGGGTCCGCATCACCGCAGCGACGGACCTCGAAGATGAGCGCGACGAAGCTGGCGACAGCGAAGATGAATTCGAAGCCGCGGATGAGGGTTCGGACAGTGAGGGCGACGAGACCGACGGCTCGGAAGACGACGAGCAGATTGTGTTAGCAGAGCTGCTGATCGGCGATTACGTCGCCGTCGAGGGCGTCATTGTGGGCGATACGCTGTACGCCGCGGAGATCGAGGTCGAAGAAGCCGATGACACGTCCCTGCGCGGCCCGGTGACGGCTGCGGATGCGGCAACCGGAACGCTCACAATACTCGGCGTCGAACTGGTGACCGATATTGCTACCGAGTACGAAATGGATGACGAGCAAACCATTGATCGGGATGGGTTCTTTGCTGTGCTTGCCGAGGGTCAGACCCTGGTTGAAGCCGAGTGGGATGAGCTTGTCACCGACGCCTCGGTACCGGTTGCCGAGCTGGAACTGGAGGACTGATGCTGGGGCACGGGGCCGTCGATGATTGCTGAGCAGCGGCTGCTCCGTGCCGCGCGCCGGATCCTGCGTCCGCTCGTGCGGATCCTATTGCGCAATGGCATTGCCTCGGACGCCTTTACAGAGCTTGCGCGCAAAGTCTATGTCGATGTCGCTGATGAGGAGTTTGGTATTCCAGGAAAAAAGCAGACTGTCTCGCGGATCTCGGTCATCACCGGACTCAATCGCAAGGAAGTGGCACGGCTGCGCGGTCTGGATGCCGTCGACGGAGCCGATGAGCGATGGCGTAACCGGGCCGCAACGGTACTCAGCGCCTGGGAACTCGACGAGCAATTTCAGGATCGCAAGGGCGATCCGCTGGAGCTGCCTTTTGCCGGTGACGGCCCATCCCTCAGCGCGCTGGTGAAGCGGCACAGTGGTGACATGCAGCCGCGGGCGGTCGTCGATGAGCTACTGCGGGTAGGTGCGATCGAGCGCGTTGCCGAGGACCGTTACCGGATGTCGCAGCGGGGCTACGAGCCCTCTGCGGATCCTGAGGCCATGATCGACATACTGGGTGTGGACGCCGGGGAGTTCATCGAAACCATTGACCATAACGTTCAACACCCGCCGGAGGAATCGCTGCTGCAGGCAAAGGTGCTCTACAACAACGTACCGGCACGGTATGAGGACGAGTTTCTGAAGCTCTCCCGACGGCAGGCGCGCAAGCTGGTCAACGAGCTCAATCACTGGCTTGCGGAGCGGGATCTCGGCGATGAGATCCAGGCAGCTGAGCTCCGGGCCGGAGAGCGCGAGGCCAACGAGACGCGCCGGGCGTTGGGATTGGGCCTGTTCCACATCAATCGGCCGTCGCCCTACGGCACACCGACCCCGAATGCAGATCAGGAGAACGACGAATCATGAAGCGGAATGCCTGGCGGCTTGGCTTGTGGTGTCTGCTGCTGTGCCTAACGGCCTGCGGTGGCGGCGGTGGCGGCGGTGGCGGCGGTGGCTCTGCTGTGCCCTCCGGTGGCGAGTCGGATAGTGGGGGCGGCTCCGGAGGTGCCGTTCCCGGGGGCGGCAGCCCCTCGCCTGGTGTCCCCGGAAGCGGTGCCGGAGTACCGGGAGTCGAGCTTGAAGGCGGTGTCAGCGGTACCGGCCTGACGGTCGGGCCGATTCAAGGCTTCAGCAGCATCATCGTGAATGGGCTGGCGATGGATGTTGCGGCCGCTGCGATCTTCGTCGACGGTGAGCCCGCCACGCAGGATGACCTACGCGAGGGTCAGACGATTTCCATCATCGGTGATCTCACCGCTGAGGAAGCCGTGGATGTGCGCTATCGCTCGCTGGTTCGTGGTCCGCTGAACAGTCTCGTTGTGCTGGACCCGTTGATCGGCAGTGCCAGGGCTACGATCTTTGCTGTGCCGATACGCTTCAATGCGGCGACGCTCTACGACGGTACGGAGCTCGAGGCGCTGAGCAACGGTGCCAGCGTCGAAGTCAGTGGCCAGCTGGATCAGTCCGGTGCGATCGTTGCCAGCTATCTGCGTCCGGTGGGCGGTGCGGAACCGGGTAAGCTGGTTGGCAATGTTGAGGCTGCCACTGCGTCTACCGTTGTGGTCCGCGGTATCACCTTCGATCTCTCGACCGCGACGTTGAGCGGTTTTGATGGCGCGGAACCAGCCATTGGTGATCAGGTGGATATTCAGTTCTTGAGCACGGTGTTGGGCCCGGTGGCGACAGCCCTGGAGGCGGTAGCTATCGAACGCCTGCCACAGCTGCGGATCAACGACGAAGCCGAACTGGAGCTGGAAGGTTTCGTAACCGCGTTCACCGCAAGCAGTGCGTTTTCGGTAGCCGGCATCCCCGTGGTAACCAGCCCGGAGACCGAATTCGAACAGGGCAGCGCCGACGACGTTGAGCTCAATGCGAAGCTCGAAGTGGAAGGCACGGTCAACGCCAGCGGTGAGCTGGTAGCGGAAACGATCAGCTTTCGGCCGCTGCAGGCGGTTCGTGCGGAAGGCCCCCTGGAAGCCGTCGATCCGACAGCCGGCTCGGTACAGGTGCTCGGATTGACCTTTGCGGTGCGCGCAACCACGGAGCTTGAAGATGAGAGTAGCGTTGAACAGGCTAACCTGTCGCTTACGGATCTGGCGGTTGGACAGTTCGTGGAAGTCCGGGGCTTCCTCGAGGGCAATACCATAGTCGCAGCGGAACTCGACCGCGAGGATTCGGAAGATCGTGCGCGCTTCCGTGCACCGGTTACTGCATTCGATGCGGCGGCGGGCACGTTGAGCCTGTCCGATATTCCGCTGACTACGGCCGCGGCGACAGAGTACGAGGATCAGGACGAAGTTGGCCTGAGCCGCGCCGAGTTTTTTGCGTTGCTCGAATCGGGAATCTTCGTCGAGGCGTCCTGGGACGTGTTCAGCGACACCGCGCAGCCGGTTGATGCGCTGGAGATTGAAGATGAGGACTGAGCGGTTCTCTTGTAGTCGATCGGAACTCTAATCGGCGTGCTCGTTGGTGACGAGGCGCTCCGACGACCTGTCTGGGACTGAGCGGGTCATTCGCTGGCTTACCAAGGTGCAGGCGACGGGCTGACTCTCCGGCGATGCCCCGATGACGGCGTGTCGAGAGATCGTAAGCAACGCCGGGGGTAGCGGCCGGAACGCTGACCGGCCTGTGTGCGGCAGAAGCGGCGAACTGAGGTGGGTCTGCCCCGGGCGAAAACAGGACGCTAGCCGCCGCCGACGAGATCCCCGATCAGCTCGGCGGCATCCTGGGCATCGCCGCTATCGAAGTCGAAACCTTCATAACCCTGCTGGGCGATGTCGGTGCCGGCAAGAATCCCGGCGATCTGCTCAAAGGAACAGACGCGGCGTTTCTTGGCGACCTCCGTATAGTCGCCGCCTTTTTTGCGGTCGGAGATGTAGAACAGCACCGGAGTGTCTTTCCCGGCCAGGAGATTGACGACGCCGCTGGCGGAACCCGGTACGCCTGTCGTGCCGGCAACGGTCCCCATCACCTTGCGTGCTTTATCGACCTTGTCCTGGAACGCCCAGGGATTGGTGACGACCTCGCCAAACATCGCGTTTGCGAATTTGGACACCTGGCCCATCAGCACATCGGTGTAGCTCGGGGTGGCCTCGTACTCTTTCCAGCTCAGAACCAGGCGGCTCCTCGAGTTGTTGCCGAAGTGCACCTTGAGGTCCTTGTGCTTCTCCATGGCGTTGACGATCTCGGCGCCGGTCGGGAAATTGTTGGCCGATTTAGTGGCTTTCTGGCCTTTGACGCGGGCGGTGATGAAGCCGCCGTGCAGGTTCATGCCTTTGCTCTTGGCATAGCTGTGGTCGTTGATGCGGATGCCGCTGGTGACCTCCCAGGCGTCCCCCAGGCTTGTTACGACGTTAGTGCCGGCGTCTTTGGTGACGAAAATGAAGTCGACTTCGCGCATCTCTTACCCCTCCGCTCTGCCGGTCATTCTGCACGGAAGCCTGACAGATTGCAGCCGGCCTGCACCGCCCGCCGGATGCCGATCCTATGAGCGTCGGCGGTACCGGAAGTCGCAATGGGAGGCGCCCTGCATGCGGGTCTGCGTGCGCTCGAGATCCATGCCGATCTGTGCGGCGGCGGGGTAATCGAGGTTGCAGATGAGCAGATGGCCGATGTCCCGCGCGCCCAGCTCGTCCATCATTTCCTCGTAGCTGCAGCGCGTGATGTTGAGATCGAAGCTGTCCTCGTCCGAGGCGATGATCTCGTAGTCCAGCGCATCGCCGGCGGCAAAGGTCTCGACGCCAGCGGCCATGCGGCTGAAGTCGGCGGACGAACCCGGTGCGCCGTCTTCCGGTTCGGCGCGACGGGCGAGCGCTTCGTTCACGGTCTCGGTCCCGATGAGGCGCTGCAGATCGCGGATCAGGGGTACCACGTACTCCATCTGAATCCGTCGTCGTTCGAGGTTGGTGAGTTCGGGGGTTGTCATCGGCATGCTCCTGCGCTGGTGTCTGTTCGAAAGCCGGGGCTCGCGTCAGGGTGCATTGGCGAGCTGGCAGTAACCGGCCGAAACCGTGTTGCCGTTGCGGCCGGGCCGTGGCTTCCGGTTGCTTAAGTATGCGCGGCCTGGATCGGCGCTTGAACTCCGATGACACCCGGCATTGAGGTTTGTGCGGTTGGGGGTCTACTCTGGCTGTGAACCATGGTCACGGACGGGCGCAGGGCTTGGGCCGGGCACCGGGGACGGGTTGCTGCGGAGGGGGGAGCGATGGCGACGGAGACTGATTCAACACCTCTGGCTGGTATTCGGGTTCTGGAACTCGGCCAGATGATTGCCGTGCCGGCAGCCACGCACCTGCTGGCCGGTTACGGTGCAGAGGTGATCAAGGTTGAGGACACCGGCGCGGGCGACGGGCTGCGGCACTTTGGCAGCCAGAAGAACGGCATGAGCGGCTGGTTCGTCAATTCCAACTGGGGCAAACGCTCGATCGCGCTGGATGTGAAGTCTGATGGTGGCGGCGAAGCGCTATGGTCGCTGATCGATACGGCGGACGTATTTGTGGAGGGCTATCGACCGGGCGTGATGGAGCGTCTCGGCTTCGGCTACGACGCAGTCGCGGCGCGCAATCCGCGGCTCGTCTACTGCTCGAGCTCCGGCTTTGGCGCAACCGGCCCCTTTGCCGATCAGCCGGTCTACGATCCGCTGATCCAGGCGCTGACCGGTTGGGCCGGCGTTCAGCAGAAAGACGGTGAGCCGACCCTGGTGCGCTCCATGGTGGCGGACAAGATCGGCGCCTACAGCAACGCGCAGGCGATCATGGCGGCGTTGATCCAGCGCGGCCGGACCGGGCGCGGCACGCTCGTACAGACCAGCATGCTCGAGTCGAATCTCGCATTCGTCTGGCCGGATGTCAGGATGGACTGCACGCTGCTCGATGACGACGCCGAGCAGCTGCCGAACATTCTGGCCTCGTACCGGCTCTACCCTTGCCTGGACGGTCAGGTTGCCACGGCGCCAGGTTCCGATCGCCACTGGGAATCCATGTGCGAGGCGTTAGCCCCGGAAGTGCTGGAAGACGAGCGCTTTCGCACCTTCGCCGGCCGCGGCCGCTACAACCGGGAGTGGATGGATGCAATCGCCGGCATGGTGAGCGGCTACGAGGTCGCCACGGTCGTCGAGCGGCTGCGCGCTGCTGAGGTGCCGGTGGCACCGGTGCTGCATCCGCACGAGGTTTACTCCGATCCGCACGTCACGGCGACCGGAATGCTGCGCGAGACAGAACATCCGGTGGTTGGCGCCATCCGCCACCCGGGACCAGCGAGCCGTTACCTGGGCGTCGACCGGTCGTTGAGTCCGGCGCCGAAGCAGGGTGAGCACAGCGTCGCCATCCTGCGCGAGATCGGTCGCGACGATCAGGCGATCGATGCGCTGCTGAAGAGCGGTGCCGTGCGCGCCAGCTCATGAAGATCGGGGTCACCCTGTTCTCTACGGACCGAATGATGGGGCCGGCCCGCCTTGCGCGGGAAATCGAGGCGCGCGGTCTGGATTCCCTGTTTCTCCCCGAGCACAGCCATATTCCCGTGAGCCGGCGGACACGCTGGCCCGGCTCCCGGCCCGGGCAAGAGGATCCGCTGCCGGATTACTACCACCACCTGCACGATCAGATCGTTGCGCTGTCCATGGCTGCCGCGGTGACCGAGCACCTCATCCTCGGCACCAGCGTAACCCTGCTGCCGCAGCACGACCCGATCTGGATGGCAAAGCAGGTCGCGAGCCTCGACTACCTGTCCGGCGGCCGGCTGATGCTCGGCGTCGGCTTTGGCTGGAACGTTGAGCAGGGCGAAAGTCACGGCGTGAAGTTTGCGGAACGGCGCCAGCGCACCGAGGAGTGCCTGGGCGTGATGCGGGCGCTCTGGACCGAGGACGTCGCGAGCTTTCAGGGGCAACAGCTCTCGCTCGAGCCGTCCTGGGCGTACCCGAAGCCGCAGCAGCCGGGCGGTCCGCCCATCATTATCGGTGGTATGGGACCGCGTACCTATGACGCCATCGCCCGCTGTGCGGACGGCTGGATGCCCATCACCCGCCGCGGCTCCCTTGCCGGCCGGATCGAACCGCTTAAGGAAGCGTTTGAACGGTACGGTCGCGATCCCGCTTCGATCCGCATTGTCATCTCCGGCGCCAGCGAAGCGCCGGCGGACCTGCTCAGCCTGGCGCAGGAGGGTGTCGAGCACGCCACGCTGACGGTCTGGAGCGAAGATAATGACGAGGTGTTGCGTAAGCTCGATGAGTTTGCCGGCATCGCGGAGCAGGCGCGCCAGCTCGGTTGCTGATCAAGTAGCTGCAAGCGCTTGCCACCGCCCAGCGTTTGGATCAGGCGAATGCCTTGAGGGCAAAGCCGATCAGCGAACCGATGACGAAGATGTAGATCGGCGGCATGCTGAGGTACAGGCCGATACTGCGCTTTTCTACGGCCTGGTAGTAGCCGATTGCGTACCAGATGCGCCCAACAGGCCAGAGCAGGCCGATCGCCGCGGCCCAGAGCGGACTCACAGCAACGCTGAAGAGCCAGAGGCCCGGCAGAAACAGCACCAGGTGTTCGAGGGTGTTCTGATGGGCGCGGACGTGGCGGATGTAGGCTTCGGGACCGTCATGGGAGGGCGCCGGCACGTTGAAACGCACACGCGCCATGCCGGATTTGAACAGCGTGTAGTAGTACACCAGCAGCGCGATGGCGCTCAGCATGCCGGGGTAGGCGTAGTTTTCCATGCGGCGGCTCCGTTTCCTTGTCAGGTTCTGATGCTGCGCGTTGACGGTAGCGCCTCGAGCCAGCGTCGATAGCTTATGGGTCCGTCAGCACGTGCCGGTTCGGTCGCGAGTGTCGCCACTCCGCCAGCAGCATCCGAAGGGCGGCGACGAACGCCAGTGGCTGATCGAGAAAAACATGGTGCCGGGCCTCGGGAATGGCCATGAAGGGCACCGACTCATCCAGCACGGCAAACATGTAGTCCGCGATCTCCTGATCGAACAGCGCACTCTCTTCACCATACAGCACGGCAACCCGACAAGGCAGCTGCTTGAGGTCCTCGCCGGTGTTCTGAAAATTCGTCAGCTTGGAAAACATCTGATCGTCGAACTTCCAGGTCCAGCCGCCCTCTGCGGGCATGACGGAGTTACGCCCGATGAAGTCCAGGATGAAGTCGTTCTCACACTCCTGGGGCGGCATCAGGCGGAAGCGCGACAGCGCTTCGTCGAAGCTTTCGTAGATGCGCTTCGGGCGGATCGGCGAGCGTCGCGGGTCGCGCTCCCAGTCATAGTCCGGCGGTCGCACGGGGGAATCGACGAGCACGACTCCCCGCAGCTGTTTGCCGTAGCGGATGGCGGTCTGAATGGTAACGAAGCCGCCAAAGCTGTGGCCGACGACGATGAAGTCGGTGCCGAAGCCGGCGTCCGCGGCGACGCTCATGACCTCTTCGGCGTAACGCTCGGGCGAGTAAACGTCCCGGTGACCGCTGTCGCCCATGCCGGATAGATCCAGCGCCGCGACCCGGTAGTCGTCGAGAAAGAACGGACCGATGAAGCGCCACCACTGGGCGTGGGCGCCGTTGCCGTGTACCAGCACCAGCCCGGGCAGCGTTTCGTCGCGCGCCCAGCGCAGGTAGTGAATGTCGGCGCCGCTGACGGCAACGGTCCGGCTCTCACAGGGCTCGTCGATGGCGTTCTGAAACCAGTTCGGTGCCGCTGCGCTGTCGGCCATGTCCTGCTCCTCTTGGAAAAGAAAGCGAGGCTTATACTACGGCTCGTTCCAGGAAGGAATTCAGAGCGGCGTGCGCAGCATCAGTTCATTTGCGCGCCGCCATCGACATTGAGCGTCTGGCCGGTGATGAACGAGGCGTCGTCGCTTGCCAGAAAGGCCACGCTGGCGGCCAGCTCTTCTGGCTCACCCTGACGGCCGAGGGGGGCTGCCCCGCGAATCCCGGCGGTCACCTGTTCTTCGCTGATACCGAACCGCTCGGCGGTGCGGCCGATGGTGCCGTCCATCATGTCCGTCGCGTGCGAGCCAGGCGCAACGCAATTAACCCGGATGTTGAGCGGCGCCAGCTCCAGCGCAAGCTGCTGGGTCATGCCGACAACGCCGAACTTCGACGCGCAGTAGGCGCCGTAGTCGGGTAGCCCCCGACGCCCGGCGAGGGACGAAATGTTGATGATCGAGCCGCCGGCATTGCGGTCGCGCATGGCGCGCCCGACGGCCTTGGTGACGAGGTAGACGCCGTTCAGGTTGACGTCGACGGTCTGGTTCCAGAGGCCGTCATCCATATCCAGGATGCTCGCGGCGCCCGCTCCCGACGGGACGCCGGCATTGTTCACCAGAATGTCGATGTGCCCCATCTGCTCCAGTGCCCGTGCGACTGCCGCATTCACCGCCGCTGCATCGGTCACGTCGAACTCGACACCAAGCGCGCGGCGACCTTTCGCCTCGATTTCGGCTGCCAGAGAGGCGACGCCATTCCAGCTCATCTCCCGCTCCGCTGCGGTGACAGACGATTCCGCGGCTGGCCGCCCGGTGACGATCACGTCGGCGCCGTCAGCTGCGAGCCGTAGTGCGATGGCGCGGCCGAGGCCGCGGTAGCGGGCGGCTCCGGTGACCAGAGCAACTTTGCCGTTAAGTGTATCCATGAACGTTTCCTCCCCTGTGCCGGAGTCTGATGCCTCGGCAGGTCTGTGAACCCGGTGGAAGGATGTTACGCCAGCGCAGGCTGGTAATCATGAAGCGCGATCGCGGACTACCGGTGCGGCGTGGTTGGAGAGCAGTAGCGACACGGTCTGCAGCAGCTCGGCAGCGGGGACGGGCTTGGTCAGCATCGGATAGCGTTCGGCCTTATCCAGGGTACCTTCAGCGTACCCCGATATCAGCAGCACGGCCGTGTCCGGGGCCGTCGCATGGGCAAACTCGATGATGTCGACACCCTGATAGTGCCCAGGCATGACGGCGTCGGTGATCAGCAGATCGAATGGTCCGTGGTCCCTCAGCAGCGTGATGGCCTCGTCGCCGGAGCCGGCGAGCGTTACCTGATGGCCCGCTTGTTCCAGCAACTCCTGCAGCAACGCTGCGACGGCAGCTTCATCTTCTGCCACCAGCAGCTTGCCCCACCGCAAGCGCAACCCGGCCGGCGGAGTGCAGAGCGTGCGGCGACTGCGAGGCGGAGGAGCCGCGGATTCGGCTGGGCGAGAAAACTGAATTCTTCCGGCACCAATTCCAAATGCTGTGGTCCGAGACCGTACGTTCACAAATCGGACTGAACCATGCGCCTCATGCACAACCTGAACAAGCTGATCTTCGCCTTGCCCGTGCTGCTCGTCAGCCTGCTCTGGGTACTGCCCGGGCAGGCGGCCGAAGATCCGATCTACACCGGCTTTTTCTCCAACGTTGCAGTACAGGGGCACGACGTCGTCGCGTACTTCAAGGAAGGCAAGCCGGTCAAAGGCAAGTCGGGCTACGCCGTAGAACACGAGGGGGCGGAATTTCGCTTTTCTTCTGCCGAGAACCTTGAGGCCTTTCAGGCAGATCCGGATGCTTACCTGCCGCAATACGGGGGGTACTGTGCCTGGGCCGTTTCCCAGGGCTACACGGCGAAGGGCAGCGCCAGGAACTGGCGGATCGTCGACGGCAAGCTGTACCTGAACTACAACGCCGACGTGCAGGAGACCTGGGAGAAGGACATCCCCGGCTTTATCAAGCTGGCGGACAATCAGTGGCCGACCGTTCTGGAGTAGTGCCCTGCGGGCAGCCAGCCACGCCACGACCGGGGCTGCCCGCTGTTGCGGGCTGCCCGGTTCCGCTACGCTCGTGACTGGACCTTTCGGCAGGTTGGCCGCCCTCAATGATTGCTCTGCTCGCGCGTATCCCTCTGCCCGTGCTGTATCCGGTGGCAAGCTTGCTGGCCTGGCTGCTGGATCACGTCTTCAAGTACCGGCGTCGGGTAGTTGACGACAACTTGCGCACGGCATTTCCGCATGCCGAGCCGGCAACCCTGCGGTCGATCCGGAGCCGGTTCTACAGCAACCTCGCGGATACCTTTGTCGAGACGCTCAAGGCTCTGCACATGAGCAGCGAAGATCTGACCGCGCGGGTCCGCATCGAGAACGCCGAGCTGTTGAAGCCCTACGTCGACGCCGGCACCCCAATCATGTTGATCAGCGCTCATCTGGCCAACTGGGAATGGGCGTTCCTACGTTGTGGTCTCGAGTTGTCCTATCCTCTGGAGTGCATCTACCGCCCGCAGCGGTCTGAGTTTGTCGATCGTCAGGTGCGCCGCGTCCGAACCCGTTTCGGTGCCGGCGTGATTTCCTATCTCGACGCGTTCCGGCACATCATGGCGCATCTCAAAACGCCCAGAGCGACGTCGTTCGTGGTGGATCAACGGCCCTCGGATCAGGAAGAGCGCCACTGGACGAGCTTCCTTGAGCAGGACACACCGTTCTACGCCGGGTGGGCGAAGCTGGCACAGCTGACCCGCTACCCGGTCTTCTACGCCGACCTGAAGCGGACAGCTCGTGGTCACTATTCGGTGACCTTCGTGCTGCTGACAGAAGCAGCCCAGCATGCGAACGCCGACCAGCTGGTCGAGCAGTTCGTAAGGCTGCTGGAGACCTCCATCAAAGCAGCGCCTGCGGATTGGCTCTGGAGCCATCGCCGCTGGCGTGACAGGAAGCCGATCTACGCTTAGTCGCGGCTCGGGTCGGGTGGGGCACCGTCGCCCGGATCCCTCACTGTCCCGGCATCCAGGAATGCAGCAAGGTCGGCAACGCTGGTGTACTCAAGAAAGTCAGAAAGCTCCAGGCGCCCCGGGAAGTAGTCGTCGATCTCTTCACAGATCACTGCGAGCTCGAGGGAGGCGACGCCGAGGTCAAACAGGTCGTCATCTACTGAGATTTCGGTCACCGTGATCGACCGACGGCAGATATCGAGCAGCAGCAGCTCGAGCTCCGAACGCGCCTGGCTCTTCGGGGCTGTGCCGGTGCTGGCCTCGAGATCTCTAAGAGCGGTCAGCATTGCCGCAAAAGCGCCGCCTTCGAAGTCGGCCTTGAGCGCGTGCCGCTGGATCTTACCGCTCGACGTTTTCGGTATGGTGCGCACCGGCAGCACGTGCTGTGGAAACAGCCCGGAGCGCTGCAGCAGCGCTTTCCGCACGAGCTCCAGGGTCGGCAGGAAGATTTCGGGCTCGCCCTTGTGCTGGACAAAGACCAGCAGGCCTTCGGTGGCATCCTGCGGGTAGCCCGTACAGGCGACCTGCCCGGCCGGCAGGTCGGCAGCCTGCTCACAGAGCGCTTCGAGATCGGTGGCATGAAAGGTCACGCCATTGACCAGGATCGTGTCTTTGCTGCGGCCGACGATGAAGAGCTGATCGCTTTCGAACCCGAGGTCGCCGGTGTCCAGCCACTCTTCGTCCTGGCGCAGGGTCTCGCTACCGAAATAGCCTCGGGATACGTTGCCTCCCCGGATCTCGATGTGGCCGACGGTGCGCGCTTCGAGTGCCTCGCCGCGCTCATCGACGATTCGAAGCTGACAGCCGGCTATGGTCGTGCCGACGCCGACGACCTTGCGCTGCCGGTGTTCCGCAATGTCGTTCTCCTGGATCCGATCCCCCGTTGCAAGGGCAGACCGGTCTACGGACAGTACCGTGAGCGGCTGATGCACCTGGGGAAAGGTCACTGCTAGGCTGGCCTCTGCAAGGCCGTAAACCGGGAAGATGACGGCCCGGTCCAGCTGCATGGGCGCAAGCGCCTCGCAGAAGCGGTCGACGACATCGAAGGTGATGCTTTCCGCTCCATTGAAGATCAGCCGTACGTTGCTGAGATCGAACTGCTGCGCGGGTTCTTTGTGCAGCGCTTTCAGAAAGTGCTGATAGCCGAAGTTGGGGGAGGCGAGCACGGAGGCACCGAAGGACGATGCAAACGTCATCCACAGCAGCGGCTGCCGGGCAAACAGCATGGATGGCATCAGGTACTGAGTAGCGCCAAGCACGAGGGGCGTCAGGTGAAAGCCGATCAGGCCCATATCGTGGGTCAGGGGCATCCAGCTCAGATAGGCGTCCTGGTCGGTCAGCTGCGCTTCGGCGATGATGCTCTGAATGTTGGTCAGCAGATTGCGGTGCGTCAGCATCACGCCCTTCGGCGTTCCGGTCGTTCCCGAGGAAAACTGGATGAGGGCAACATCGTCGGGCTGCGGCTCATGCAGCCTAACGGTGTTGTTGAGCGAGGTCAGCTCGTTGGCGGCAATGCTGCGGGAGAGGAGCGATGCGAAGCGTTCCGGGTCGCTGCCGCCTCGTTCATTGGCGAATGCTTCGAAGTTCAGCAGCAGTTTGCGATCGGTGAAGACGAAGGCGTCGACCAGCGTGTCACAGATGTTGAAGAATTTCTCCTTGCCCATCGTAGTGTAGGAGACGGCTACGGGCACCGCCGTGATGCCGCCCAGCTGACAGGCCCAGAATGCGTCCAGAAACGCATCGTTGCCTGGCGTTGCAATGATCAGCCGGCTACCGGCTGCGACACCGGCCTGCCGGAGATGGTAGAGAATGTTGCAGGCGCGATCGTACAGCGCCTGGTAGCTGACGGGCTCATGGCGATCCTGACTCTCGAGGTGGATCATCGAACGCTGGCGCGCTGCGGGGTCCTGCTGCAGCTGCAGCAATGTTTCGGCGAGCGTAGCCGGCTTAGCTTGGTTCATGGCGGGTCAACCTGATTGAAAAGGGCGCCTTCGAGCGATAAACGAAACCGGGTTCGCTGACGAAGCCGTCTCCGTCCGCGGTCAGGTCGAAGGTCTGAATGACCGTGGCTACGTGCAGCGTGTTCTGCAGCAGGCTCAGCTGATCACCCAGGCAGCTTCGGGGTCCGGCAGAGAAGGGCAGGTAGGCATAGCGGTTTCGCGCACGGGTGGCTTCCGGCGTGAATCGTTCCGGCAGGAACGCCTCCGCGTCAGTCCAATGGGCCGGATGGTGATGCACCAGCGCAGGCGCAATGACGAGCTGGGTCTCGGCCGGTACCTCGCATGCACCCAGGCGAATCGGGGCGGTGGTCCGGCGGGTCATGATCCAGATCGGAGGGGTCAGCCGCAGGGCTTCCTGCACGCAGCGGCGGGTGAAGGACAGCTCCGTGTAGGCCGCTGCCCGGGCCGGCGCTCCGCCGCAGACAGTGGCCGCTTCCGCCCGCAGCCTGCTCATCGTGAGGGGCTGCTGCATGAGGCTGCGCCAGAGGCTCGACAGTCCGCTCGCAATCGTCACGTGGCCCGCGGTCAGCAGGCTGAGAAGCTCATCGACAATCTGAGCAGCGGCCATAGGTGCCCCGCTCCGGCGGTCGCGGGCCCCGATGAGGCCGTCGAGCAGATCGGGCTGATCGGTGGCGGAGCGGCGGTGCCGTTCGGCGATCAGCTCGGTCAGGTGCCGCCGCAAGCGCTCGGTGTCCCGAAGGAAGAGCAGGTTTTCCCGGGTCGTGCCAGCGGGCTCCTCGGTCAGCTTTTCGAAGAAGTCGTCTTCGACGAGCGCCTTGAGGCGTGCAGCGTCGGGGCCGAAGAGAATGTCGAGGTTGAAGCCCAGGCTGAAGTCGAGCATGACGCGGTTCAGGTCCAGCACCGCGCCACGATCCGCGCTGGATTGAAGGCGTTCGACCAGGGCGCTGTTGCTGCGCTCGGCTGTGGCGCCGAGCCAGCCCAGGGAACCCCGATGAAACAGCGGGTGCATGAGCTGACGCTGGGTTTTCCAGAGCTCTCCGTCATTCACCAGCAGGCCCTGGCCAAGCATGAGCGCGAGCCGGTCGCCGGCAAAGCCACGGGTAATGCTGTCGTGGTGTTGCGCCAGCGTCTGCTCGATCAGGACAGGGTCGCTCAGGAGGTAGGCCGGGTTGTCGCTGCCCTGAAGCTCGAGCTGCACGTAGTCACCGTGCTCGCGCCAGACATCCTGTAGCAGCGCCAGGCTGTCGCCCGGCAACCGGGGGTCCAGCACAGCGTGCGATACGGTTGGCTCGATTGATGATGCCTTCAACTCGGCGGCGCTCAGTTTGGTAGGCGAATCAAGTTTTCTGAAAAAGGCGGAACGGCGCAAGCGGTACCGGCTCGCTGCTTGATGGTGCCCTGACTGCGCCGTACACAACATTTCGAACGCCAGGAGCACCCGAAGCCTAAGGACGGCGCAACTTCAACGGAACGCACCGGTGTTTTGGATCGCACCGGCGGAGCCGATTCGGGTGCCGATCAGAGTGATCGCTTCGGTGCTTTCGTGCAGGCCTCGCTGGATGCCGTGCTGCTGCTCGACCCGGTTGCCGGCTACTCGGGTCGCGCTGAGTTCTGCATTACGGCGGTTAACAGATCTGCGGGTCATCTTTACCACCGGCCACGTCGGTCTGACGATCGACGGCCGCAGCGCCGACATCATGCAGGTCGAGCGAATCAACAAGCCCTACCAGTTGGCGGAGCTTGCCCGGAAGGTGTCCGGGACACTGACCCTGCCGGCCACGTAGTTCCCTACAGTACCTGAGGCGTGGTCCAGCAGATTCCATGCCTCAGGCGCGGCGGCGGGATTCCGAGTCCAGAGCCGCAATGGACTGCCGCCGCTCGGTGACGTCATACAGGTGACCAGCACAATCTGATCGCCGCCGAGCGCGATGCGCCGTGGGCAGAGGTCGAGCCAGAGGCCCTTTGAGCGGACGGCGAAGGTCGCTTCCTCGTGTTAGAAGTCCTGTGCGGGCGCATGGTGGATGGCTCGTTCGGTTGGCAGATCGAGATACGCACCGAGGTTCTTGGTCAGGGCATCGAATGGAAGAACGTGCAGTCGACAACGTGCATGCGGTACACGTTTTTGACGCTCATGAGCACGGCCACCAAACCGACGCTCGGATCGGTGAAGCGTCTGGTCCCCAGGGCCAAGGTGGTCTGAGACGAGCATCAAGGTGGAAAGTCTAGCTAACCTTGCCCGCCTTGCCGCTCGCATGTTGACGAAGCCTACATTTCCGAATTAATGTTGGCGGCGTCTACATCTGGTGTTCAAAGCCGATTCCGGGAGACGGGCATGAAGCAGGAAACCGAGATTCGTGTGCTGAGGGAACTGCTGGGGCAGCTCGACGACGGGCGCAACGTCGATGCCGGTGTGCGCTATCGCGCACCAACGGAGGCCTTCGTCAGCGTCGATCTTGCCGAGCAGGAATGGGCCAGTTTCTTTCAGGGCCATCCACAGCTCATCGGCCTGAGCGGTGACCTGCCCGGGCCGGGCGCCTTTTTTGCGACCGACAACTTCGGTACGCCGGTCCTTGCGACCCGCGATGACAGCGGCCGTTTTCGCGCCTTTCTGAATGCCTGCCGGCACCGCGGAGTCCGCGTTGCAAACGAACCGCGGGGTGATCGCCGGCGCTTCATGTGTCCGTTCCACAACTGGACCTACGCCAATGACGGGGCGCTGGTCGGCGTGCCGCGGGAGCAGGACTTCGGTCCGGTCGACAAATCCTGCAACGGGCTGATCGAGCTGCCCGCGGTCGAGCACAACGGAATGCTCATCGTGCACCCGCGAGCGGAGGGAACCGTGGATACCGATGCGCTGTTCGGCACGCTTGACGACGAGCTTGGTGACTGGCAGCCAGGCCGCTATCAGTACGCGGGTGAGACCGTGATCGAACGCGATCTGAACTGGAAGCTGGCCAACGATACCTTTGGCGAGACCTACCATTTCAGCCGGCTGCATAAAGATACGCTGGGCCAGCTGTTCTACGGTGATGCACTGTCCTACGAGACCTTCGGGCGCAATCATCGGTTCGTGTTTGCCGCTCGGGGCATAGATCTGCTGCGCGATCTGCCGGAGTCCGAGTGGACGACTGACAATACGGCGAACGTGCTGTACTACCTGTTTCCGAACGTGCAGTTCAACGTCTCCCGCGACGCGATACTGCTGATCAAGATCTACCCGAAGCGGGGTAACCCGGGCCGATCGCTGACCCACATCAGCTACTACTACAGCCCTGAGGCGCTTGCCGGGCTTGATGCCGCTGCAACGAGCGGAGAGAAAGTCATTGGTGCCGCCGACGTCTATGATGCCGAGGGCCGGGACGAAGCCGCTGCCTTCAGCCTGGAAGCGTCACGCGAAATCTTTCGCAGCACCATTGAGCAGGAAGACTACGCAATGGGTGAAACGACGCAGCAGGCTGCGGAAAACGGCACGCTCACGCATCTGGTCTTCGGGCGCAACGAGCCCGCTCTGCACCACTACCATAATACGTTCCGTGAAGCGCTGAACCTGCCGCCGCTGGAACAGGTGGACTGACGTCGGCCTGATCCCGGAGCTGTTC
>JBCDGJ010000011.1:0-54439 GCA_038757945.1 Pseudomonadota bacterium
CGCACCCCGCAACAGCGGCCGTTGGCGGCCACCCGAGGCGGCGCTCGAGGGTAATACTCCCACCGACGATAACGAGTATGGCGTCTGGCGGGCCCGCAACAGCCAGTTCAACGTGCTCTACTATGATCCCGCGGTCCGCTATGACCCGTGGATCGGCTACGACTCGTCAAATACGCTCTATGGCTCGGCTGATCCGAACGCGATCCGGCTCGATCCGGCCGATCCGACCAGTACGCTGGATATGCTGGCGGACTTCACCTACGACGCGGATAACGTACCGCAGTGGGATTCAGACGGTGGCACGCAGGACTTGAGCGTTACCGTCTACATTCCGCGTTACTACACGACGACCGCAACAGGCCTGCCGGAATGGAATTCGCCACATACGCTGGTCGAGATCCGTGATGGCGCGGGGCCGCTCGCCGGCGGCATGTTCCCGGGTGGCTCGAACCGCTTCGACTGTGCGGGCGATGGCGACTCCAGCGACTGTACCTATGCCGAAGAGATCCAGAACTTTGCCAACTGGTTCCAGTACTACCGCAAGCGGGAGTACGTGGCGAAGGCTTCAGTAGCGGCCGTGCTCGAAGACGTCGATGATCTTCGCGTCGGCTATGAGACGCTGAACCGGCGCGAGGACTTTGAGATCGCGCAGATGAACGCCTTGATCTCCGAAGGCAACAAGAAAGACATCATGGACACGGTGTTCGACGTCAACTCGTCTGGCGGCACGCCGTTACGGCGAGCACTGCAGGATGCCGGTGAAATCTACCGTTGCACCTACTCAGGCCGCGATTGCCCGATCCTGGCGGAGCCGGATGGCACCTGTCAGCAGAACTTCACGCTCCTGTTCTCGGACGGCTACTGGAACAGTTCTGCCGGAGTGGCGGACAACCAGGACAATGACGGCGATGGCCCCTGGGACGGTGGACGCTACGCCGATACCCTTGCCGACACGCTGGCGGACACAGCCATGTTCTACTACGAGAACGACTTGCAGCCGCTGATGGAAGATGCGGTTGCGCCGACGGCGAAAGATCTTGCCGGTCGCGTGGTGGGTGAGTTCGCCACCAACGAGCGCATGCATCAGCACATGAAGACGTTCACCGTCGCGTTCGGCATTCTGGGCAGCATTGATCCGACGACGGTGCCTACGGACGCAACGGAGGCTTTCACCTGGCCGAGCCCGTTCTCTTCTGATGCGGCGAAAATCGACGACATGCTGCACGCTGCAGTCAATGGCCGCGGTGAGTTCCTGAGCGCCAGCCGGCCAACGGAATTACGGCGCGTGGTCGAAGATGCCTTCGAGGAGTTCAGCAACGCACAGTCCTCGGTCTCGGCGGCGGCCTTCAACTCAACGTCGCTGCGGGACGGCACCTTCCTGTTCCGTGGTTCCTATGACCTGGCGGACAACAGTGGCGAGTTAACTGCGACCCTGGTGAGCACCGACGGCGTCGTCGCGACGACCCCCCTCTGGTCGGCGGCCGGGCTACTCGATCCGAGCGTCATGCCCCCGGCAGACCGGCGCATCGTGACGTTCAACCGAGACGAGTGGGAAGGCCGGCGCTTCCGCTTCGACCAGCTCACGGCTGATCAACTCCTGGGTCTGAACGAAGTTCAGCTCGACTGGATACGCGGTGACCGCAGCCAGGAAACCGATTCCGGCGGCTCTCTGCGCGATCGTGATTCGCTGCGCATGCTCGGTGACATCGTTAACTCGAGCCCGGTGTTTGTGGGTCAGCCACGCGCGATCAACCGTGATCAGGCGCCTTACCCGACCGGCGAAGGCCAGCTGTATTCTGAGTTCAAGGAGGCCAACGAGTCGCGCACGGGCGTGGTCTACGTGGGCGCCAACGATGGCATGTTGCACGGCTTCGAGGGCAATACCGGGGAGGAGCTGTTTGCCTACCTGCCGAACACGCTGTTCGACGGCACAGCCCGTTTCGCCAGCGAGATGCGCGAGCTGACCGATCCGTTCTACTCACACCGCTACTACGTGGATCTGACTCCCCGATTGAATGACGTGTTCATCGCGACGCCGACTGATCCCCAATCGTGGCGTACGGTTATGATCGGTGGTCTCGGCGCGGGCGGAAAGGGGTACTACGCGCTCGACCTGACCGACCCGACCCAGTTTGCCAGCGATGGGGCGGCGGAAGACCTCGTACTCTGGGAATTCACGGAAGCGGACGATACCTATCCGGTAGCTGCCGACGGTACGCCGTTTGGCGGCGCCATTGATGCGGTGACGGATCCCGATGGTCTGCCGGTTAAGGATCTCGGCTACGCGCTGTCGCTGCCGACCATTGCGATGAGCAACGTTGTGGGCGGCGATGGTGAAAACGAGTGGATTGCGATCTTCGGCAACGGTCAGAACAGCACCGCGGGCATCGCGAAGCTGTTTGCCCTGTTCGTCGAGGCGGGCATTGATGGCTGGGCGGACGGCGACTTCGTGAAGATCGATACCGGCTTTGGTGTGCCGATCTCCGATCCGCCGGAGTGGGTCGGATATCCAAACGGGCTGGGTAGCCCGACGGTCGTGGACCAGGATCTGAACGGGACGGTCGATCTGGTTTATGCCGGCGACAAGCTCGGCAACCTGTACCGCTTCGATCTGACCAGCGACGATCCCGACGACTGGAAGGCGATCCTTCTGTTCACCGCGTCCTACACCGACGGATTCGGGGTTGAGCGTCGTCAGGCGGTGCTCAATCGACCGCTGGTGACGCCGCATCCGACCAAGCCGGGCTTCCTGGTGATCTTCGGTACGGGCAGCTACTTTGCTGACGAAGATGCGTCTGACGATGCAATCCAGTCCATCTATGGCATCTGGGATCCGGTAGCGACGGACAGCCCGTTCACCGCCCTGGATGACAGCAAGGCGCTGCGCCTGGTTGAGCAGACCATCAGCAACGTGGTCGATGATGGCTCGACGCCGCTGCAGACCCGGCGGGTCGTCACTTCGGCGGATGTGAACTACACGAGCGAGTCCGGTACGCCCGGCGTTTACGGTTGGTACATCGATCTCGACATGCCGCGCGCAACGACGACGCTGTCCGGGGCTGTGAATCCGGATACCTCCGGCAACGCGCCGCCGGCGACGCAGTTCCCCGGTGAGCGGGCGATTCGTCGCCTCGTACTGCGCAACGGCAACATCATCACGACGACGGTGCTGCCGACCACCGGTGAGGCGTCCTGCTTCGGTACCCGACCCGGATCGATCCTGATCTTCAATGCGGCCAACGGCGGCAACGCGACCAGCCCGGTGATCGACTTTAACCGCGACGGCGTGGTTGATGACCTTGATCTGGTGGATGTGGACGGCAGCCTCCTGGCCGGTGGCCTGCTGTTGAATTCAGATGAGCTGGATGGCTCGCTGGTGGACCTGTCGACGCTGGGCGGTGACGGGGATACGGACTTCCTGTTCGTGTCCGGTGGTACCGACACCGTGTCCTTCCGAATCGAAGAGCTGGTGGACGATCGGACCGGGCGCCTGTCCTGGCGTGAAATACAGAACGACTGAGCGGGTCAGAGGAGAAGCGGTATGGATATTCATCTAAGGCTTACGCGACGCAGTTTCCAGCGGCTGTTCATTGCAGCCGCCCTGATTGGTGGCTGGTCGGGGATTGCCGTTGCCGATTTTGCGGGTGACTACCACGATGAGGACAGCGGTTACATCGAGCGCCTCGACTTCACTGCCGGAACGGCGGTCATCGGTGGCTTGACCTATCGCATGGCACCTGCATTGAAGGTGGAAATCAACAACTCCTACGGTGCCTTCACCATGCTAAAAAAGGGCATGTTCGTACGCGTGCTGTACCTTGAGCATATTGATAACGACCGCCAGGTCGTCTTCATCGAGGAGCTCACCAACGCTTCGGAGTGGGAGGAAACCTGAGCTTCAGGTAACCACCCGATCGGCGCTGCGCTTGCGCTTCCGTTTCCGTAGGGGAGCGCGGCAGTCAGCAACGCACCGGCTCGCCGCGGCTGTTTTCGGGAATACCGTCGCCATCGAGGTCCTGGGCCGTGCGCGTGCGGCCCGCGCCGTTCAGCACAACCTGTAACGGTGCGGTATCGTCTTCCGGCGGCGGACACCAGGTAAATGCTCCGTTCTGCCAGTCGGTGACGCCCTGTGGCCGAAACGCCAGATAGCTGCGGTTACGGAATGCACGCCAACGGATCCGCCCGCCGTCGGTCCAGCCCGGCAACCTGAGCAGCACGTCTTCGCTGGCCTCCCGGCGGCCGTTGCCGTTGCGGTCGAGAAACACCAGCGCGCCTGCATGCCAGTGATCTCTTGCGCCGCAGCGGGGTGCGGGCGTACCGGCACCGGGACACAGCAGCGTTCTGCTGCGAAAACGGATGGCGGCGGCGCGTGCGAACTGGACGGCGCCGAGAACCTGGTTCATGGCGGCCGTCCTCCGTTCACGGGCGAGCAGACCGTCGAATGCCGGAACGGCGAAGAGCAGCAGCGTTGCCAGAACGCTGAGCGTTACGAGCAGTTCCGGCAGCGTGATTCCGGTGTGGCGCAGGCCCCCCGAGAGGGTGGTGGTGCGGGTGATCATGCCCAGAGCATGACTGCCGCGGTCGCGCGGCAAGAACGCGGGTGGCCCGGATGCCTGTCAGTGCTGGTGTCCGGGCGGTGTCGGCAGACGGCGCGATCAGCTGCCCCCCGATGGCGCGGTCCGGGTGATCGGTTACTCGAGCTCCAGCTTCTTCAGCCGGTAGCGCAGCGCACGGAACGTGATGCCGAGCTCCTTGGCGGCGGCGGTTTTGTTCCAGCGCGTGCTTTCCAGTGCCCGATTGATGAGCGCCCGTTCGATGGCTTCCAGATAGTCCTCGAGGGACTGTCCTGCCGGGATCTCGGGCAACCAGCTCAGGTCTTCGAGGCCCGGCGCTGATACCGTTGACAGGCTTGCGCTGCCTGAGACTTCATCCTCGGTCTGACGCAGCGTTGGCTGCGGTGCGGCGTCCTTGCCCTGGAGCTGCAGGTCGTGGATCTCGATGCAGTCGTTTTCGCACAGCGTGTAGGCGCGCTCCAGCACGTTCTCGAGCTCGCGGACGTTGCCCGGAAACGGGTAGCTGATGAGGGCTTCCTGGGCGCGGGTGCTGATCTGCGGCGTCGCGCCCTGGTTGTCTTCGGCGAGGCGCGTCAGTATGCGCTGCGTGTGCTCGGCAATGTCTTCGGGCCGCTCCCGGAGGCTTGGGATCGGCAGTTCGATGACGTTGAGCCGGTAGTAGAGATCCTGTCGGAAACGGCCGGCGTTCACTTCCTCTGCCAGGTCCTTATGGGTGGCCGAAAGGATTCGAACGTCGGTTGGCTGTTCCTGATGGGCACCGACGCTGCGAATGGCCTTTTCCTGTATCGCGCGTAGCAGCTTGACCTGCATCGACAGCGGAAGGTCGGCGACCTCGTCGAGAAACAGCGTGCCTCCGTGGGCAGCACGAAAGAGGCCTTCCTTATCGTTCTGAGCGCCGGTGAAGCTGCCCTTCACATGCCCGAAAAACTCGCTTTCCATCAGCTCGCTGGGAATGGCCCCACAGTTGACCGGCACGAACGGGGCATCGCTGCGCGGTCCCTGCTCGTGAATGAGCCGAGCTGCTACTTCCTTACCGGAGCCGCTCTCACCGCTGATGTAGATCGGTGCCTGGCTTCTTGCAAGCTTCACAATCCGAGCGCGCAGACGATCCATGGCCGGGCTGCGGCCGATCAGCAGCGTGCCGCTGTCGAGGGCATCGTTGGCGGGCTCCAGCTTCAGCGCCGAGTCCACCAGTTGGCGCAGACGCTCGAGGTCGACGGGTTTTTCCACGAAGTCGAAAGCGCCGCACTTCAGGGCGCGGATGGCCGCATCCATGGAGCCGAAGGCGGTAATGACCGCAACCGGCAAGGCGGGCAGGTCTGCGGCAATCTCCTCGACCAGCTCGAGGCCGTTGCCGTCGGGCAGCTGCAGATCGGTCAGGCACAGATCGAACTGCCCGCTGCCGAGCAGATTGCGCGCGGTGCGCAGATCGGGGGCAGCCTGGGTTTCGATGTTCATACGCCCCAGCGTGATCTCGAGCAGCTCGCGAATGTCCGGTTCATCGTCGACGATCAGTGCGCGTTTGCTGTCCATGGCTGATCCTGTCCCTGTGGCATCCATCAATGCGTGATGCGATCCGGATGCGCAAAGTTTATGCGAAAACAGCTGCCGCCGGCGCTGCTGCGCTCGTAGGTCAATCGTGCCCGATTGGCTTCGCAGAGCTCTTTGGATATGTAGAGCCCGAGACCGGTGCCGCTCGTCTCTGTCGTATAGAAGGGTTCGAACAGGTTATCGATGCGCTCAGCTTCGACCCCGGGTCCCTCATCGACAATATTCAGAAACGGGCGATCCGTGCGGGGATCGATACCACCCTGCAGATGCGCCCAGGGGCGCCCGGTTTCCTGTTCGCTATAGCGAATGCCATTGGCTACCAGATTGGTCAGTACCTGCTCCAGCTGGCTGGGATCCATGCGCACTTCCGTTGATGCCGGATCCACGGATACCGCAATGATGGCGCCTGCGTTGTCTGACTCTTTGAAGGTGGTCACAAAATCGTCGAGCAGCCCTTTCAGCGGCATTCTTTCCGGATTCGGCGGCTTGCGGCGCGACACTTCGAGCACATTTTCGATCACACCGTTCATGCGCTCACAGTGGTTATGAATGATGTCCGTCAAGCGCCGATCCCCTTTGTCCAGCTGCTGCGACTCGCGCAGCAGCTGCGCCGCATGACTCACGGCGCTCAGTGGATTGCGGATCTCGTGGGCGATGGAGCCGGACAGGCGCGCCAGGGAGGACAGCTTGAGCTGCTGCGCCTGCTGCTGGATCTCCCCGGTATCCTCGAGAAAGATCGTGACGTCGCCGTCGGGATCGTCGGCGCGCACGGCGAAGAAGGTGATCCGAACCTCCGGCGTATCGAACCCGGACTGGAAGGGGGCGGAGCGAAAGCGGGTGTCCGCGCGCCACTGGCGCAGGCGCGCCCGGACCTCCTCCGGCAGATGAACCAGCTCCTCCTGATCCTGCTGGGCCAGCAGCGCCAGGGCCGACTGATTGGCCATCCGGACCTCATTGTCCGGGTCGACCAGAATGATGCCGGTGCGCATGCGTTGCACGATCTGCCGGTTGATGCGCTCCAGATCAGCAAGCTCGGCAGCTTGCGCCAGCGCTCGCTCATCGTTGTCGCGCAGGCGTCGGGAAACGCCCTGAATGGTCAGCGAGAAAACGAAATACAGAATGCCCAGGATGCCGGCCTGGAACAGGCTGTGGCTCTGCGCGGTCGTGAGCGCCAGATAGGATTCGCCGTACAGCAGTACGATCACGGCGATCGCCGCGAGCAGGGTGCTGAGCCTGCCGGTAACGATGATCGCGCCAACCGCAACGGCGATCAGAATCAGTCCGCCGAGCCCCGACGCAACCCCGGCACTGAAGTAGGTCAGCAGCACCAGGGCCAGGATGTCGATGAGGACCAGCGTGAAGTTGACGAACTGCCGCTCGAACAGCCGGCGCGGCAGCAGCGTCACGCCGACGACGGTCAGCAGGTTGAAAATGGTGTACGCGCCGGCAAGCCAGATGAAGCTGTCATGGTCAAGAGCGCCCAGCCGTGTACCCAGGTTGCTCTGGCTTGCCAGCAAGAGCAGGCACAGCCCGACGAATACCCGGTAGGCGTTGTAAATCCGCAGCAGCCGCAGCGTCAGATCGAATCGTCGTCGTCGCAGCTCTTCGGTGAGTTCAGCGCGTGGCATCAGCCGTTCCAGCGCGCAGGAGTCGGTGCCGGCTCAACGTGTGCTCAGCCGGAAGCTCCGGAGGAGGCGGCCGCGGCCTCGATCTGCGGGTTCACGATTCGGATCGGCGGCGGAATCCGTGGTCGGTCGAGAATGCCGAGCGTCATCAGATTGATCCAGGAGCGGTCGCGGTTCTTGATGGCATCGGCAAGGACCAGGTCCCCGGCGTCATCAAACGCCGGATACTGCGGAAAGTTCAGCGCCAGCACGCGCAGCGCATTGTTGGCTTCCGTTTCCAACCCCATCTTAACGTTGGCCTCAACGGTCAGAGCCAGGGCATCGGCGATGGCATCCGACTTGCCGTAGTTTTCGATCACGTAGCGGGCCCGGTTGTGAGCGGCCACGTAGGCGCCCCGCCGCAGGTAGTAGTCCGCCACGTGCAGCTCAGCGCGGGCCAGCATATTGCGCAGGTAGATCATGCGCTGGCGGGCATCCGGCGCGTAGGTGCTGTTTGGATAGCGCGCTAGCAGCTGGCCGAAGTCGGCGTAGGATTCCCGGGCAGAGGTGATGTCCCGCTTTGAGGCGTCGGTGGCGAACAGGCGATCCATCATGCTCGTGTTGCGATTAAAGGCCGCGAGACCTTTCAGATAATAGGCGTAGTCGACATCCGGATGCTGCGGGTGCAGGCGGATAAAGCGGTCAGCGGCAATGCGGGCAGCGGCGTGATCAAACGCCATGTAGCGGGCGTAGATCAGCTCGAGCTGTGCCTGCTCCGCGTAGCGGCCGAAGGGGAAGCGTGCCTCCAGCATTTCGAGGCCCTGAATGGCCGTATCGTAGTTGCCGGAACGCAGGCTGCGCTGTGTGTTGCGGTAGAGCATCTGCTCCGTTGCATCAACTGCGGCGCCATCTGCCGGGTCTTCAAGCCGCTCTTCGTCCTTACCGAAGGGCCAGAGCATGCAGCCCTGGATGCTGAGCGCGGTGAGCAGCACCAGCGCGATGCGCCCGGTACCGCGACGCAGGTGACCGTGCCGGACCCGGGCAGCCGCCGCAGAAGGGGCGCCTGGCAGGGATTCGGTTGCTATCGGGCGGTGGAGCATGGGCAAACCGCGCAGCCTCGGTGGGTAAACGTGCCAATTTAATGATTCCCGCAGTCCGCGCAAGTTCCCTTCGGTATGCTCCTCGGTGCGGAATGGCGGGGCGCGCGCTGCTGTCGCGCTCGGAACGCCTGGTAGCGACAGACCGCGCTGGCCAATAATGATCTCTTGAGTCTGCCGGCAGCAGAACCTAAATCCGGATGATGACTGACTTTTTTGCACCAGAGGAGCCTGACCACGGGGACGGGGCGGCCACGGTCGCCGTCTCGTTGGCAGCGTCCGTGCCGGCGCCGCTATCCGGGGAACGTCTGGATCGGGTTGCCGCGCACTGCTTCGGCGACTTTTCCCGCACGCTGCTGCGGCGCTGGATCGAGGCCGGTCATCTGCTCGTCGATGGTGCGCGGCTGAAACCAAAGCAGGCGGTGTACGCCGATCAGCGCCTGACGCTCGTGGTACCGGCAGCGGCCTTAGAAAACTGGCACGAGGCACAGCCGGTGCCGTTCGACCTGCTCTACGAGGATGATGATCTCCTCGTTGTCAACAAACCGGCGGGGGTCGTCGTCCATCCGGGGGCCGGTAACCTGGATCAGACCCTGGTCAACGGGCTGCTTTCGCATCGCCCCGCGCTGGCAGGGTTACCTCGTGCAGGCATCGTTCATCGGCTCGACAAGGACACGACCGGGCTGCTTCTGGTAGCCGCGTCGTCACGCGCGCGGTTGCGCCTCACGCAGATGATTGCCGACCGCGAGGTTCGGCGGCACTACCTGGCGCTGTGTCAGGGGGTAGTGGCGACGCCGACGACCTTCGAGGGACCGATCGGGCGGGACCAGCGGGAACCGACCCGGATGTCGGTGCGGTCCGACGGCCGAGCCGCGCGCACCTGGACAACCCCGACCGGGGCCTACGACTGGGCGACGCTGCTTGAGGTGAAGCTCGACACCGGCCGCACCCATCAGATTCGTGTGCACCTGTCCCACGCCGGCCACGCGCTGGTCGGGGACCGCCGCTACGGGGCCCGCACGGCGGCCGCCATCCGCGCCGAGCTGCGCGGTCCTGAGGCAGCGATCGACCGCCTCGCCGCGTTCGATCGACAGGCGTTACACGCGGCGGAACTGGCGCTCGAGCACCCGGTCAGCGGCGCGCCGCTGACCTTTGCGGTGCCGCCGCCAGCGGACTTCCAGGCGCTGCTCGACGCGGTGCCCCTGCTGAGCCCGAAGATCCATGGCCAACACTGACGGTCCGGTTGCATCGTGATCACCGCTGACTGCCGGAGGCTGGCGCGATCTGGCTTCGAACCGGCGGCCAGCCGGGCAGGGCACCTGGTGCTGGCACCCGCTGCGCTTGGCAGCGGTCGCTCCGATCTCCGGGTCGCCGTGACGCTGCGCCCGGGTCCGTCCTCATCCCCGGGTGCTTCGCCGTCCTCCGCGCCGGGTACCGCTCTGGCGCTCGAGGGGCTCGCGGATCAGGCAAATTTTGCGCTGCATGTGAATGACGATCAGCCCCTTGTGCTGGAGCGGCGTGCCCGTCTCGAGCGGGCGCTGGAGCTGTCGGCCGTGCAGTGGCTGCAGCAGATCCACAGCGATCGTGTGCAACCGGCGGCGGCCTACAGCGCCGCGCGAGAGCCCGAGGCTGACGCCGCGCTCAGCGCCCGGCCTGGCGCCGCCGTCGCCGTTCTTACCGCGGACTGCCTGCCGGTGGTGCTCTGGGTGGAGGCCGAGGGCGGCCCTGTGGCGGTCGTCCATGCGGGCTGGCAGGGGCTGGCGCTGGGTATTCTGTCGAATGCGGTGCAGGCGCTGCGCCAGGAGCACGGGACCGCCGACCCGTTGCGGGCCTGGATCGGCCCGTCGATCTGTGCCGCACACTACGAGGTGACGGCTGATCTGCTTACGCGGTTCGTGGATCCGCCGGCGGCGCGCAGCGCCCGCCTCGGCGACCGGCGACAGCTCGATCTGGCCGCCCTGGCGGTGCGGCAGCTGGCCCTGCTGGGCGTTGCCGAAGTGGTCCGGTCGGGCTGGTGCAGCTATGGGCTGCCGGCGTTTTACTCCCATCGCCGTGCCCAGCACCAGCGTCAGCCGGGCACCGGCCGCATGGCGACGCTCGCCTGGTACCGGTGATCAGCCGGCGCAGTTCTGAGCGATGGCTTCCTGGGCGGCGCGGATTCGGCGCTGCCGTTCTTCTTCGCGCATGACGGCCTGGGTGCCGTCAGGGTCCTGCACGCGGACCCGGCCGATTCGGGTGAGGTTCGTCAATACTGAGCGCGCGCGCTCGCAGTTCACCGCGCGGCCCTCAACCAGGGCCGCCTGCCGATCGAGCTCTGCCTGCTGCAGATCGTCCAGCACCCTCTGCTGCGCCGGGTTGAACGTCGGCTCGCCGTCGTCTGCGGCTCCGAGAGCAGGCACGGCGTCTTCCGCGCTGCTGTCGACGACCAGCGCATCGCCTGTTTGCGCCGGGCGCTGCGGTCCGCTGCTGACCAGTTCCGCCTCGATGCCCCTCGGCTTCTGCTGCGTGAAGTTGACAACGCCGTTGGCATCGACCCAGCGGTAGATCTCCGCGCCCATCAACCCGGGCAGTGCCAGCAACAGGGCCAGCGCTGCCAGCGGACGACGGGAACGTGATGCGGATTGATAGACCATGGCGCTGATCTCCTGCTGAGCGTCGAGTGGAATACCTCTGGTGTGCATGGTACCGAGCCCCGCCGCGCCTGCCTACGCTGCGCACCACGGCAGGTCCGCAGGTGGTGAGAACCCTGTCGCAGATTCATTGACAATGGCCCAGGCCACCGAAACAATACCCGGCTGGCTCGAGTCTGGTCAGATTGCCCCGTAGCACCTGGCCCTGCAGCAAGCGCAGGTCGCCGGTGCCGTTGGCTGATGAGAACGCTGCCGGAGCGTGGGGAGAGCGCGCAGGCGAACGGGAGCGTGGGCAATCGAGAACGCGGGCGTCTGACGCCCGGCATTGAATCAACGACTGAATCTACTGAGGACGAACAATGACAGAGCGGCTCTCGGGCGGCGATATGCTGCTGCGGGCGCTGCAGGACTCCGGTGTCGAGTATATCTTCGGCTACCCGGGCGGCGCAGCACTGCACATCTACGACGCGATCTTCCGTCAGCAGAAGGTGGAGCATGTGCTCGTGCGGCACGAGCAGGCTGCGACGCACATGGCCGACGGCTATGCGCGTGCCACCGGCAAAGCGGGGGTGGTCCTCGTCACGTCCGGTCCTGGTGCCACGAACGCGATTACCGGAATCGCAACGGCATTCATGGATTCGGTGCCCATGGTCGTCATCAGCGGGCAGGTTGCTCAGGACCTGATCGGCACCGACGCATTTCAGGAAACCGACATGGTCGGCATCTCGCGCCCGATCGTGAAGCACAGCTTCATCGTTCGCAGCTGTGAAGAGATCCCCGAGATCGTCGCCAAAGCGTTCCACATCGCCGAGTCGGGGCGTCCCGGCCCGGTCGTCATCGACGTTCCGAAGAACACCACGGATCCGTCGATACTGGCGGACTACCACTTTCCGACGAGCGTCAAGATGCGCTCCTACAATCCGGCCGTGCGCGGCAACGGCCGCCAGATCCGCAAGGCTGTCGATGCCCTGCTGGACGCCCGGCGGCCGATCATCTACGCCGGTGGCGGCGCGGTGCTCGGTAACGGCGGTCCGGCACTGCGCAGGCTCGCGGACCGGCTCGGCTACCCGGTGACCAACACCCTGATGGGCCTTGGTGCGTACCCTGGCGATGCCGAACGCTTTCTCGGCATGCTCGGGATGCACGGCACCTACGAAGCCAATATGGCCATGCACCACGCCGACCTGGTGCTCGCAGTCGGCGCGCGCTTTGACGATCGGGTGACCAATAACCCGAAGAAATTCTGTCCGGACGCCACCATCGTCCACATCGATGTCGATCCGGCGTCGATCTCCAAGATCATCGATGTCGACGTGCCCATCGTTGGCCAGGTGGCGCGGGTGCTCGATGACCTTGATGCAGAGGTCGAGCGCCAGCTTGCCGACAATCCGGACCGCATCGATCAGGCCGCGCTGGGGCGGTGGCTCGCACGCTGTGCCGACTGGCGCAGCGCGCATGGGCTGGTGCACGATCTGGCGCCCGACGACGATGCCCTGATTCCGCCGCAGTTCGCGGTGCAGCAGCTGTATCAGGTCACCAGCGGCGATGCCTACGTGTCGAGCGATGTTGGACAGCATCAGATGTTTGCTGCGCAGTACTACAAGTTCCCGGAACCGCGGCGCTGGATCAACTCCGGTGGTCTCGGCACCATGGGTTTCGGCCTGCCATCGGCCATGGGCGTGCAGTTCGCTTTTCCCGATGCGGTTGTTGCCTGCGTCACCGGCGAAGGCAGCTTCATGATGAACATGCAGGAGCTCTCCACCTGCCTGCAGTACGGCCTGCCGATCAAGATCCTGAACCTGAACAATCAGGCCCTCGGCATGGTCAAGCAGTGGCAGGACATGCAGTACGGCGGGCGCCACTCGTCGAGCACCTACAGTGAGTCGCTGCCGGACTTCAAAACGCTGGCGGAGTCCTTTGGTCACGTCGGCTTTCGGGTCGAGCGCGTTGCCGACGTCCGTCCGGTGCTGGAAGAAGCATTCGGACCTGCGCTGAAGAACCGGCTGGTGCTGATCGACGTCTGGGTCGATCCGAATGAGCACGTCTATCCGATGGCGATCAAGGGCGGTTCCATGCAGGACATGGCGCTGTCGAAGACCCTGACCACCGGAGCCGCCTGATGCGTCGCGTGATCGCTGTACTGCTGGAGAACGAGCCGGGTGCGCTGTCCCGCGTCATCGGCTTGTTCGCGCAGCGCAACTACAACATCGAATCGCTCACGGTAGCTCCGACGGAGGATGAAACGCTGTCGCGGCTGACGGTCACGACCGCCGGCGACGACAGCAAGATCGAGCAGATCGTGAAGCAGCTCAACAAGCTCATCGAGGTGGTGAAGGTGCTCGAGCTGTATGACAGCGCTCATGTCGAGCGGGAGCTGATGCTGGTCAAGGTGCGTGCAGAGGGCGAGTGGCGCGAGGAGATCAAGCGCACGGCCGATGTGTTCCGGGGGCAGATCGTCGATGTCACCGCGCGGTCCTACACGGTTCAGCTGACCGGTCCGAGCGCCAAGCTCGACGCGTTTCTGGATGCCATCAGCCGCACCCGCGTGCTCGAAGTTGCACGCAGCGGGGTGACTGGCGTTGCTCGAGGCGAGCAGTCGCTGACGGTCTGAGGGCAGCGGCACCGCTGCTGCCGGCAACGGTGTCCGGGGCCGCGACCCGATAACCTACACCAACGAATATTCAGTCTGATAACAGAGGGGGAACCATGCAGGTCTACTACGATAAGGACGCCGACCTTTCACTCATCCAGGGCATGAACGTGGTGATCGTGGGCTACGGCTCGCAGGGCCATGCGCACGCCAACAACCTGCGCGATTCCGGAGTGAGCAATGTGACCATCGGTCTGCGCCGTGGGGGCGGCTCCTGGCGCAAGGCGGAAAACGCCGGCTTCAAGGTGGCCGAGGTGGCAGAAGCCGTCAAAGATGCCGATCTGGTCATGATCCTCACCCCCGATGAGCTGCAGCGGTCGCTTTACAGCGAGCAGATAGAGCCGAATCTGAAGCAAGGTGCGGCGCTTGCCTTTGCCCATGGCTTCAACATCCACTTCGAGCTGATCAGCCCGCGCGCCGATCTCGACGTCATCATGATTGCGCCGAAGGGCCCCGGGCATACGGTGCGCTCCACCTATGTCGAGGGCGGCGGCGTGCCGAGCCTGATCGCCGTATATCAGGACGCGACGGAGCAGGCCAAGAACATCGCGTTGTCGTATGCGAGTGCCAACGGCGGTGGCCGCGCCGGCATCATCGAAACGAGCTTCCGGGAAGAGACCGAAACGGACCTGTTCGGTGAGCAGGCGGTACTCTGCGGTGGCGCTGCCGCGCTGGTCCAGGCGGGATTTGAAACGCTGGTCGAGGCTGGCTATGCCCCCGAGATGGCGTACTTCGAGTGCCTGCACGAACTCAAGCTGATCGTCGATTTCTTCTATGAAGGCGGTATCACGAACATGTGGTACACCGTATCCAACACCGCGGAGTACGGCGGGCTCACGCGCGGGCCACGCGTCGTGACCGAGGAGACGAAGCGGGAGATGAAGCGTATTCTCGAAGAAATTCAGACCGGGCGCTTCGCGCAGGAGTTCGTCACCGAGTTTCAGGCCGGTGCGACCTCGATCAAGGCCATGCGGCGGATCAGCCAGAAGCATCCGATCGAAGACGTCGGCGAGAAGCTGCGCGGCATGATGCCCTGGATCGCCGAGGGCGCGCTGGTCGATAAAGACAAGAACTGACAGCCAGGAACTGGCAGGCGGGAACCGACATGAGTGCGGCAAAGCGACCGGAACCGGTACTGATTGATCTGGACGAGACACCGGCGCCGCGGCGGCGTGGCATTTACTTGCTCCCGAACCTGATCACCACCGGGGCACTGTTCGCCGGCTTCTACGCCATCATTGCCGGCATGGATGGCCATTTCATCGCCGCCGTGCTGGCGGTCTATGCGGCGGCCGCGCTCGATACGGCCGACGGTCGCGTGGCTCGCTACACCCACACGGAAAGCGAGTTCGGCGCGATCTACGACAGCCTTGCCGACATGATCGCGTTTGGCGCCGCACCGGCGCTGGTAGCGTTCTCCTTTGCGCTGGGTGATCTCGGCAAGGTCGGCTGGGCTGCCGCGTTCGTCTATATGGCCAGCGCCGCGCTCAGGCTCGCACGCTACAGTGTCAGCGGGACCATTGAATCCTTCACTGGCCTCGCCAGCCCGGCGGCGGCAACGATCGTCGTCAGCCTGGTCTGGGTTCTGGCGGAGCTGCCAACGTTGTCCTCGACCACCGTTGCGATCGTCGTTGCGCTGGTGACCGGAGCGGCTGGGCTGCTGATGGTGGCGCCGATCACGTACTTTTCACCGAAGACCTTCGCACTGCGCGACCAGGTACCGTTTGTCGTCTTTGTCGCCGTGGTCATGATCTTTGCGCTGGCGTTCATCGATCCACCGCGCGTGCTGCTGCTGATCGCAGCTGGGTACGCGCTGTCCGGGCCGTTGCTGGCACTACGCCGCTATCTCACCGCCTGACGCACGCTGACACGGCGGAGTTCACGGTCGGTGGGAACTCCACCGCCCAGCGTCCGTCTAACGCTTCGTCAGCCACCACAGCAGAGCCAGCATGTCGAAACGCCAGCATCAGGCCCAGCGGGCATCGGTCCGTTCCAGCGAAATCACTCCAGAGCGAATCTTCCGGCAGCGCCGCCGCCTGCTTGGGGGGCTCGTGGCTGGCGCGGGAGCTGCCGCCGTCGGAACGTCTGCGCTGCTTGCCGGCGGGAACGCGGAAGCGCGCAACAGCCCCAGGCCAGCCGACGGGTCCTGGGACTTTCCTGAGCCGCTGACCCCGGAATCCATCGTTACGAGCTACAACAATTTCTACGAGTTCGGAATGGATAAGGGTGATCCGGCACGTTACGCCGATGCGCTGACGATTGACCCCTGGTCGGTTCGCGTCAGCGGCGCTGCGGCAAAAACAGGCACCTTTGGCCTGGAGGACGTGCTCGGCGGGCTGACCGAGGAGGATCGGGTATATCGCTTCCGCTGCGTCGAAGCCTGGTCGATGGTGGTGCCCTGGCGTGGCGTGCCGCTGGCCGCGCTGCTCAAGCAGTTCGAGCCGACAGCAAAGGCGAAGTACGTCGAGTTCACGACCCTCGAGCGTCCGAGCGAGATGCGTGGCCAGCGCTCGTTTTTCAGTAGCATCGACTGGCCCTACGTGGAGGGGCTGCGGATCGACGAAGCCATGCACCCGCTTGCGCTGATGGTGACCGGCGTCTACGGCAAACCGCTGCCGAAGCAGAACGGCGCGCCGCTGCGCCTTATGGTGCCCTGGAAGTACGGTTTCAAGAGCATCAAGTCGATCGTCCGGATCCGCTTTACGGAGCGCCAGCCGCGGAACACCTGGCAGCTGCTGGCACCCAGGGAGTACGGCTTCTACGCCAACGTCAATCCAGAAGTACCGCATCCGCGTTGGAGTCAAGCGTCCGAGCGGCGCCTGCCGAGCACGCTGTTTGAACCGAACCGGCGCCCAACGTTGCCCTTCAACGGTTACGGTGAAGAGGTGGCAGGTCTCTATGCAGGCCTTGACCTGAAGCGGTTTTTTTAGGGCTGCTGAAGGCTCTTTTTCGATCAGCTGAAGGCTCTTTTTCGATCAGCTGAAGGCTCTTTTTGGATCAGCTGAAGGCTCTTTTCTGAAATCGCTGAAGGCTCTTTGACTCGCTGAAGGCTCTTTGACTCGCTGAAGGCTCTTTTTTTTCGCTGAAGGCTCCTGGAACGACAATGGCGCTGACTCCAACACAACACCGGACCTTCGGCCTGCTGCTCGCGCTGCCGGCGCTGTGGCTCATTGCCGAGATCCTGCGTGAAGCGATGGCGCCCGGCAGTCGTCTGGGAGCTGATCCCGCGGATGCCGTGGTGGATTACCTGGGGCTCTGGTCGATCCGGTTGCTGTTGCTGACCCTGGCCGTGTCGCCGCTGCGACGCTGGCTGGGACGGCCGGAGCTCGCCCCGTTGCGGCGCACGACAGGCCTGTTCGCTTTCGGTTACGTCTGCGCTCACGTGCTGGCCTACGCAGTGCTGCTGAATGGTCTGGAGTGGGCGGTGCTCCTCGAGGATCTGACCGAACGCCGCTACATCATTGCCGGCGCGGTTGCGTTCGGTTGCCTGTTGCCGCTTGCGATAACGTCGACCCGTCGCTGGCAGCGGCGGTTGCGCCGGAACTGGATCCGGCTCCATCGGCTGGTGTTCGTTGCCGCCGCGGCTGCGGTGCTGCACCTGCTGTGGCTGACCCGCAGCGACTACGGTGAGCCGCTGTTCTACCTCGCGGTGCTCGCGCTGCTGGTGGCGGAGCGTCTCAGTGCCCGGCGGCCCGCACCTGTCGCCGCTTAGCCACCGCAGCGGCCAGGTCCCGCAGCAGCGGTTCGGTGCTCTCCCAGCTGATACACGCATCCGTGATGCTCTGGCCATAGGTTAACTCTGCCTTCGGAGCGATATCCTGCCGCCCGGCGACCAGATTGCTTTCGATCATCACGCCCATGATGTGATCGCTGCCGCTCTCGAGCTGACGACAGATGTCGGCGCCGACATCGAGCTGACGCTCGTGTTTCTTTTCGCTGTTGGCATGGCTCATGTCGATCATCAGCCGCGGTTCCATGGCGACCTGCTCCAGCATCTCGACGGCGGCGTTAACGTGTTCGGCAGAGTAATTCGGCTTGCCGTTGCCTCCGCGCAGTATGACGTGGCAGTCGCGGTTACCGCCGGTGCTGAAGATGGCCGAGCGTCCCTGCTTGGTCACCGAGAGGAAAATGTGCGGATGCCCGGCTGAACGAATGGCATCCACGGCGACCTGGATCGAGCCATCGGTGCTGTTCTTGAAGCCGATAGGGCAGGACAGGCCCGAGGCCAGCTGGCGATGCACCTGGCTCTCGGTGGTACGCGCGCCGATAGCGCCCCAGCTCACCAGGTCCGCAACGTACTGGGGCGTAATGGGATCGAGGTACTCCGTGCCGGCCGAAAGGCCGAGATCGGCAATGTCTCGTAAGAGGCCGCGGGCCATGTGCAGGCCGAGATTGATGTCAAAGCTGTCGTCCAGATGAGGATCGTTGATCAGTCCTTTCCAGCCCACGATGGTGCGCGGCTTTTCGAAGTAGACGCGCATGACGATCAACAGATCCTCGCTCAGCTCGTCAGCCAGGCCCTTCAGGCGCGATGCGTACTCCAGCGCGGCGCCGGTGTCGTGAATCGAGCAGGGGCCGACGATGGCGAGGATCCGATCATCGGTGCCGTGCACGATTTCCGCCGCCTGGTGACGGGTATCGAAGATCAGCCGGCTGGCGTCGGGCCCGACCGGGAGATCAGCGATGAGCTCTTCCGGGCCGATCACCTCCGCCATCCCGGTAATGCGAAGATCGTCGGTCTGATACTTCATGGTCCTGATCATCCACTCATTGCCGTGCGCGGCGCCATTCTACCGGTACAATCGATGAATCGTCGCTCCTGGTCAGGCACGGGCGTCGGGCGCCGCTAAACGAGCCAGTACTAACGAATCACGGGGGAAATCGGATGCCTACGGTGCGCCAGCGCCGCGTTCTCGAAGATCTGGGGATCACCGTCTGGATGGATCGGGCCTCTATAGCGGCGGGCGGAGCCGAAAGAGGCGCCGCAGGCGGGGGTGCAGCGGGAGCAACCCGCGCTGGAACCGCGCCCGGGGCGACTGCGCAGCCCCGGCGGGGCACGTTGCCGGACGAGCTCAAGGCCCTGCTGGCGGAGGAACCACCGGCGGCACGCGTCCGCCCTCCGCGGTCAGATCGCTCTGCACAGCTGGCGGCACCCGGCGACGCGAGCGCAGCTGCGGCAGCCGCGCCGCTGCCAGCTGCGCTCGGCTGCCTCTGGGTGCCGGGGACACTGCTGCTGAGCGATGCGCGGCTGACGCCGGAGGACCGCCGGTTCTGCCGTGACCTGCTGCTGGCCGTTGCTGCCCTGGAGACGGTCGATCGTGCCTCTACCAGCCACCGGGCCCGGCTGTCTGCGGCTTCCAAACCGCAGTGGTTGACCGTGGACGCTGCGGAGCTGACGACCGGATCCAGCGAGTTCGGCGGGGCAGCGCTTGGGCTGCTGCGCAAGCGCATCGACACGGCTGCGGCGCAGCGGCTGCTGGTCTGCGGCGGTCCCCAGGGTGCAGGGGCAAGCTGGCTCGCCGCGGCAGCGGACCTCCCCCTAAGCGACCGGCTCGACCCGGCGCTGGCTGCGCTCGGTGCGCGCCTGGGCGCCTGGGCGCGGGAGTCCCGGTCGCTGCCGGTATTTGTGCTGCCGCCGATTGCGCTGCTGCGCGCTGCTCCGGAACGGAAGGCGCGGCTCTGGCGCTGGCTGCAGGAAGCGGACGCTCCGTGAAGCGCTCTGAACTGGAGTCCCGGCTCGGCGTGTCCGCCTTCAGCATCCGGCCGATGGGGCGGGCGGATCTCGATGCGGTGCTGCGGGTTGAAACCCGCTCCTACGGCTTTCCGTGGAGCCGCGGCAACTTTGCGGACTGTCTTTCTGCCGGCCACCTGTGTCTGGTCGGTGAGGTCGATGGTGTCGTGGTTGGACACGGCATCGCCACCGTGGCCGTGGGCGAGGCACACCTGCTGAACCTCTGCGTGACACGAGACCGGCAGGGCACGGGCCTGGGGCGGCGGATGCTCCACGAAACGCTGCGCCAGATACTGAAGCGCGGCGGCTACCGGGTGTTTCTCGAGGTGCGGCCGTCCAACTTCAGCGCCGTTGCGCTCTACGAGTCGGTGGGCTTTGTCGAGATTGGTGTGCGCAAGAATTACTACCCGGCACCGATCGGTCACGAAGACGCACGGGTGCTGGCACTCGAGCTGGACCGGGAGCGCTATCGCTGACCGCTGGCGGATGCCTATACTGCGCCGCAAATCCACCAGCGCAACAGACGCCGCAGTAAACCATGTCCGAACCGTCCAGCTCGTCCCCGGTCGTCAAGGGAGCCAACGCGCTTTCCAGTCGCACTGACCTGGAGGCCATCAGCCGCCGTCGCACCTTCGCCATCATTTCGCACCCGGACGCGGGCAAGACGACCATGACCGAAAAGCTCCTGCTGTTCGGGAACGCCATTCAGCTCGCTGGCACGGTGAAATCCCGCAAGTCCGATCGTCACGCCACCTCTGACTGGATGAAGATGGAGCAGGAGCGGGGTATCTCTGTAACAACCTCGGTGATGCAGTTCCCATATGGGGATGCCGTTGTGAACCTGCTCGATACGCCCGGGCACGAAGACTTCTCCGAGGATACCTACCGTACGCTGACTGCCGTTGACTCGGCGCTGATGGTCATCGACGGCGCAAAAGGGGTCGAGCCGCGCACCATCAAGCTCATGGAAGTCTGTCGGATGCGCGATACGCCCATCACGACCTTCATCAACAAGCTGGATCGCGAGATTCGGGATCCAATCGAAGTGCTGGATGAGATCGAAGCGATCCTGAAGATCGGCTGTGCGCCGCTGAACTGGCCTCTCGGCATGGGGCAGCGGTTCCGGGGAATCTATGATCTCGAGCAGGACCGGATTCTGTGTTTCGAGAAAGGCCACGGGCACCACGTACACGAGTTTCCGCAGATCGTCGGGCTCGAAAGCAACGAAGCCCGGGAGCTGCTTGGCCCCGACTTCGATGACTTTCATGCAGAGATCGATCTGGTGCGTGGTGCAACGCCGAGTTTCGAGCAGGGCGGCTTCGACAACGGTACGCTGACCCCGGTGTTCTTCGGCACTGCGCTCGGCAACTTCGGGGTTCAGCAGATGCTCGATCGGTTCGTCGAGCTTGCCCCGGAGCCCCAGCCACGCGCCGCTGAGCAGCGCGACGTTGCACCGGGGGAAAAGGGCTTCAGCGGTTTCGTGTTCAAGATTCAGGCGAATATGGATCCCAAGCACCGCGACCGGATCGCCTTTCTGCGGGTGTGTTCAGGTCGCTATGAGCACGGCATGAAGATGCGTCACGTGCGTCTTGGCAAGGACGTCAAGATTTCCGACGCGGTCACTTTCATGGCCGGTGACCGCCAGCAGGCTGAGGAGGCCTTCGCCGGGGACATTCTCGGGCTGCACAACCACGGCACCATCCAGATCGGCGATTCCTTCACCCAGGGTGAAGCGCTCGTATTCAAGGGCGTACCGAACTTCGCGCCGGAGCTGTTCCGACGCGTACGCGTGCGCGATCCGCTCAAGAGCAAGCAGCTCGAGCGGGGTCTCGACCAGCTTTCCGAGGAAGGCGCGACGCAGGTGTTCAAGCCGCTGGCGCGATCCGAGCTGATCGTCGGTGCCGTCGGCACGCTGCAGTTCGATCTGGTTGCACATCGCTTGCGTGACGAGTACCGGGCGGATTGCCTCTACGAACCGGTCAACGTGTATACGGCCCGCTGGGTCCGCTCCGATGATCCGAAGAAGCTGGCAGAATTTCGCGCCAGGAACGAGAGCAACCTGGCGATCGATGGGGGAGGCTATCTGGCCTACATCGCAACCTCCCGCGCAAACCTGCAGCTCGCCGAGGAGCGCTGGCCGGAGATTCAGTTTGCGGCGACCCGGGAACACTGAGCGGCAATCAGTGCTCAAAATGTCGGCTCAGGCAGTCTATAGTTCGAAGCTGGAGCGCGTAGGGCAGGCGAATGCCGTCAGGAGCAGCAATGAGCTCGATTCTCGTAATCGATGACGACGAGCATGTGCTCGAGGTGATCAGTGAGATGCTGCGGCTCGAGGGGCACTCCGTGGCGACCGCAGGGGATGGCAGGCAAGCTGAAAGGGAGTTTGATGCAAAGCCCTTCGACCTGGTCATCACCGATATCATCATGCCGGAGCAGGAAGGCCTCGAGACCATCTCGCGGTTCCGGCACAAGAATCAGCATCTACCGATCATCGCCATTTCCGGTGGCGGACGCTCCGGTCCCGATACCTATCTCAGCATGGCGGAGCAGATCGGCGCAAACGCGTCACTGACCAAACCCTTCGACCTGTCCGACCTGGTTGCTGCGGTCACGGATCTGCTGGGTACCGCAGGTGCCCGATGATCTGATCCGCGAATTTCAGCGCTTTGCTGAGGAGATGCAGGATCATCCCCTGCAGCGTCCGCCTGCGGCCGGCGCCGTCCCGACAGAAGCTGCTGATGCAGCAGTGACCGACTGGTTGACCGCTCCGCGCTGGGTACATGCCGAATTCGAAGCCAGCCTGCTCGTCGCCCGTGCGCTCGATGCCGATCTTTCACCGATGCTGGTCCGGGCTCAGCGCGATGCCCTGCTGACCCAGCTCGACCCGGGGCTGCCCCCCTGGGAAGCGCTTACCGCCTTGGGTTTTGCCGGCGATCGCGAAGACTACGGTGCCATCGTCAACAGCCGCATCGACCAGGTCATGGCCCGGTTACGCGGGATACCGATCTCGCTGGCTGTGCTGCTGCTGGAAGCGTCGCGGCATGTGGGTCTGACCGCCATGGGGATCAATCAACCCGGTCACTTTCTGGTCCAGGTCGAGGGTCAGCTCGTGGATCCCTTCAACCTCGTGCCGCTGCCACCCGGTCCGCCGGCGCCGCCGGCGACGCCGCTGGCCGTGCTGCTGCGCATGCTGAACAACGTCAAGGGGCACTACCTCAAGGCGCTCGAGTTCCATCGCGCGCTCGACCTGGTCAGCCTGCAGCTGGCCGTCGCTCCGCAGCAGGCTGAGTTCTGGTGTGAAAAGGGTGACCTTTGGGCACGGATCGGTGGCTATGGAGGCGCATCACGGGCTTACCGGGAGGCTCTCGACTGTCTCCCGAGCGATCATCCGCTGGTCCCTCGTATTCAGGAGCGCCTGGCTATGGTGGGCCGCCAGAATCAGGAAACCCTGCACTGACCCGGCCGCGGCGTGGGGACTGCTAGCGGGGTTCAATTCCGAAACGGATCGGGAATTCTCAGGCTGACGGCGTGCTCGTAGCCGGGGAGACGAATTTCCTCATCGCTGATGCCGAGGTTTGCTGGGTCGATTACGCCTTCCCCGAAACGATAGATGGCGTCTTCCGTCGCATCCAGCATCCGGTCGTCGTAAGCCGTCGCCTGCTCGGCCACCGCTTCGCTGCGCTCTTTCCAGGCACTGAGCTGTCGGTCGTCGAACTGGGTTTCGAGCAGCGTTTCGGTGTCCCTGGGGGACAGGATCACGCCGGTAGCATTATTGCCGCCGAAGCCTTTGCTGTTGATCAGCGCGGCCCGACACTGGTCTGGCTCCAGCCGTTGCGGCTCGAGCGCAAACTGCAGCCCGGCGCTGTGGACGTCTTCGGCGAGGTGCTCGATTGTGGGAATGCCGGGCAGGATCCCGTGTGACCAGCAGCCCAGCACTGCGGCGAGCTGATCGCCACCCGCAGGCGCGAAGGAATGGCCGACGAAGGCTTTGACCGCGCCAACGGGCCAGTTACTGATCCCGAATGCCTGCGCGAGTTCGGACAAAATCGCGGACTCGGTGGTGCGGTTCTGCGGTGTACCGGTGCCGTGCGCCTGCACGTGCGTAGCCTGGCGGAGGCCGGCTTCACCGATCAGGCTGCGGGTCAGGCCCATGGCTTTGCCGACCGTCAGATAGTTGCCGATGCCCGGCCCGGGAATGGACTTCTTGTAGCCGTCAGCGTTCACGAAGACGCCGCCGACCATCCCCAGGTTCCGTGCGCCGAGCTCGAGCGCCAGCTCTGCATCCATGAGCAACGTGTAGGTGGCCGACTCCGCGATCGTGAAGCCGCAGTTGTCCGAAAACGGTCGGCAGGCACGCCGGTGATCGGGTGCGTCGGCCTGGTCCAGCAGCGCCAGCGCCTCGTCCTCTGCCAGCGCGCCCATGGTCCGATAACCCTCCATGACCTCGGCTACGATCGGTGATTCGGCATTACCCACCAGCGCGACACGGGCGGTACCGCTCTGGATCGCATCGACGCCCCGCTTCAGGTTGTAGAGAAAGGAGGCACAGGCGCCAACGATGCCGGCTGTATCACCTGCCGTGCCGAGCACGTAGGCATTGATGAAATCCGCCGGCATATCGGCGAGGCCCAGAGGCACGTTCTTCGCTGTCGGGCGCCGCCCGATCAGGCTGTTCTGATACATGCCGGCATAGGCTTCGTTGTCGAGCTGTCCCATGGCGCTGCTGGAGAACACGGCAAACTGATCAGGGGGAACCCGCTCCTTCAGGGTTTCGAGCGGAATGCCGCAGGACCGCAGCGCATCAGAAGCGCCGAAGACCGTGAGCTGCAGCCCACGCGGATGGTTTCGCGAGGCGTAGTGATCGGCAGGATTAAAGCCTGCAGGGACCTGCCCGGCAGACGTCACGCGCAGCGGGCGGTCGATTACCCCGAACAGGCCGCGATCAGCCTCGATCTCCACTTCAACCGGATCTGCGCTGCTGTCGACGACGGTCCAGCCCTGCGGCAGGGGGCTCGGCAGCTGGCGCCGCGGGAGCCGATAGCGGCGCTCGCCGGCTCCGCTCGGGGCCAGCGGCAGGTGCCAGCGCATGCGCCGAGCGGTATCTGGCTCCAGTCGGCGGATCAGTGTTCCGGCGCGGATGCGCGCCTGAACGTCCGCCGCACCGGGATCGTCGCTGATGCCCATCAGCGCCGCGAGGGCGCGGTAGGTGCGTGCCTGCAGCGTGGGGCTCAGCTCGTCGATCACCATCCGGCGGTAGCCGTGATCGAAGGACAGCCGGCCGGTCGCGTTGACGCCGCCGAAGCCGACGATCATGGGGATGCGTGCTGGCATCGTGTATTCAGTCCCGGGTCAGTGCGATGGCGGTTGCTTCACCGCCACCGATGCACAGCGCGGCGATGCCGCGTTTCAGGTTGAAGCGGGCCATGGCGTGGGCCAGCGTGACAATCAGACGCGAACCGGTCGAGCCGATCGGGTGGCCCTGCGCGCAGGCGCCGCCATAACGATTGACCCGCTCGGGATCAAGGCCGAGCTGATCGATCGCGAGCAGCGTCACCATTGCGAAGGCTTCATTGATTTCGAACAGATCGACCTGTTCCGCCTGCCAGCCAAGCTTGTCGAGCAGGCCCTGAATGGCCCCGACCGGAGCCAGCGTGAAGTCGCGCGGATGCAGTGAGTGCGTATGGTGCCCGGCGATCTGAGCCAGCGGCTCGATACCGGCGGGCACGGTGGTCGCGAGGACCAGGGCCGAGGCGCCATCGGAGATCGACGAGGCGTTGGCGGCGGTAACGGTGCCGTCCGCGGCGAAGGCCGGACGCAGTTTCGGAATCTTCTCGGCGTTCGCGCGGTGCGGCTGCTCGTCGTCGGTATACCGTTCCGTGCCGACAGTCAGCGGCGCAATTTCCGCAGTCAGCGAGCCGTCGCGGATCGCGGCCTTCGCTCGCTTGAGTGATTCGATGGCGAAGGCATCCTGGCGCTCCCGCGAGAGCTGGTGCGCGGCGGCGGTGGCGTCGGCGAAGGTGCCCATGGCGTTGCCGGTCTCCGCGTCCTCGAGACCATCGAGGAACATTGCGTCCAGCGACTGCTGGTGCCCCATGCGATAGCCACGTCGGGCTTTCCCGAGCAGATAGGGTGCGTTGCTCATCGACTCCATGCCGCCGGCGATAACCGTGGCAGCGCTCCCGGCGCGAAGCAGATCGGTGGCCAGCATGGTGGCTTTCATCCCCGAGCCGCAGACCTTGTTGATGGTGGTTGCGCCGAGCCGATCCGGCAGGCCCGCGGCGCGCAGCGCCTGCCGTGCCGGCGCCTGTTTCACCCCGGCGCTGATGACGTTGCCGATCAACCCTTCATCGATCTGGTCCCGCGCCACGCCCGCGGTCGTCACGGCGGCGTCGATCGCGTGCGCGCCGAGTTCGACCGCGCTCAGACCGGCCAGGCAACCCTGGAAACTACCGATCGGCGTGCGCGCCGCGCTTAGGATGTGAACCGCTGTGGTCATCTGGAATCCAGGTGCTGCTTCTGCAAACCCTCAATTTTCCGCGAAACGATCCATCAATTCCACAAAGTTGCAGGGCCGATGGGTGATATCGAGCTGATTACGGAGGATCTTCTCCCAGCCCAGCCGTACCGCACCGGACGAACCCGGCAGCGCGAAGATCAGCGTGCTGTTGGCCAGGCCACCGACGGCCCGTGATTGGATGGTTGAAGTGCCGATATCGTCATAGGACAGCTGGCGGAACAGTTCGCCGAAGCCATCGATGGTCTTATCGAACAAGGGCAGCAGTGCTTCCGGCGTGCTGTCGCGCCCGGTAAAACCGGTGCCGCCGGTGCTGATGATGACCTGAATCTGCGGGTCGGCAATCCACGCGGAGACCTGCGCGCGCAGCTGGTAGCGGTCATCCGGCAGGAGCGTTCGGGCGGCAAGCTGATGGCCGCTCTCGGCGATGTAAGTGGCAAGCAGGTCGCCGGAGGTGTCGTTGCTGGCGGTGCGCGTATCGCTCACGGTGAGCACGGCACAGTTCAGCGTGGTCGGTGGCATACGGATTCCCTTTCTTGGTGCTGAGGCGCTTCGCTCGGAGGTTGGATTCGGATCGGCGGGCGCTGTCGGTTTTAGCTTTTTTCAAGCGATTTCATTCGCTTGCGGGTCAAAGGCGAGATGGTACAGTACCTGCGGTTTCGGCTCGACGGAAAGACGCGACGAGCGTTGGCCGCATGCGCGTCCAATGGGACGTCCAGAAACGGGGTAGGGCGGCCTCTGGCCGGAGGGGATCCGCAAGCCCGTCGCAGGCCTCTTCGGCGGTGTCGCCGGGGCGCTGCTGACGGGTTGCCATCCACATTGAATTGACGCGCGTCGCGGCACAAACGGGCTGAGTGGGGCGAGTGCAGGCAGCGGGTGGTGCCTGGCCGCTGAGCAACAGCGGGCGCAGACGAACGTGGGAGACAGCTTTGACTGACAAATCGCTGGTGGATGGTGATCGCCTGTATCTGATTGCCGAGAGCCTTGCCAAGGACTTCGCAATGTTCCCAACCAGCGATCGGGAAGATCGCGTTCAGGGGTTGCTGACGCGCCGGCAGAACCTGCGGCGGCGCAGCCGCCTCGCCAACCTGGATATCGATTCCTACATTGAAGAGGTCGTCGCCAAGGCTGAGGATCCGGGTCGCACGCCAGCGCCGGAGATCGTGCGCCAGCTCGGCATCGTGGTTGAGGAGCGCTCGGAAGGTTCCTTCTACAGCGCCATGGTCGAGATGCGTTTCAGCGATGAACCGCGCCTGGTTGGGTTTATCGCCCAGGACCGGGGTTCGCAGAATGGCGTCTGGATGCCCGAGCATCACCTGCTCGCCGCCGACTTCGCTGGGCGCTGTTCTGAGCGGCGCATGCCGCTGGTGACCTTGATGGATACGCCGGGAGCCGATGCGGGCGAAGAAGCCAACCGGGCGAATCAGGCGCACAGCATTTCCCGGCTGATCGCCGAGATGAGCAATATCGACGTGCCGAACATCGGCATCATCTATGGGCTCGGCTATTCCGGCGGGGCTATTCCGCTCGCCGCCAGCAACCTCATCCTATCGCTGCGGGACGGAGTCTTCTCCACGATTCAGCCCAAGAGTCTGGCCAATATTGCGCGACGCCTGAACCTGTCCTGGCAGGAGTGCGCCAAGTACGTCGGGCTCTCGCCGTATGAGCTCTACGCGCAGGGCAACATCGACGGCGTCATCGATTTCTCACCGACCGAGCCGGAACAGATCGAGAATCTGCGCAGCGCCGTTATCGGTGCCATCGAGCAGGTAGAGCGCCGCACGAGCGAATTCGTTGCCGAGAACCCCTACATCCTCGATCACTATGAGCTCAACCTGCGCCGGTATCTGAACCCGTCGGAGCAGCTCAAGGTGATGCAGGAAAAGGCGTCGATGCGCCTGACCAAGCATCCCACCGAGTACATGAACGTCTTCGGCGTAGGCTATCGCTACCTCCGCTATCTCAAGGTGCGTCGTCGTATTCATGCCACCAGCGTCACCCAGTACGGACGGCTATCGAACCTCGAGCTTCCTGCCGGTGAGCTCGATAAGCGCTCAGACTTCGAGCGACGACAAACCTTTCTGCGCTGGCTGCAGGATCCTGACCGGGTGGTCTACGAAGAGTCGCTCGCGAAGAACTGGAAGAGCTACGCCGAGAAGCGCGATGCCCTGGGGGGCGAACGGGGACGGATCGCGCAGCTCATTTTCGGGGAGCCGAAGAAGAACTACGAAGATGCCAAGAGCCTGTTGCTCGGCAGCGTGTCCGGCTTTCTCTACAACCGCTGGAAGAACGAAGCGGTCGGCAATTTCCAGGAGCTCCGCGAGGTTCTGAATAATCCGGAGGACGCCCGCCTCATCCTGCGGCAGAGCGACATCAAGGATCCGCGCGGTCTGATCGATGCGGTCCGTGCCGACGAGGCCCTGTTTGCGCCGATCGAGGCCCGCTTCAGCCACGACGGCAAGAAACTGCTGCAGGAGCAGGGCACGAAAGGAAAGTCGGACGTCTACGTGAGCACGCAGCTGACGGCGGAGCTCAATCTGGCGCTCACCGGCGAATCGATGTACGACGCCCTGGGCGAGGAAGGCGGTGAGCAGGCCGCCCTGCTGCACCGCCGCGGTGCCTCGAACATTTCAGTCAACCGCGCGCTGGTGCAGGCCCGCTATCCGGACCGTATTGCCCGGAAGGCCATCGACAACGAGCTGCCGGAGCTGAACGAGCTGACGATTCTGGATCTGCTGATCAGCGACGAGCTGCGCGAGGACTTCCAGGCTGAGTGCGAAAGCCTGCTGCTGTTCGATACGGTGTACGACCAGATCCTTGGCAACCTGGACTCGATCGCGGCGGAAGCGCAAGAGAAACAGGCGCTGTCGAAGGAAACGCTCGCCCAGCTGCTGGATCGCACCTTCGAGGCCGCGGCACGGACCCAGGCCCAGCGGCTGGAGCGGCCGGAGATCACCGCCGAAGTCGTTCGCGAGCAGCTCTACGACTGGTACCAGCGATTGCTGCGCTCGAACAAGAACACGGATTTCTTCCGGCAGGTGGAGGAGTGGAAGAAGACCAGCTTCCCGCATCTGTCCGAAGCGCTGCTGGTGGTGGTGAGCTACCTGTTTGAAGTGCTCCTCTCCTCTTACATCGTCTCCGAGCGCGAGGGTAAGGCGTTCACCGGGCGGATCGCTCCGAAGAACATTGGTCGCCGCAAGGACTTCTGGAACCGCCTCGACATGGCGTACCGGGATCTGCAGCTCGCGAACCTGCTGAAGGCCGAGCGTAAGACCCAGCCCTTCGGCTGGGAAGCGTTCGTTGACCGGTACTTCGAGAGCTTCGAGCAGCGCTACGACGATCTGCTGAGCTCCGACCCCTGTTCGTTCCCGGGCTTCCGCGTGTCGATCGAAAACGCCCTGGACAACAACGTTGTGCCCTGCGGGATCGTCGCCGGAATCGGCAAGTTCAAGACCGAGGCCGGGGGACTCGACGCTGGTGTACTGATTTCCAACGTGGGCTTTCAGGCCGGTTCCTTCGATATGGCCAGCGCCGAGAAGTTCTGCCGCCTGCTCGTCGAATGCGCCGAGCGGCATGTGCCGGTGGTCTGTTTCATCAGCTCCGGTGGCATGCAGACGAAAGAGGGTGCTGGCGCGCTGTTCTCGATGGCCGCGGTCAACGACCGCGTGACGCGCTTCGTTCGTGATCACGATCTGCCGATCGTGATCTTCGGCTTCGGCGATTGTACCGGCGGGGCCCAGGCGTCGTTCGTGACCCACCCGCTGGTGCAGACCTACTATTTTTCTGGCACCAGCATGCCCTTTGCCGGGCAGATCGTCGTGCCATCCAACCTGCCGCTCAACTCGATCCTATCGAACTACCTGTCCCTGGTACCGGATGCCATGCAGGGGCTGGTCAGGCACCCGTTCTTTGCCGACCTCGACGACAACCTTGTCGCGGTTGATCCGGAGATGCCGATCCCGCAGCAGACGGTCGAAGAAGTGCTCCAGCGCCTTGCTGACGGCGTGTTGAGCCAGGAGCGCCCGTTGGTGATCGCGAAGCAGCCGAAGTACACCGAAGCGGACCTGATCCGTCCGGTGCGACGCACCCTGATTCATGCGCGCGGTTGCACGGCGGTCAAGCTGATCCGTATCGCTCAGCGCAACAACATCGCCGTGGTGCTCGTGCAATCGGACCCGGATATGGAATCGACCGCGGTCGATATGCTGCTGCCGCGCGACACCCTGGTCTGCATCGGTGGGAACACGCCGGACGAGAGCTACCTGAACGCGTTGTCGGTGCTGCAGGTTGCAGAGCGTGAGGGAGTCGACTCGCTGCACCCGGGAATTGGCTTCCTGTCGGAAAACTCCCAGTTTGCCGAGCTGTGCCGCAATCACGGCGTCAACTTTGTCGGCCCGCCGGTGGCGAGCATGGAAACTATGGGCAACAAGTCCAACGCGATCAGCACGGCGATGAAGCTGAATGTGCCGGTGGTGCCTGGCAGCCACGGCATTCTGACCAACGCCGAAAAAGCAGCCGAAGTTGCCGAGTCCATCGGCTATCCGGTGCTTATCAAAGCCGTGCACGGTGGTGGCGGCAAAGGTATCCAGGTCGTCAACGAGCCTTCGGAGCTGCACGGGCTGTTTTATCAGGTAACGGCGGAGGCACGCAGCGCCTTCGGCAACGGCGATGTTTACCTCGAGAAGTTCGTCACCTCCCTGCGTCACATCGAAGTCCAGCTGCTGCGCGACACGCATGGCAACACGCGCGTGCTCGGCATCCGTGACTGTTCGGTGCAGCGCGACAAGCAGAAGGTGTTCGAGGAATCGGACTCTACCGAGCTACCGGAAGATCAACGTAAAGCGGTACTCGATTACACGGCGTCGATTGCCGATGAGGTCGGCTACGTGGGTGCGGGCACGGTCGAGTTCATCTACGACCGCAAAGGCCAAGCCGTGTACTTCATGGAAATGAACACCCGGCTGCAGGTCGAGCACCCGGTGACCGAATGGACCTCGGGGGTCGACATCGTATCCGAGCAGTTCCGGATCGCTGCCGGAGACAGCATCGAGCACCTCGAGCCGCAGGACAACGGCTATGCGATCGAGGCGCGGATCACCGCCGAGAAGCTTCTCGTCGGTAGCGACGGTCGCGTCACCTTCCGGCCGCAGCCGGGCCAGATCCAGGCTTGCGTCATGCCTGAGGAAGACGGGGTGGAGATCATCTCTGCAGCGGCGGAGGGCAAGTTCGTCTCGCCGTACTACGACAGCATGATCGCGCAGATCATCGTTCATGCGGCCGATCGCCGGGCTGCGATTGCCAAGCTCGACGATTACCTGTCCCGGGTTCAGATCACGGGCATCAGCACCAACATTCCGCTGTTGCGGCGGGTGTTGAACGATCAGGTGTTCATCGACGGCAGCTACGACACCAACTACCTGGTGAAACTCTTCGAGCGGACCGACATTGATGGCCTTATCGAAGAGATGCAGCGGGCAGCTGGTGATCAGGGTGGCGGCATCAGCCAGGAGTCGATTGTCATCGAGGACAGCGACGAGCTCCGTGTTGTTTCCCCGGCAACGGCGCTCTTCTACACGACCCCGACGCCGTCTGAGCCGGAGTATGTTGCCGTCGGTGACATGGTCGGAATCGACGACGTGCTGTGCCAGCTCGAGGCCATGAAGCTGTTCTCGCCGCTGCGATTGAAGGACTTCAACCTGGATGCGGAGCTCTACCCCGCTGATCAACGATTCGAGATCACCCGCATCAACATGGCCAACGGCCAGCAGGTGAATGCCGGCGATCTGCTGTTCGTGGTGCGCCCGCATGCAGCCGCAGGAGCGCTCAGGCAAGCGGCTGGCGGCAACTGACGCCGGCTGGCGGCTGCCGTCTGGACTGAAGCAGCCGCCGGGGTGCGGCTGTACGCCTTGGACTGTCTCGTTTTCGCCCGGGCGAGCTGGATCGCCGACATCGTTCTGCGCGGGTGCAGTCTGTCCGCTTTCGTGGCACCGTTCGCCGATCAGGCGACGGGAGCAATGCGATGCCGGAATGGCTCAGGAAGGATGGTTCGGCAGTAATCACTGGCGGTGGCAACGGTATCGGGCGAGCTGCTGCGCAGCGCTTTTTGAATGCCGGTATGTGCGTGCTCATTGCCGACATCGACGAATCGGCTCTTGCCGAGTCCAGTGCACAGCTGGACGTGGCGGCCGGCGAGTTGCAGACCCGGGTCTGTGATGTAAGCGACTACGAACAGGTGCTCGCCCTTGCTGACGCTGCCCGGACGACCTTTGGACAGATCGATTGCCTCATGAACAACGCCGGTGCCGGCGTCACGCGGGCACTGCCCTGGGAAGACCTCGAGGGCTGGAAGAAGCAGCTCGACATCAATCTCTGGGGCATCGTGCACGGGTGCCAGGCGTTCGTTCCGCAGATGCTCGAATCACAGAAGCCGGCTACCGTGATCAACACCGGCTCCAAGCAGGGCATCACCAATCCGCCCGGCGGTTTTGCCTACAACCTGTCCAAGGCGGGCGTGCTGAACTACACGCAGAGCCTGGCCTACGCGCTGCGACAGACCGAAGCCTGCCCCGTGACCGCGCATCTGCTTGTGCCGGGATTTACCTACTCGAACATGATCGCGCGGTTCATGCCGAAGCGCCCGGACGGCGCCTGGAGCTGTGAGCAGGTGGTGGGTTTCATGCTCGATGCGCTCGAGCGTAACGACTTTTACATCATCTGCCCGGACAACGACACGCCGCGTGAGCTGGACAATGCGCGTATGCAGTGGAGCGCGGATGACCTGATCCAGAACCGCCCGGCGCTGTCGCGCTGGCATCCGGAGTATGCCGACGCCTACGAGCAGTTCGTGGCGGGAACGGGCGACGGCTGAGCCTGCCAGGGCACCTGCCGGATCACGGCGGTCCCGGGATCCTGTGATCAGGACCGGAGCGAAACACCCATGCGCCACTCCGGGGGGACGCCGAACGCCTCCGGTTTCGGTGCACGGGATTCGACCAGCAGCTCGAGGCCCTGGCTGGTGTAGAACCCGACGGCTGGATTGTCGGAGAGCACATCGAGTTCCAGCGCGCGACAGTCCAGTGCCCGGCCCTGGTCCATGGCCTGCATCAGCAGGCGCTGACCGATCTGCTTGCCGCGATACTTCGGGTCTACGGCAATCGCGTGGATGTAGTAGATCCCCTGGCGCACCACCGGGTTCAGCCAGCTGGCGTTCCGACTGCGTTCGAGAATGCCCGGAATCTCATCTGCATCGACCTCTCCGGCTTCGACCATCGCCGGCCACAGCGGAGCCAACGCGGCCTGCCGCTGCCGAAACTCCGGGCCGTGAAAGCCGATCTCGATTCCCAGCACCTGGTCACCTTCGAGTGCCAGGGTTGCCGCATCCAGGCCGAACAGGGTGCCGGGCGCCTGCCAGGAGCGACGCACGAGGCTGTCGAAGACCTCCCGGCGTCCGAAGTGATATTCGTAAGAAACCGGGCCGGTGGACCAGATCAGAGCGGTAACCTGATCCACGAACGGTGCGGTGGAGGCCGCGTCTGCGGGTGCGATGTCCATGGTGTGAGTCCTGTTGCTGGTGTCCTGTCGCAGTAGTTGCTCAGCAGGGTTCGAAGTACACGGCGACCAGCTTTGCTGACGCCGCGGCAACGTCCGCCGGTTCCGGGGTGCCGTCCGCACGCAGGCGCACTCCGGCGGGACCGGCGTCGCGCGGGACGGCGCGCAGAAAGCGATCGAGGCCCGTTCCGATTTCGGCCAGGTCTGCAGTTTCGACGCGAGCTCGGGCAGTGATGGACCGGCCCGCGAGGCGCAGGCCGACGTCGGCACCGCTCTCGAGATTCCGCCACCACTTGCTGTCCCGGGATGCAAATCCGCAGATGCGGTTGCTGTCCCTTGAATAGCTGATCGGCAGCTCGTACTGGCGACCTGATTTACGGCCGCGATAGCGCAGGAGCATCGTGTTGCCGCTCAGCAGGCGGTGGCAGGGCGATTTCAGCAGGCCCCGGACGATCGGATTGATCACCGTGTACAGCGCTGTCATGTCAGGCGCCGGACCGGATGCGGACGGGCGAGAGTTGCAGCAGGACGGTGGCACCCGGCGCCTGCACCCAACTGTCGAGCTGCGCCTGCTTCGCGGGATCGGACAGGTCCCAGTATCGCGCTCCGAGGCGGCCGATCAGTTCTGCGACGCCGTCCTCCTGCACCGTCACCTGGCCATCGAAGGCGACCCAGGCTTCCGCTTCGTTGATGTGATTGGTAACGAGCACGGAAACGTTCGGGTCCTTCGAGATGCGTTTGACCTTCGGGCTGCCTGCGGCGGCAAACATGAGGACCTCCGAGCCCGTCCATTCGAACCAGACCGGCACGCCAATCGGTGCGGCGGCCGCCCGGTTCATCATCAGAATGGCGAGGCGCGGCTCCCGAAGAAACGCATCCCGCGCCTGCGCGTCAGCAAATGGTGCTGGCATAGCTCGGATCCCGTTGAGTGACCGTGGTATTCTTAGGTCTTCGACCTAATATGTCAATGACCTATAACCGAGGGCGGTATGGCGACTTCTTCGCTCACAGCAAAAGGCTCATCAACGCGAAGCCGGATCCTCGCCGAGGCCCGAGGCCTGCTCGTAACCGGTGGTTATCAGAGGGTGGTCCTGCGGGCGGTGGCCGAGGCCTGCGGCATCAAGCTCGGCAACCTGCAGTATTACTTTCCGACCCTCGATGCGCTGCTGCTGGCGGTCATCGAGCTGGAAGGGCAGAAGGATCTGGAGACCATTCGCCGCGCCGTTGACCAGCAGCAGGATCCGGTCTCCGCGCTGCGGGCTATTGCTGCTGAGCTGGTCACGCGCTGGCGCAGCGATTCTGGAGGGGTGTATGCCACGCTGAACCTGCTGTCGTTGCACCATCCGGACTATCGGGCGCTCTATAAGCGTATCTATGCTGATCACTATGGTGCTCTGGCGCAGGTTATCGCGGCAGCGGCGCCGGGCCTGCCGAAGACCGAGTATGACCAGCGGGCCCGGCTCATGACTGCACTGATCGATGGTGCCGCCTATCAGCAATCAGCGGGCCGAAAAGCGCAGTTTCTATCGCGGGTAGTCGAGACCGCCTGTGCGCTGGCGCTGGGTGATCGCTGATCGGAGCAACCCCCGTGCCTGCCTGATGCTGGCCGGCCGCGCCCCTTGGCGCTCGCGTCAGGCCCGCTGCTGCATCAGCGGCGATGCCGCGAAATCCACCCAGCCGGCGGCCAGGCCGGCGCTGTAGCCGCCGTCAACAGGAATGTCCACGCCGTTGAGCCACCCGCAATCGCCGGTCAGCAACAGATCGACGACGGCGGCAATGTCGTCGGCAGTCGCGGCCCGCCCGGTCTGCGCCTTGGTCCAGTCGCTCTGGGCCTTGCCCATGAGCGATTCGAACTGAGGGTAGAGCGGTGTTTCGATCGGCCCCGGGCTGACACAGTTGACCGTGTAACCTTGCTTGATACCGTCCTGCGCGGCGCGCAGCGTGTGCGCGGTGACCAGACGCTTCGATAGCGTGTACGGGTCGCGCGCCAGCAGATCGCGATGGGCCTCGCACCAGGCCAGCCCCTCTGCAAATGACGCGGTGTTTAACAGCGGTTGCAGCCGTTCGTACTTCGCCGGCCAGTCGCGCCCGGCGATGGAGGACACGTTGACGATCCGCCCGCCGGAGGAGAACCGCGGCACCAGGAGCGCGGACAGGGCGCGCAGGCCGAGGAAATTGACGGCCAGCACCGTCTCCGGGGCGCTGGCTGCCGCGATGCCGGCAACGTTGGCCAGCGCGTCAATTGAGGGCGGTAGCGCTGCAAGGACCTGCTCGATCGAGCCCGGATCCGACAGATCGAGCGCCAGGAACTGATGAGCCTCATTGAGGTGCTCAGGTGCGTTCCGGTCGAGGACCCAGACCTCGTGTGCCGCGAGGCGCTGGACCAGCGCCCGTCCGAGCCCGGATGCGCCGCCGGTAACGATGATCTTCATGGTCAGCCTCCTCTTGTTCAGGTGTCAGGTCCGGGCGATCACCGGCATGGAAAGAAATCCCTGCACGAAGTTCGAACGCAGGCGCGTGGGCCGTTCGAGGAGCTCGAAGCCGTTGAACCGTTCCAGCATGCCTTCCCACATGAACTTGAGCTGCAGCCGCGCCAGGCGAAAGCCGATGCAGTGATGAATCCCTGATCCGAAGGACAGCAGGCGCGGCTCGGTGCGGTCCAGCACCAGCCGGTCGGGATCGGCAAATGCGCGCTCGTCCCGATTTCCCGAGACGTAGAACATCACCACCTTGTCGCCCTTGCGAATCGTCTTGCCGCCCAGCTCGTAGTCCTGCGTCGCCGTGCGCCGCTGGTGCACGACCGGCGTCACGAAGCGCACGATCTCGTTCACCGCCGAGGGAATCAGCGCCGGGTTGGCGCGCAGCGTGTCGTAGAGATCCTGTTCGATCACTGCCTCCAGCCCGCCGGCGATACTGGTGCGCGTCGTATCGTTTGCGCCGACGACGAGCAGGCGCAGATGGCTGAGAAACAGCTTGTCGGCGATCGGTTCCGGGCTGTGAATCAGGTGAGATACGAGATCCGGCTGCAGCTCCCCTTCCTCGGTGCGTTGGCGACGCAGGTTCAGGAAGTACTCGCTGAATGACGGGTGCTGGGCCGCCTCCTGTGGATCCGGCCGCCCCCCGCCAACAAACGCCACCTGGGCATTGGTCCAGTAGAGCATGTGGTAGCGGTCTGCCTCGGGGATGCCGAACAGGGTCGACAGCATCTGCAGCGGCAGCTCGTTGGCGACCGTGGTGACCCAGTCGAAGGGCGTGTTCAGCGGCACCCGATCGAGAATCTGCGATACGCGCTCCCGCACCTCGTCCTCGAGCTGCGCCATGTTCTCGCGGCTGAACGCGGGCGTCACCGCGCCGCGGTGCAGTCGGTGCTCCGGCGGATCCATGTTGATGAAACTTGGATGGCTGTCGACCGGCACGTCGAAGATCGAGATGCCTCCGGCCGCGGAAGAAAACACGCCTGGATTCATGTCCACGGCGACGATGTCGTCGTAGCGCGTAACCGCCCAGTAGGGGCCGTACTGGCTTTCCTCACAGTAGTGGACCGGATCCGTGGCGCGCAGCTCGCGAAACAGCGGGTGGAACGTATGGGCTTCGTAGAGCCCCGGATCGGAAACGTCCATGACGCCCCTCCGAATAGTTAAACAAACACTTGTTTGGTTATTAAACAAACGCTTGTTTGCTTAGTCAAGGGTGCCTATGCTCGGCCCATGAAATCGCAGCGATCGAACAGCAGAAACGAAGCGCTGCTCAGGGCTTCCGCAGAGCTCTTTGCCAGCCAGGGCTTCAAGGCCACCAGCATGCGCGACATTGCTAAAGCGGTCGGCATGCTGCCGGGCTCCATCTACTATCACTTCAACTCCAAGGACGACCTGCTGCTCGCCATCTACGAGGCCGGGGTGGAACAGATTACAACCACCTTTCAGTCCGCCATCGCGCGCGTGGAGGATCCCTGGGAGCGGCTGCAGGCCGGCATGTCCGCGCACATCCGGGCCATCACCGAAGAGAGTTCCTACACCAGGGTCATCTTCAAGGTGGAGCCGGACCAGGTGCCGCGTTATGAGCAGGAGCTGATCGCGCTCCGGGATCGGTTCGAGGCCCGCTTCAAAGCGCTGGTGGACGACCTGCCGCTCAAGCCCTGGGTCGACCGGCACCTGCTGCGGCTGATGGTTCTCGGCGCAGGCAACCATGCGCAGCTGTGGTTCTCGGCCGATGGCGGCTATACGGCCGATGAAATCGGTGCGCAGTTCTGTCGCTACGTGAAGAACGCCATCAACCGATAGCCCGTGTGCAGAGGGGTGTCCTGGGGACCCAACGGTTCGCGTCCATGGTCAACCTGGCAGCGTCGCTGGAACGACGTCAGCGCAGGCAAGGACGCTGCCTACTGAACGCCGGTCAGCAGCAGGTTGCCACCGCGAACGATACACACGGTGCCGATCCCGAGAATCACGACCCGGCTCACCCGCAGAAAGCTCGCCTGGCTGACCTTGTCGAGCAGGCGCGTTCCCACCCGGGTGCCGGCCACGGCTACCAGCGGCGCGAGCAGGAGTAACGCTACCGGTGGCCATTCGCTGGTGGAGACCAGCGCACCCCAGTACAGGAGCTTCAGCACGTGCCCGATGGTCTGCGTCAGCGCCTTGCTGGCGACCACCGCGTGGCGATCGAGTTTTGCGTTGAGATAGAACATATCGAGCAGCGCACCGGAAACACCGGCAAACAGTTGGGCTCCGGTGACCAGCACGCCGCAGAGTACGGCGGTCGGTTGGTGCGTGATGTCGAGGCCGGAGAGCCGGCGGCTGACGAGCGCAAGCCACGGCAGGCTGCCGAGCATAATCAGCACCCAGGCGGCAGAAGGCTGTACCGCTGCGACCAGGAACAGCCCAACGGCGAGGGCGGCGCCAAGGCAGTACGGCGGCAGGATCTGCCAGGCGATGTGCCGGCGCAGGAACCAGGCCCGCGAGCCGTTGGCCACGCCCTGCACGGCGCCGTGCAGCACCATGGTGGCCGGGACGGACAACACCAGCAGCAGCACGGCCATCAGAATCATGCCTCCAGCCATGCCCAGGACACCGGACAGGATGCTGGTGAGAAAGACGGTGCTGAAGACGACGGCGAACATGGCGCGCATCATGCGCCGGATCTAATGATGAAAATAGCGAATTAAAAGAATAGAATTGTGTCCTGAGTGGAATGATCAGGAAGCCACCCCGGAGCAATCATGCTGGAAAATCTGGAAACGCTGGTGGCGTTGTCAAAGACCGGCACCATGATGGCCACCAGCACCGAGCTCAAGATTTCGCAGTCTGCCGTCAGCAAGCGCATCTCGGCACTGGAGCGGTTCTATCAGCGTGATCTGATCGAGCGGCACGGGCGGCGGGTGGTGCTGACCCACCACGGGACCCGCCTGGTGGAACGCGTTGCGCCGCTGCTGTCCGAGCTCAAGGGCGTGTTTCTCGAGGACCAGGAGCTCTATCGCGGGCGCATCATTCTGGGCGTTTCGGAAGCAATTCTGGCGAGCTGGGGCCCGCGGCTCTTCGCCCGGGTACAGGCGGAAATGCCGGACGTCGAGTTTGATTTCCATGCCCAGCGCTCGCCGGTGGTGCTGGACCGCATCCGCAGTGGCGAGTACATGGCCGGGCTCTGTACCGGCAGCAGTAGTGCCGATACGGATCTGGTCAGCGAAGTCGTGCGGCTCGAGCCGATGGTCATCGTGCCGTCGGCGCTCAAGCCGCTCAGCTATACGATCGGTGATCGCCTTTCGGTCATTACCATCGAGTCCCGCTCCGGGGCCTGGCAGTCGATTGAAGATGATATGCGCCGCCTGCACCTCTCGCGCGTGACGTCACTGGAGTCGTTTTTCACCGTGGCGCAGATGGCCATTGCGGGCTTTGGCCACGGCCTGGTGCCCTATGGGGTTGCTACGACGCTCGGGGTACCGGCAGACGACCTGATTCCCCTCGATGCGGCGGGGCTGAATCGGCCCGTACGCTTCGTGGCGCGTAAATCCATGTTCGCGCAACGGCTGATCCAGCGCTTCTACGGGCTGCTGTCGCAGTACGTCAATACGGTCTGAGCGGCTGCGCCCTGTGTTGGCGTCGGTATCGGTGTCGAGGTCGGTGTCGCTGCTGCGGCGAATGCCGCAGCGGCGCGTCGTCCCTTCGTGCACCGTCGCGGTGTAAGCTCTCAGAGCCGAAGTGGGAGCTTATCGATGATCTACCTGCATCATTACGACGCGTCGCTGTTTTCCGAGAAGATCCGGGTTCTGCTCGGCTACCTGGACCTCGAATGGCACTCCGTCGAGATTTCGAGCGTCATGCCGCGACCGCTGCTGATGCCGCTGACCGGAGGCTACCGACGCACGCCGGTGTTGCAGATCGATGCCAACGTGTACTGCGACACGGCGATCATTACCCGCGCGCTGATCCGACATGCCGAGGCGCAGGACCGCCTGTTGCACGACTTTGCGGCCACTCGCATCGCCGAATGGGCAGATACGCAGCTGTTCCGCGTTGCCGTTGCGCTCAACTTCCGGCCCGAGGCCCTCGGCGCGATGATGCAGAACCTGTCGTCGACCGATATCGAAACGTTTCAAAAGGACCGGGCCGAGCTCAGCAAGGGGGCCAGCATCGTCAGCTACAGCACGCCTGCGGCGTTCGGCTATCTGGCGGCGTATCTGGACGAACTGGAAGCAACGCTGACCGGGAGCAGTGCGGCCTATCTGTTCGGGTCCACGCCGTCGGTTGCGGATTTCTCGATCTACCACTGCCTGTGGTTCCTGCGGAACAACCCGGTCAATCGCGAGCTGCTCGCGAGCCATGGCGCAACGCTGGACTGGTACCGACGGATTGGCGAGTTTGGCCATGGCACCCGGCGTAATGCCAGCGCGGAAGCTGCGCTGGCGACCGCCCGGGAACACGAACCGGTGCTGCCGACGTTGATAGGCGAAATGCCCCAACACATCGAAGCGGGTCGGCAGGTCACGATCGCACCGGTAGATTACGGGCGCATACCGGTCGCCGGGCGGCTGGTTGCGGCGAACAGCGAAGAGCTCGTGCTGGAGCGTGAAACGCCAGAAACGGCGCGGGTGTTCACCCACTTCCCGAACGCCGGCTTCGAGATCGGCGTCAGCGATTGAGCTGCGCTGGTGGCTGCTCAGAGTCATGACCGCAAAGGGATGCTGCGGTCGTCACTGGTTGGCGCTCAGGTCGTGGAACTCGGCGTGGGCGGCTGAGCCTCGGGCCGGGACCCGACCCTTGACCCCGCAGCTGCGGGTCCGCTAGTTCATCAGCCGCAGCGGTTCGACCCGATGCTGGGGCGCGCACCAGTCCGCGAGGACCTGTACCCATGCAGGATCCGCGTTCAGACAGGGCACCATCGTCAGCGATTCGCCGCCGGCTTCAATGAACGTCTCTTCGCCCTGGATGGCGATTTCCTCGAGCGTTTCCAGGTTATCGGCCACGAATGCGGGACAGGCTACCAGCAGTTTCTGTACGCCGCGCGTCGGCAGCTCTTTCAGGACCTGATCCGTGTAGGGCGTCAGCCAGGGTAAACGCCCGAGGCGTGACTGGAAGCTGGTCGTGACGCGCTCGTTCGGCAGCTCCAGCGCCGCCTGCAGCGCGCTCGATGTCGCGTAGACCTGATGGCGGTAGCAGGTGGCTTGGGCGGGCGAGGGCGTCTCACAGCAGTGTCCGGACTGCAGGCAATGGCTGCCGGTTGGATCCGCTTTCGTCAGATGCCGTTCCGGCAGGCCGTGATAGCTCAGCAGCAGGTGATCCCAGTCCTCTGCAAGGTAGGGACGCACGCTGGCAGCAAGTGCATCGATGTACTGCGGATCGTTGTAGAACGGCGGCAGCACGGTGAGCCGAACGCCAGCGGGCAGCAGCGCTTCGACGGCTTCGATGCAGGTCGTGCGCGTAGATGCGGCGTGCTGCGGGTACAGGGCGACCAGCAGAATTTCGTCGACACCGGCGTCGCGCAGCTCGGCAACGGCGCTTGCCAGGCTCGGTTCCCCGTAGCGCATGCCCAGGGCGACGGGCATCTCGTCATCCAGGGAACTACCGAGCGCCTGCTTGAGGGCTTCGCTCTCGAGCAGCAGCGGCGAGCCTTCCGAGGTCCAGATGCTGGCGTAGGCTTCGGCGCTGTTCTTCGGGCGGAACGGCAGGATGAAACAGGAAACGATGAGCTTTCTGAGCAGCCAGGGTACGTCCAGCACATGGCGGTCCATCAGAAACTCGCCAAGGTAGCGGCGCACATCTGCGACGGCAGGGCTTGCCGGGGTGCCCAGGTTGGCAAGCAGTATCCCGCGCCGCTGGCCGGGTTCCGGCGCGACGGTCGCGATCGGAGCTGTCAGTGCGTGCCTGTTACCCGGATCCATGCTGCTCGTGGCGTCGCGCATCGGCGACGGCTTCGTCTCCTGTTGACCCGTCCGCTCCTGCACCGGGTCGGCTGCGATCGAAGCAGGCTCCGCCAGCCGCGGTTGCGACGTCGTTGCCTGCACGCTCGCGGCCTGGCCTGCGCCAGAAGGCAAGGTTCCCGCCTGTGGCGTCCCGCTGCGCGGAGTGCCAGAAGGTGCTGGTGAGCTCATTATCGTCTACCGGTCGCGAACAGGTCTTTGAGTGAAGCACGGTTTCCGTGATCCGCAGGTCGTTCGCAGGCGGTCGCAACCCGCCGCGCCGCCTCGAGTTGCACCTTGCAATTCACAGGCCTGTCACCCGCTCGAGCCGCTGCTACGGTGCGGGTGGACAATCGGGTTTCCGTCAGCACCTTTTGCTAGTATCCCACCTCTTTCATGAACCGGTCGAACACCGGCAGAGGTTGAAGTTGGGCTCCGCCAAGCAGGCTGCCTCCGACAACGAGGTGGTCATTGTCGATTACGACGCCGGAAATCTCCGCAGCGTTCAACGCGCCTGTGCGGAGGTTGGCGTGCGCGCCCGCATTGCCCGTGATCCGGCGGCGCTGGAGCACGCCGCGCGGGTCATCTTTCCGGGCGTCGGGGCCGCCGGCCCTGCCATGGCGAGCATCGAGGGATCCAGCATGAAAGAGGCGCTGCAGGCGTTCCTGGCGAGCGGACGGCCCTTGCTCGGCATCTGCCTCGGCATGCAGATCTCCCTCGATCGCTCCGAAGAGCAGGACACCGACACCCTTGGCCTGCTGCCGGGCGAAGTCCGCCGCTTCAAGTTCAATGACGCCTCGCTGAAGGTGCCGCACATGGGCTGGAACGCTGTCCGGCCGGTGCGCTCACACCCGCTGCTCGCCGGTATCGAGCCGGGTGACGAGTTCTACTTCGTGCATGGCTACTATCCCGTGCCGGCGCTGGACGACGACGTCTATGCGGTCGCCGACTACGAGATCGAGTTCGCCTGTGCCATTGGTCGGAACAACTACTTCGGTACGCAGTTTCACCCCGAGAAGAGCGGTCGGGTCGGGCTCCGGCTGCTGGCTGCGTTCGCAAGCTGGGACGGCACATGCTGAGCAAACGCGTTATCGCCTGCCTCGACGTACGGGACGGGAAGCTCGCCAAGAGCGTCCGTTTTGTTGATACGCGCGACATTGGTGACCCGATCGCCACGGCCCGCGAGTACTACGAAGACGGGCTCGATGAGCTGGTGTTCTACGACATCACAGCCTCCAGCGACAAGCGCCGCATCATGCTCGACGTGGTGGAAGCCGTCGCTGCAGAAGTCTTCATTCCGCTGTCCGTCGGTGGCGGCGTGCGCAGCGTCAGCGACGCGACGGACCTGCGCCTCGCGGGTGCCGAAAAGATCAACGTCAATTCCGCAGCGGTGGCCAATCCGCGGCTGATTGACGAGTGCGCGGCGTCTATCGGTGATCAGAACGTCGTGCTGTCCATGGACATCATCGGCACCGATGACCGGGCGCGCTTTCCCTCCGGCTACCAGATCGTCATCAACGGCGGGCGCACGCCGACGGAGCGCGACGCGCTGGCCTGGGCGCTCGAAGGGGAACAACGCGGGGCCGGCGAGCTGGTGGTGAACTCCATTGATGCTGACGGCACCCGTGAGGGCTACGAGATCACCTTGACGCGAATGATCAGCGAAGCCGTCCGGATTCCGGTCATTGCCTCAGGTGGCGCCGGCACGCCCGCACATCTCGCGGAGGTGCTGACGGCCGGTGCCGCCGATGCGGCGCTGGTGGCGTCCATGGTGCACTTCGGTGACTACCGGGTGAGCGAGCTCAAGCGGTACCTGAATGATGAGGCGATCAAGGTGCGCATGTCCTGGTGACGCAGCGCAGGGGGAAGAGGAGGGAGAGCCATGCACGCAATTCAGATCGACGGCGCGGCGCTGCGCTGGGGCGAGACTGACCGCCCGCAGCTTGGCGCTGGGGAAATCCGCATTCAGGTCCATGCCTCCGCGGCCAATCGTGCTGACCTGGCTCAGCGCGCGGGGAGCTATCCGCCGCCGCCCGGCGCCAGCCCGATCCTCGGGCTCGAGTGCGCGGGAGAAGTAACCGAGCTGGGCGAGGGCGTCACGCGCTTCAGCGTCGGCGATGCGGTGTGCGCGCTGCTTGCCGGTGGTGGCTACGCCGAGGAAGTCGTTGTTGCGGCCGGGCAGGCGCTGCCGGTTCCCCGCGGACTGTCCATGGTCGAGGCGGCGGCGGTGCCGGAAGTCTTCGCGACCGCCTACCTCAACCTTTTCATGGAGGCCGAGCTGCGCCGCGGCGAGCGTGCGCTGCTGCATGCCGGCGCCAGCGGTGTCGGCACTGCGGCCATCCAGCTGTGCAAGGCGTTTGATAACCCCTGCTACGTGACGGTCGGCAGCCAGAACAAACTGGATGCCTGCCTTGCGCTCGGCGCTGCCGGTGGCTGGCTGCGTAGTGAAGGCTCCTTCGTTGATCCGGTGACGCAGTGGAGCGAGGGTCAGGGTGTGGACGCGGTGCTCGACCCGGTTGGTGGCGCCTATCTCGAGGACAACCTCAAGGTGCTGCGGCAGGACGGTCGGCTGGTTGTCATCGGCCTCATGGGCGGTGCCAGAACGGAGATCAACCTCGGGCTGATGATGATCAAACGCCTGCGCCTGATTGGCTCCACGCTGCGGGCGCGATCAGTTCCGGCGAAGGCTGCCGTGATGGATGCGCTATACGACGAAGTCTGGCCGCTGATTGAGAACGGGCAGATTCGACCGATCGTCGATCGCGTCTTTCCCATTGCTGAGGCCTCCGCCGCGCATGAGGCGATGGCGGCCGATGAGAACGTCGGCAAGCTCGTGCTGAAGGTGCGGGAGTAGCTTTGCAGCGTTCATGACAGCCGGGGAGGGCGTCATCATGTCACAGCAATCAGAACCGGTAGCGCTGTCGCGGCAGAGTGCCATCGACCGCCTGACCGCGCCGGGAGAACCCTATGCGCTGCACACGCAGGTGCTGCACGGTCGGCAGTGCCGCGTGTTCAGCACCGCGCCGGCAACCCTTGCCGAGCTGTACGCAACGGCGGCCAGCGACGCAACCTTTCTGGTCTATGAAGACGAGCGGCTGACCTTTGCTGAAACGCAGGCGCGGGCCGCGCAGCTGGCCAACGCGCTGCAGGAAGTATTCGCCATCGCGCCCGGTGACCGGGTTGCTATATCCATGCGGAACTACCCGGAGTGGGTCATCGGCTTCATGGCCGCGACCAGCATCGGCGCCATCGCGGTGGCCATGAACGCGCTCTGGAACGGCGAAGAAATGCGCTACGCGATCGGCGACAGCGAGCCGAAAGCACTGCTGCTTGACGGCGAGCGCCTGGCCCGGCTGGCTCCGCTCGAGCCGGAGCTTGCGGCTCGCTGCATTGCAGTACGGGCCGAGCCGGAGGCCGGCATCGTGGGCTTCGACACCCTGCTCGAAGGCCGTTCGGCCGTTATGCCGTTATGCCCGGTGGACGCCGATGCGGAGGCCATCATCTTCTATACGTCTGGCTCCACCGGACACCCCAAAGGGGTGCTGTCGACGCACCGGGCCGTGATCTCGGCACTGCTCAACTGGGAGCTGGAGGCTCAGCTTGCGCTGCTGACCACCGGCGTCGAGCCACCGGCACCGCCGCCCTGGCAGCTCGCAACGCTGCTCGGCGTACCCCTGTTCCACGCGACCGGCTCACATGCAGTGTTCCTGTCCTGCTACCGGGCGCAGCGGAAGATGGTTTGCATGTACAAGTGGGACGTCGAGCAGGCGCTGGAACTGATCGAGCGCGAACGCATCATGACGTTTGTGGCCCCCGCGGCCATGACCGGCGATCTGATTCGCGCGGCGGCAGTTTCGGAGCGGGACCTGTCGTCGATGCTGGTCATTGGTGGTGGCGGTGCGCCGCGGGCTCCGGAACAGGTGCAGAAAATCGCAACCACCCGAGGTTTGCCGAACAGCAAACCGAATACCGGCTGGGGCATGACCGAGACCAACGCCATCGGCACCGGCATCGGGGGCGATGACTATCTCGCCCATCCGGCGAGCTCCGGGCGCTGCTCGGCAGTCATGGATCTTCGTGTCGTCGACGATGCGGGCCGGATCCTGCCCGCCGGGGAACGTGGTGAGCTGCAGATCACCGGCACCGCGCTAGCGCTCGGCTACTGGCGCCGCCCGGATGCCAATGCCGAGTCCTTTGTCGACGGTTGGCTGCGCACCGGCGATGTTGCCTACATTGACGCTGAGGGGTATCTCTACATCGTCGATCGCATCAAAGATCTGGTCATCCGCGGCGGCGAGAACATCGGCTGCGGAGAGGTAGAGGCTGCGCTGACCGAGCATCCGGCCATCCGCGAGGCATCGGTGTATGGTGTCCCCGACGAGCGCCTGGGCGAGGAGGTCGGAACCACGGTTTACGTGGATCCACAGGCCGAGCTGACCGAGGGCGCCGTACGCGCCCATATGGAAGCCACGGTGGCTCGCTTCAAGGTCCCGCGCTACATACGGCTCACGACCGGAGCGCTGCCCCGCATTGCCTCGGGCAAGATCGATAAACGCACTTTGCGGGCGGAAGCCCTGGCAGCGCTCGGAGGGTCGGCCTAGGTAGTGCGAGTGCGCTGTTATCCGCAGCGGTTTCGCTGCGGACAACAGCGCTGGCGGATTGCGCTGCGCCGCCTACACTTCTGCAATGCAGGGCTGTGCCACCAATCCGCGGACGACCTATGCCTTTACGCTCATTGAGCTGGTTGTCGTTCTGTTTGTGCTCGGTACGTTGGCTGCGGTGGTACTGCCGCGGTTCATGACCGTCACCGAGCAGGCGCAGCGAGCCGTGCTCGAGGGCCTCGCCGGTAACCTGCGAAGCGGCGTCAGCCTGTTTCACGCCGCCTGGCAGCTCGAGGGCGGCCGCGATGGCAGCACGGTCGATCTGGCGAGCTACGGCCTTGGGACGCTGGACGCCAACGCCTTTGGCTATCCGGCTTCCGGACGCCGTGATGCCGCGACGACCGGGCGGGATCGGGACTGTGAGGATGTCTGGCGCGGCCTGCTCAATCCGGCACCATCGATCATCGAAGCAGATCCGAACAAGGAAGCCGGGAGCAGCAGCAACCACATCGAGCCGCGCCTCGGCACCGGAATCGAGTTCGTCGCCGGGCAGGATGCCAGTATTCCGGATGCGACCATCGCGCTGCCGTTCGCCAACAACGCGGAGGTCTGCCAGTTTATCTCCCTGGCTGCGCAGAGCGTGGCGTCGGGTGCACCGAAACCAACGATCTTCTACGACACCCGGACCGGGCAGGTTTTGCTGGATCTGGACCGGGTGTTTTAAGGCCCCTGATCAATTCCTGATCGCACAAAATTCGCCAGCGCCGGCAGATCAATCCCGGAGTTTCTTCAGTTCTTCGACCTGTTCGGTCAGCGCCGCCAGCGAACGCTCGATATCGGCGGCTTTGTCCTGCTCTTTCGCCACAACCTCCGGCGGCGCTTTGGCGACGAAGCCCTGATTGTTGAGCTTGCCGCGGATGCGGGCCAGGTCTTTTTCAAGCTTCTGTTGCTCTTTGCTGATGCGCGCCAGCTCAGCGTCAACGTCGATCAGGCCTTTCAGGGGCACACGGATCTTCATCTCCCCAACCAAGCCCAGTGCGCTGGGTGGCGGCTCGCTACCGGCGTCGAGCCAATCGATCGTTGCTACTTTGGCGAGGCGCTTGAGGATCTGCTCCGTCGCCGCCGCGTTGCTGCGATCCAGCGCGCTGCCTTCGAGGAGCAGGTTCAGGCTCTGTCCCGGCTTGATGTTGGCCTCGCCACGGATCGTCCGAACGGAATCAACCGTAGCCTTGAGCCAGCCGATGGCGGCGACCGCTTCGGGATCCGAGGCACAGTCCTCCGCGCGCGGAAACTGCTGCACCATGATTGTCTCCCCGTGCCGCTCGAGCTGTGGGGCGACGTTACGCCACAGGCTTTCTGTGACGAAGGGAATGATGGGGTGTGCAAGCCGCAGCAGGGTTTCCAGCGTGCTGAGCAGCGTGTAGCGGGCACCGCGCTGTTGCTCAACGCCGGCTGATTCGTCCCACAGTAGCGGCTTGACGATTTCGACGTACCAGTCGCAGTACTCATGCCAGGCAAAGTCGTAGACGGCGGCAGCGTACAGGTCGAACCGGAAAGTATCGATCGCGCGTTGGGCTTTTTCGATCGCGTGGCCGAGCTCAGCGGTGATCCAGCGGTCGGCCAGAGACAGGCTCCGCGGTCCTTCGAGGTCGAAGTCCTGTACGTTGGTCAGCACGAAGCGTGCCGCGTTCCAGATCTTGTTGCAGAAGTTTCTGTAGCCGGCCACGCGCTGCGTGTCGAAGCGAACGTCCCTGCCCGGGGAAGCCAGCGCAGCAAAGGTGAAACGCAGCGCATCGGTGCCGTAGGCCGGGATCCCCTCCGGGAAGTCTTTGCGGGTGGCCTTCTCGATGCGCGGCGCCTGCTGCGGCTGCATCAGGTTGCTGGTGCGCTTTTCGACCAGCGCATCGAGGCTGATGCCGTCCATGAAGTCGATCGGATCCAGGCCATTGCCCCGGCTCTTGGACATTTTGTTGCCATCGGCGTCGCGCACCAGGCCGTGGATATAGACCGTTCGAAAGGGCACCTCGCCGCGGAACTTCAACGTCATCATCATCATCCGGGCGACCCAGAAGAAGATGATGTCGTGACCGGTAACCAGCACGTCGGTGGGATGAAAGCGGCTGAGCTCGTCCGTTTCCTCGGGCCAGCCGAGCGTCGCGAAGGTCCACAGTGCCGAAGAAAACCAGGTTTCCAGGACATCGTCGTCCTGCCGCAGCGATGTTGCCGGGTCCAGCCCGTGCCTGCTGCGTGCCTCTTCGGCAGAACGCGCCACGTAAACGTTGCCGGCGTCGTCGTAGTAAGCAGGAATGCGGTGTCCCCACCACTGCTGACGCGATACGCACCAGTCCTTGAGATCCCGCATCCAGGCGAAGTAGGTGTTCTCGAACTGTTTCGGTACGAAGCTGGTACGGCCGTCCTCTACGGCGGCGATGGCGGGCTCCGCCAGCGGGCCGACGTTTACGAACCACTGATCTGTCAGCCAGGGCTCGATGATGGCGCCGGAGCGGTCGCCGCGCGGCACCATCAGCTTGTGGTCGTCGATGCCGTCGAGCAGCCCTTGGGCTTCCAGGTCCGCCACCATCTGCTTGCGGGCAACGAACCGGTCCAGGCCCCGGTAAGCTTCCGGCACGTCATCGGTCAGCGTTGCATCGGCGTTGAAGACGTTGATCAGCGGCAGGTCGTGACGGGCGCCTACCTCGTTGTCGTTGAAGTCGTGCGCAGGGGTGATCTTGACGCAGCCGGTGCCAAATTCAGGATCGACGTAGTCGTCGGCGATGATCGGGATCACGCGATCGGTCAGCGGCAGGCGTACGGTCCTGCCGACCAGGGCCTGGTAGCGCTCATCGTCAGGATGGACGGCGACCGCCGCATCGCCGAGCAGGGTCTCCGGTCGGGTGGTGGCGACGGTCAGGTAGTCTTTGCCATCGGCCGTGGTCGCATCCACGAGCGGATAGCGGAAATGCCAGAGAAAACCCTTCTCTTCCGCGTTTTCAACCTCCAGATCGGAGATGGCGGTGCCGAGCTCGGGGTCCCAGTTGACCAGGCGCTGGCCGCGGTAGATGAGGCCATCCTCGAACAGCCGGACGAATACTTCCTGCACCGCACGCGCGTAGCCTTCGTCCATCGTGAAGCGCTCGCGGCTCCAGTCGAGGGAAGAGCCCATGCGCCGCAGCTGTCGCGAGATGTTGTCGCCGGACTCGTTCTTCCATTGCCAGACCGCATCAATGAACCGCTCCCGGCCCATCTCGTGGCGATCCTGTCCTTCGGCTTTGAGCTTGCGCTCGACCAGCATCTGGGTGGCGATGCCCGCGTGGTCGGTGCCCATCTGCCACAGGGTCTGATCACCCTGCATGCGCCGTACGCGAATCAGGGTATCCATCAGCGTGTGCTGAAACGCATGTCCCATGTGCAGGCTGCCGGTGACGTTCGGCGGCGGGATCATGATGCAGAACGGTGCGCCGTTCCCTGACGGTTCGAAATAGCCGGCGGCTTCCCACTCGCCATAAAGTTCCGCTTCAATGGCGTGCGGATCGAAGTTAGCTTCCATCTTGATCTTTCTGCGCCTTGCGTTGCGCTTTGCGGGTGATGGCGTCGAGCAGGTTGGTCGGTTCGACGTCGGCCAGAGGTTCTTTGACCCGCAGCTGAATCTCGTCGGCCATGGCCGCCAGCACGCGAGTGCGCAGCTCGCCGATCCGTTCGCTCAGCAGCTGCTCGAGCCAGATCTGGATGGTGTCGTCGATGCGCACCCTGAGCGCCTCGTTCAGCGCATCGGTATCTTCCGGGGTCCAGCCCGTTGCGGCGGCATCGATGCTCAGCCGGGCTTCCTTCAGAACCTCGTCGGCTTCGTCCTTCCAGTCGTCCCCGAGCAGCCGGTCCAGCGAGTCGGCGTTCAGCCCACCCTCGGGCTGCGGCTCCGCGACCGGATCATCGAGCAGGGGGACCTCATCGCTGCTGGCCAGCCTGTCGTCGGGCTCCTGGTCTTCATCGAGCAGCGAGCGAATGCGTTGCAGGTCGCCGAGCAGCGCTTTGGAGTCGTCGCTCGGATCGTCTTTGGGCGGATTACTGGCGGACATCCTGACCCTCCCAGTCGTCGAGGTCGTGGTGGTGCAGCGGGTAGCCGCGATCGCGGTAGTGCTTGTAGCGGCTGCGCCCGTCATCCCGGTTGGCGCCAACGATGATCTCCGCTACGCGATCGAACCGTGCGAAGAACTCTGGCACACCGGGCGCAAGATTGATCAGCACGCCGTCGCAGTCTGCCGGGCAATCGTAGCCCAGGCTGACCGGGGCAGTCGGGCGTCGGTGACTGCCCGCGGGCAGACACTCGTGGGGCAGAAACCGTTCCGGCGGGTAGGCCCAGAGCAGTTCGTCAACGGCATTTACGTCTTCCTGCGAAGCCAGATGCAGATGTACACCCTGCCCGGAACCGGCCGCCCGGAACGCCAGGCGGCAGGCGAAGCGTTGCATCGCGATCAGATCGACGTCCGCCAGCACGTAGAAATCGACGCGGGTCATGTCGCTGCGCCGGTCGTCTGCTGCCTCAGGGTGCTCATGCCCGGTTCCGACGGCTTCAGGCGCGGCTGCGCAGGAACTCGAACAGCAGGTGCACGGGCCGGCCGGTGGCGCCCTTGGCCGCACCGCCGCGGAAGGTGCTGCCGGCGACGTCGAGATGCGCCCAGGTCAGGTCTTTGGTGAAGCGGGCCAGGAAGCAGGCCGCCGTGACGGAGCCGGCTTCGCGCCCCCCGACGTTGGCCATGTCGGCGAAGTTGCTCTTCAGGCTCGCCTGGTACTCGTCCCAGAGCGGCATGTGCCAGGCTCGGTCGCCGGCGCGTTCGCCGGCTTCGAGCAGCTCAGCGGCAAAGGCGTCGTCGTTGGCGTAGAGCGCGCTCGCATGGGAGCCGAGAGCGATGATGGCCGCGCCGGTGAGCGTAGCGACGTCGACCACGGCAGCGGGCTTGAACTTCTTCACGTAGCTCAGCGCGTCGCAGAGCACGAGCCGGCCTTCTGCGTCGGTATTCAGGATTTCGACGGTCTGCCCGGAGTGGGTTGTGACGATGTCAGCCGGTCGCGTTGCGCGCCCGCTCGGCATGTTCTCCGCCGCGGCCACGATCGTGACCAGGTTGATCGGCAGCTTGGCGGCGATAGCCGCGCGGCTGGCGCCGAGCACGGCCGCTGCCCCGCACATGTCGAACTTCATTTCATCCATGGCCGGCGGCGGCTTGAGGCTGATGCCGCCGGTGTCGAAGGTGATGCCTTTACCAACCAGCGCAAGCGGGGCTTTGCTGCGGGCGGCACCCCGATATTCGATGATGATCATGCGTCCGGGGGTGTCGCTGCCCTGCGATACTGCCATGAAGGCGCCCATGCCGAGCTCCGTCATGCGCTTCTCGTCCAGCGCGGTGACTTTGACGCGGTCATTGCCGCGGGCGAGCGCCCGGGCTTCCTTCAGCAGGTACGTCGGATTGGCGACATTCGGCGGCTCGTTGCCGAGATCGCGCGCGAAGTCGAGTCCCTGCTTCAGCGCGTTGGCGTCGCGAAGGGCTTTGCGGACGCTGCTTTCGCTGCGCCCATCCGCCAGCACGCTAACGCTGCGGAGTGTCTCCGTGGGCTTGTCGGCCTTGGTTTTGTAGTGATCGAAGCGATAAGCCGCCTGGGACACGGCGAACAGGCCCGCGGTGGTCCGAGCTGCGCTGTCCATGCCCTTGACGCGCGCCAGTCCAAGGCCCCAGGTCGCACTGCGCACCGGCAGTCGCGCCAGCGCCCCGGCTGCCGCGGTGCAGGCCTTGCGGTAGGCTGCCGCTTCGACCGAGCCGTCCGCTCCGCCGGCAATGAGCAGGCGCTGTACTTTGCTGCCGCTCGGCAGGCTGACCAGCAGGGTTTCGCCGGCCGTATTACTGAAGTCCGTGCTGGCGGCTTTGAATACCGGGCCCTGGCGCTCGCTGGCAGCGACCTTGGCGCCGGTGGCGAGGTCTGTTACCAATACGGGCGTTGCCTGTTCCTGCGGGGTGCCGGTTTTCAGGGTGTACTTCATGAGCGCTTCTGACCTTGCTGATTTCCGTTTTCGAGCGTCGCCGCGTTGAGCGCCTGCGCCTCGGGTTCGTGCCTGTACGCGATGGCTGCTGGCAGCCAGTGGGAACGGGCCGGTAGTTTAATGCACCCGAAGCGCGTGTGCCTTACTGTCCGGTGGCCGTGATGGGGACCGCCGCGCGGTATCTCAACCGGGAGCTGCTCAGCGTCTTTCTGGTGGTGCTCGCGGTGCTGCTGGTCATGGCCATGGGCGGCCGCTTCATCGGCTATCTGCAGGAGGCTGCGGCTGGCAAGTTCAATGCCGGAAACCTGCTGCTGCTGCTCGGCTACCGGCTCCCGGAGTTTGCGCAGCTGCTGCTGCCCTTCTCACTCAGCGTCGCGGTGGTGATGACCCTCGGCCGCAGCTTTGCGGATCAGGAGATGACCATCTTCCTGGGCGGGGGCTTGAGCGCCGGGCGGCTGGCGGCCTGGCATCTGCCGCTGATCCTCGCGGTCACCGCGCTCGTCGCCTGGTGTGCGCTGGACCTCAATCCGCGCTGGCAGCGGCTGAGCTATCAGCTGCTGCAGTCCGAGCGCGCGGATCGTGATTTTGCCAACCTGCGGCCCGGGGTGTTCCATGTCTACTCGCGCGGCGACCGCGTGTCCTACGCCGACGGCATCGACGATACGGCAGCCACGCTCAAGGATGTGTTCCTGAGCGAACGACGACCGGCTGAGGTAGCTGTAGTCGTGCGGGCCAGCGAGGGGCGTCAATACCTGGATCCGAATACCGGCAGCCGGTTCCTGCTGCTCAGCAACGGCAGCCGGTTCGAGGGTCGCGCGGGTACGGCTGGCTATCGCACCATCGAGTTTGAACGGATGGGGCAGCGGATCGAGATTGCGCAACGGCTGGAAGCCGAGCAGCGCGCGACGCTGCAGAGTACCGCTGCACTGCTCGAGGCGACCGATCCGGCTGCGCTCGCGGAGTTCGGGTACCGCTGTTCCCTGCCGGCGTTGACGTTCATCGGTGGGTTGCTGGCCATTGGCATCAGCCCCACCCGGCCGCGGCAGGGACGGTTTGCGCGCCTGCCGGTGGCCATTGGTTTCTTCGTCGCCTACTACCTGCTGCTGGTGCTGCAGAAAGACCTGGTGGGCTCTGCGGTGTGGCCGGCGGAGCTGGCCTACTGGCCGGCGCACGGGTTGTTCGCGCTGCTGGCCTGGCGCCAGCTCGATCAGGTCGGGAGCCCGCGTCGTGGTTAGGGATGCCTTCCGGCGCTGGTTGAGGTGCAGGCTCTGGTGCTGGGACCGGGGTGCTGCGGCGCGATGCTGCGGGGCGCTACCGGTTGCGGTGGACTGCCGCCCCGGCGGTGATCGTCGATGAGCGTGCTGCGTCACTGGGGCTCCGGTGTGGCGGGCATCAGTGACCGCTACGTAGCCCGCACGGTGATTGCTGCCGCCGTGCTGGTGCTGCTGGCCTTCACCGCGCTGCTGCTGGTGTTCGCGCTGTTGGATGAGTTCGAGGATCGTAGCGCCGACTACGGTTACCA
>JBCDGJ010000012.1:0-54234 GCA_038757945.1 Pseudomonadota bacterium
CGTTCACGGTGCACAAAGACGACGTCGCAAAAGCGGAGACCGCCTTAGAGCCGGTTCTCGCAGAGCTTGGAGAAGGAGCAAACCTCGAAGCGACTGATGGCATTGCCAAACTCAGTGTCGTTGGAATCGGAATGCGCTCTCATTCCGGGGTTGCCGCCGAGATGTTCAAGGCGCTCTCGGAAGCTGGAATCAATATTGAGATGATCTCGACGTCTGAGATCAAAATCTCGGTCGTCGTCGCCGAGCGGTACATGGAGCTGGCGGTGCGGGCGCTCCACGCGGGTTTTGAGCTGGACGCTGAACCGAGCTGACCTGTGACGAAACGACAGACTGTCGGGCGCCAGACGCTAGCCGCGTGTGGCTTGCCCGCGACGGTGTAGCCAGATTTCGGCGGTTGTCCTGGCTGCAAAGGAAGATTGGTTGTCGGATGCTGGATCAGCAGCGGCTGGAGGCGTTAAGCTTCGCATTCCGGAGAGGTGGCCGAGTGGCTGAAGGCGCTCCCCTGCTAAGGGAGTATAGGTTAATCCCCTATCGAGGGTTCGAATCCCTCTCTCTCCGCCAGATACCCAGATACCCAGACATAAAGCAGCCGGGCTTGTCCCGGCTTCTTTACATCTGGCAGTGAGAGGGCCGCGGACGAGCCCTGCGCTTCGACTGCGAGCCCGCGCAAATCCTACGGCGAACTGCACGGGTGAAGCCAACGAGCACGAAGGCGGAGCCGGCGCGCGCAGCCCGGAGGGGGGGTGTTCGCGCAAGCGGACAGCCGAGTAACCCGTTTACTTCCATCCGCTGCAGTTTATCGGCGACCTGGTCTCCCCCTGAACCTGTATTCAGGGATAAGAACAAGCGCGCTGCTGTCAGTGGCCCGGCTCCCGTGCTTGACCATGGCGCACCGACGCACTGCGGATGATGCTTCCGGTGTCGCCAGCCCGGCACCCTGAGGCGCTGAATGTAGCAGACGGGATCAATTGGTGGCGGCGTTCGGCAGGCTGCTAAGCTGCGGCGTGCAGCCATCGTTTGAGGCCCTATGACCAATCGACGTCGCTTACTGACCCGTACCCTGTCTGCTGCTGGTCTCGCAGCCCTCGCCTCGCCCGTTGGTCGCAGTGCCGCACCGCCTGCCGGACAGTCCGACCTGCCGGCGGACATCACTCGCTGGACGGCCCTCGAGCTGTCCAGCGCCATTCACTCTCGGGTACTCAGCTGTCGCGAAGTGCTGGACGCCTGCTGGCAGCGTCTGGAGGCGCTCAACGCGCAGTTCAACGCCGTTGTCTCTGTTGCCCCCTATGAGCGGCTTGCAGTGCTTGCCGATGAGCGCGACGCGGAGCTGAAGCGCGGCAACAGCCGCGGCTGGCTGCACGGTATGCCGACCGCACCCAAGGATCTCGCCGATGCCCGCGGCTTTGTCACCAGCAGCGGTTCACCACTCTTCGCGCAGCAGGTTGCAGCAACCGACGATGTCCACATCGCGCGTATGCGCGCAGCCGGCGCTTTGTTTCTCGGCAAGACTAACGTGCCGGAGTTCGGCCTGGGCTCGCAGACCTACAACACCGTGTTCGGAGCCACAGGTAACGCCTTCAATCCGGCGCTGACCGCTGGGGGCAGCAGCGGCGGTGCTGCGGTGGCGCTCGCCCTCGGTCTGGTACCCGTCGCCGATGGCAGCGACTTCATGGGCTCGTTGCGAAATCCTGCGGCGTTCAACAACGTGATCGGATTTCGGCCGACTCCCGGGTTGGTTCCGTCCAGCGAACGGTTCGTCGAAGAGCTGCCGTGCAATGGGCCGATGGCGCGTACGGTGAGCGATGCTGCGCGTTTGCTGGTGACGCTTGCCGGCCACGATCCCGTGTCGCCGACCTCGCTGCCGGTGAATCCGAAAGCCTTTCTTGCACCGCTTCAGCGCAGCTGGAAAGGCGCGCGAATCGGTTGGTTGGGTGACTTCGATGGCTACCTTGCCATGGAGCCCGGACTGCTGGCCCACTGTGAAAGGGCGCTGCCGGCTTTCGCCCGCCTTGGCTGTGTAGTAGACGCGGCTAAGGCTGACTATTCACCCGCTGAGCTGTGGCAGGTCTGGTTAACCTTCCGTCACTGGTTGACCCGCAGCTGGGGGCTCCCTCTGTACGAGGACGAAGCGCAGCGAGCGCTGCTCAAGCCAGAGCTGCGTTGGGAAATAGAAGGTGGCGCCGGGTTAACCGCCGACGACATCAGCCATGCGTCGGTCCGCCGCGCCGCCTGGTATCACGCTTTACGGCAGTTGTTCGAAAGCTACGATTTTCTCGCCTTGCCGACGACCCAGGTTTATCCCTTTTCCAAAACGGTGCCTTGGCCGAAGTCCATTGACGGGCGCACCATGGATACCTACCACCGTTGGATGGAGGTTGTTGTACCGGGTACGCTCTCCGGTTGTCCGGTGCTCAACCTGTCTGTGGGTATCGATGATCAGGGCTTGCCTGCGGGCATTCAGCTGATCGCTCCCCGCTATGCGGACTTTGATCTGCTCGCCATGGGCTATGCCTACGAACAGGCGACCCGATGGAATCCGGACCTCAGATCGCCCCTGCTCTCGGAGGAGTAAGCCGCCGGACCAGAACACACAAAAAAACAATCCGGCTTACGCTGTGCAAGCGCGTCGCACGTGAATGAACGCGGCTCATGCTGAGAAAGCAGCAGCGGCTTATTTCCAGTGTTGCCGTCTAACCAGGCGCTAAGTTTCAGATCTCCGCCTCAGCGAAGGACAGGGGGGGCGAAGCGCAGGAAGGAACGAGGTGCAACGGCGGTGGGTTACAGGCTGCGCGAAGAGAGGAGGAGCGAAACAGAACAAGTTCGCAGACAGGTGGCTATTGCCACATTCTGGCAGGGGGAGTAGACGGCAAAGGAGCAAGCGAAGAGCCCGCCAGTGCCATGCTTCTAATCCATTTCCCTTAAGAGGGTAACGCTCATTGACTGAATGATGCAGGGGGCTCTTCACTTACGCGGTTTATCCTATGCCTCTCTGCTCGAGTTTAGAAATGATCCTTCCGCATAACGAGTAGTGTTTTTGCTGCGAATACTTATAGAGTCGGAAGGCGGCAGCAGCGTGCTGTCCTTGCTGCGGCATCGGGTCTCACGCCCTGAGCCGTCAATGACACTGGCGGTGCACAACACATTTGAGGGCTACGGAACGCAACAGGTACAAGCGCCTGCCGCGGCGCGGTACTGCGAACGTGGGCCTGAACCATCTTGATCGGGAGACCATCGATTTGACCATGAGAACCATCGGTATTCTCGGCGGCATGTCAGCCGAGTCGACCCAGCTGTACTACAGCGAGCTGTGCAAGCTGACCCGAGCGCGCCTAGGCGGCCTTCACTCCCCGGAACTGCTGATTCGCTCGATCGACTTTACGCGCATCGAGACGCTGCAGATGGCGGATCGTTGGGAAGACGCCGGCCGCCTGCTGAACGAGGAAGCGCGGGCGCTTGCGCAAGGTGGCGCTGAGCTGTTGCTGCTCGCGACCAACACCATGCACAAGGTAGCCGGCCAGATGCTCGACGGAGTCGACCTGCCGTTCGTTCACATCGCTGACGCTACAGCCGACGCCGTCGTGGCCGCCGGCTGCTCGAGCCCGGGCTTAATGGCGACGCGGTTTACCATGGAGCAGACCTTTTACACCGACCGCCTTCGTGCCCGGGGCCTGACTCCGATGGTGCCGGGCGCGGCAGACCGCGAGGAGACGCACCGCATCATCTACGATGAGCTCTGCATGGGGCAGATTTTGGACGCCAGCCGCATGCAGTACGTCGACATCGCCGAGCGGCTGATTGTCAGCGGAGCGGATGCGCTGATTCTGGGTTGTACAGAGGTTGGTCTGCTGCTCCACCGCGACAACGTTCGGGTGCCGGTGTTTGATACGACTCGCATCCACTGCGAAGCGGCTCTCGCCGCTGCGCTGGCTTGAGGTGCTGGCGAGATCCGCAGTGCTGAAGGTTCAGGGTGCCGGGTTACGTGGGTGCTGCTGCGTGGCGGGTTGTACCGGATCCCATCGCGTTGCCGAGCAGGTCCAGTAGCTCGCGCTTGGATTGACCCAATCCGATGTGTCGAGCGACCCGGCCTTGATGAACACCAGGCCTGGCTGCTCAGCAACGCTGCTGATCAGCGGCGAACCACAGGTTGGACAGAAGCTGCGGGTCACCTGCGTTCCTTCGCTACCGGTCACGGTGAAACTGCGCAGCTCGCCGTCGATGTTCAGCGCTGCAGCCTCGACGAACACGATGGTCGCTTTACCGCTGCCGGTTGCCTTCTGGCAGTCGGTGCAATGGCAGTGTCCGGCGGCCAGGACGGCAGCGCGGGGAAACTCGTAGTGGATCCCACCACAGAGACAACGTCCAGTTGCAAGTTGGTTCATTGCGGCTCCTGGTTGCGGCGGCTAGGTGATTCCCGAAGGGGCCGGCAGGCGGGGCCTCCGCAGCGTTAGACTGCAGACTCTGATACGTAGGATCACTTCAGGGAGTGCCATGAGCGTACAGGAACTGACGCGTCTTGCAGAAGCGTTGCAGTACGAGTTGGAAAGCGCCGATCTCAGCGACGCGGAGGCGCGCAATCATCTGCAGGGGCTGCATGATGAGCTCGAGCACCGGCTGACCCACCCACGGGAAGACAATCAGGACGAAGAACTCATCGATCGGCTGAGAGAGGCAGTCGAGCGGTTCGAAGCAGCGCATCCGCGGGCCACGGGCGTGATCAGTCAGATCATCCACACGCTTGGGAACCTGGGTATCTGAGCATCCTTAGTGGCCAACTTGGGGCGCTTGCAGTCCTGCTGCAGAGCACCGACCATCCCGGGTTGATTACCGAGTCAGAACAGGGGAATGCGGATGGCTGAGGCAGTAAAGCACTTTGACGTGCTCATCGTCGGTGCGGGAATCAGCGGGGTAGGCGCCGCCTGGCACCTTCGCCATAAGTGTCCCGATCGCAGCTTCGCCGTTCTGGAAAGCAAGGCCACCTTTGGCGGTACCTGGGATACGCACAGGTATCCGGGAATTCGCTCCGACAGCGACCTGTTCACCTTTGGTTACAAGTTCAAGCCCTGGACCGGTGCGCCCATTGCAACCGCAGGGGAAATTCTCAAGTACATGGGCGAAGTCATCGAAGAAAACGAACTCGATCAGTACATCCAGTACGGGCGTAAAATTCAACGGGCAGCGTTCGACCGCACTACGCAGCGCTGGACGCTGGAGGTGACTGACGTTGGCTCCGGGGCTTCGCTGCGCTACAGCTGCAACTTTCTCTGGATGTGCCAGGGCTACTATCGGCACGACCGGCCTTACACGCCGGACTGGGACGGGATTGCCGATTACAAGGGAACGATCCTGCACCCGCAGCAGTGGCCGGAAGATTTCGACCACACCGGCAAACGGATCCTGGTGATCGGTTCCGGCGCAACGGCCGCTACGCTCGTTCCAGCGCTTTGTGACAAAGCGCAGCACGTCACGATGCTGCAGCGCTCGCCTACCTATTTTGCCCCGGGCCTCAATCGCAACGAGCTGGCGGACACCCTGCGTGAGCTGGACATACCCGACGACTGGATCCACGAGATCGTGCGCCGCAAGATCAACTTTGATATGGCGGAACTGACGCGGCGCTCCTTCGACGAGCCCGACCTGCTCAAAGCCGAGCTCATCGCCATGGCTCGCGAGTATCTCGGCCCGGACTTTGATGTCGAGAAACACTTTACGCCGAGCTACCGGCCGTGGCAGCAGCGCCTCGCCTTCATTCCCGACGGGGACCTGTTCATGGGGATCCGCGAAGGCAAAGCCTCGGTGGTTACCGATCAGATCGAGCGGTTCACCGAAACCGGGGTGCTGCTGAAGTCTGGTCAGCTGCTCGAAGCGGACGTGATCGTAACGGCCACAGGCTTCGACCTTTCAGTCATGGGTGATATTGAGTTCGCCGTCGATCAGAAGCCTGTGGATTTTGCCGAGACCACCACCTGGCGCGGCATGATGTTTACCGGCGTGCCGAACATGATCTGGGTGTTCGGTTACTTTCGCGCGAGCTGGACGCTGCGTGCCGACCTCATCGCTGAGCTGGTCTGCCGGCTTCTCAACGACATGGGCCAAGCTGGTCAGGGCCTCGCGGAGCCGGTGGTGCCGGAGTCCCAGCGGGGGATGCCGAAACTACCCTGGGTCGATCCGCACAACTTCAATCCAGGCTACCTGCAGCGGAGCCTCGACCTGCTGCCGAAGCAGGGGGATCAGGAACCCTGGATCCACAAGCAGGACTACCAGACCGAGAAAGACGAGCTCCCGGCAATCGCCTTTGACGATGGTTCGCTCAGCTTCACGCCGATTCTGGAGCAGGTCAGCTCGGCTGGCTGAAGGGCCCCGGCGCAGCCGGGGGCAGGGTGGGCGCGCTCGGGGACTCGAGCTATAGCCAGGGCGCGCGGCCTTCCAGTGGGCCGATGACCCACCAGTCGACGATCGCGCTGACCACGGCGATAGCAGCGATCACGAGAAAGATGATCCCCAGCAGTCGCCAGCCGTGAAACTGGCGTTCTTCCGCGCGGCCTGATGCGTTCTGGCGCCTGGGTTCGGGCGCCTGAGGTTGCTCGGGAGGCAGCGGATCCCGTTCGGTCGCTTCTTTCATCGCGTCTGTCATTGCGTTTGTCATTGCGTCTGTCGTCGCATCTTGCATGAGATGCCTGTCATCTACTGCTGACATTCTACGCCAGTAGCGATTCTCGGCGCCGTGAGCGGCTTGACCGGGCTCGGAGCCGTCCCGATAATGCACGGCTCCTTTGGGACCCGTGGCCAAACTGGATAAGGCACCGGCCTACGAAGCCGGGGATTACAGGTTCGAATCCTGTCGGGTCCGCCATACCGCTCATCGACCGGACCCGGGCGACTCGCCTGGGGCATCCGAGTACACAACCAACCCGAGACCGCGACACGGGCGGCCCGAGTGTCGTTTGCGGCTCCAACCACGACATCTGGTGATCATGTTTGCACTGAACTACCGGCTCACGTCAGCGATCTCTTCCGTTCCATTGTCCGCCGCTTCCAGGCGCTGTGGGCGTATCACGATGCTCCTGCTCGGGCTTGCGTTCGGCGCATCGGCGCTCGCCGACGCCAACCGCCAGACCAAGGGCGAGTACTACGACGCGTTTCGCCAGCTTGGTGTCGACCTGCCGACGCCAAATGACTACCGCGCGGCGTCCGGCGCACCAGGTTCCCGCTACTGGCAGCAGCGCGCGGACTATGACATCAGCGTTTCGCTGGACGAGGCCAAGCAGCAGATCAGCGGCTCGGAAAAGGTCACCTACGCCAACCAGTCACCGGACACGCTGCGCTACCTCTGGTTCCAGCTCGATCAGAACCGATTCCGTGAGGACTCCATCGAGCAACGTGGCCAGACGGCCGCCAATCCGGCATACGTCCCGCAGTACGAGGGTGCAGACCTGCTGACTTTCGGCACGCTGGCTCGCCATCAGAGCATCGCTGCCGACGACTATGGCCACCGGATCAGCAAGGTTGCCGATGCCTCGGGACAGCCGCTTGAGCACGTAATCAACGGGACCATGATGCGGATTGATCTGCCCGAACCCCTCATTAGCGGCGCCAGCATTACGCTCCAGATCGATTGGGCATACAACATCGTTGACGAGGCGCGGGTCGGCTCCAGGGGTGGCTACGAGTACTTCGAGGAGGGCGATGAGTACATCTTCTTCCTGGCCCAGTGGTTCCCGCGGCTGGCCGCCTACACGGATTACACCGGTTGGCAGCACAAGGCGTTCATCGGTCGCGGAGAGTTCACGCTCGAATTTGGCGATTACAAGGTCGCCATCACCGTGCCTGAGGACCACATCGTATCTGCGACCGGCGTACTGCTGAACGAGTCAGAAGTACTGAGCACAGAGCAGCAGCAGCGTCTGGACAAGGCCCGCAAGTCGGATGTGCCGGTCTTTATCGTCACGCCGGAAGAGGCCAAAGAGAACGAGACCGAAGGCACCGACAAGACCAGTACCTGGGTATTTGAGGCCAAGAACGTTCGCGACTTTGCGTGGTCCAGCTCCCGGAAATTCATCTGGGACGCAATGATTCACAAGCAGTCAGATCCGGCGGTGCCCGAAGTTCTGGCGATGTCCTTCTATCCGAATGAGGCAGAGCCGATCTGGTCGAAGTATTCCACCGAGGCGGTCGTGCACACGATGGAAGTCTACTCCCGGTTATCGTTCCCTTATCCGTATCCGACAGCCCAGTCCGTGAACGCCTGGGAGCGGGGCGGAATGGAATACCCGATGATCACTTTCAACGGCTACCGGCCGGAACCCTACGAGCCGGCCGAAGAAGAGTGTGATCCCTGCGAGGACGACATGGCTGAGGAGGCGACGACCGCTGGTGAAGGTGGCGACGTGTACCCCGAGAACACCTACTCACGGCGAGTCAAGTATGGGCTGATCGGCGTCATCATCCACGAGATCGGACATATCTATTTCCCGATGACCGTGAACTCCGACGAGCGTCGCTGGACCTGGATGGACGAGGGCATCAACTCGTTTCTCGAATACCTGGCTGAGCTCGAATGGGAAGAGAACTTCCCGGCGTACCGGCCGAATACCAGCCCGCTGGAATACATAACGGCCTACATGACCAGCGAAAACCAGGTGCCGATCATGACGCAGTCCGACTCCGTACTGCAGTTTGGCAATAACGCCTACAGCAAGCCGACCGCAGCCTTGACCGTGTTGCGGGAGACGGTAATGGGGCGTGAGCTGTTCGACTTTGCCTTTCGCGAGTACGCGCGGCGCTGGCGTTTCAAGCGTCCCACGCCTGCGGATTTTTTCCGCACCATGGAAGACGCGTCCGGCGTTGACCTCGACTGGTTCTGGCGCGGCTGGTTCTACAGCACCGATCATGTGGACGTTGCCATTACCGATGTGCGCAGCTATCAGATCAGCACCCTGGATCCGGATGTCGAGTATCCGCTGCAGCGCCAGGAGAACGCCCGTGACGTACCGGAGCCGCTCGAACAGCTGCGTAACGAAGAGGAGCAGCGGCCGTACCGCCTGGAGCGTCGCAAGCAGCTCGGCGACTTTTACAACGAGAACGACCGGTTTACCGTCAGCAACCAGGACCGCAACCTGTACCAGGAGTACCTCGAGTCACTCGAGGATTGGGAGCAGGCGACCCTCGCCAAGGCGCTGGAAGCGGGCCATTACTACACGTTCATCGACTTCGAAAACCTCGGCGGTCTGGTGACACCGCTGCCGTTGACCGTTCGTCTGGCGGATGGCAGCGAAAGCGAGCTGATGATCCCAGCCGAAATCTGGCGGAGAAACCATCTGACGGTGACCAAGATGCTGGTTACCGAGCAGCCGGTGGCATCCGTCGAAGTAGACGTAGCGCACCAGACTGCGGATGCAAACTTCCGCAATAACCGGTTCCCGCAGACCATCCACAAGTCCCGGCTGGCGCTCTACAAGTTCGAGGATGAAGACCGGGATCTGATGGCGGCCATGCTCGAGAAGCTGCGCGAGCATGGCGAGGAAACGCCGGCCGACAGCAAGGCAGTGCCGCTGGATGCCGTTCAGTAAGCAGGTTCCGCGGCGCGCCGCTCTCTCTGCCGTCGCGCTTTGGTTCGGGCTGCTCTGCGGAGCAGCGCTTGCTCACCGCCAGCCGGAGTGCGTCACAACGATCCGAGTGAATTCGGACGATAGCCTGCTCGAAGTCGAACATCGTCTGCATCGCCACGACGGGCTCAGGCTGCTGGCTGCTGAGACGACACTGCCCAACGACGCCAGCCTGGATACGCTGGGTCTGCGGGCCCGGCTCGCGTTGCTGGTCGAGCGGGGTTTCCAGCTCAGCGATGAGACAGGCAAACCCCGCGCCACGGTACCGCTGGACCTGATCGGTGCGGATGTCGAAGGCGACTACGTCTACGTCTATCAGCAACGGCCGCTGCCGCTCCCGGATACGCTGGCACTCAAGCACAAGATTCTGAATGTGCTTGCGGGTGAACTCTCCGTTGAAGTCTATGTGGAGCAGGGTGCCAACCGCCGCCGTATCCGGATCACCCGTGACATGGACTGGACCGCACTGCCGATGCAATTCCTGTTAGGCTCAATGACCGCGGACGGGTAGGCAATGCGCGGTTACGTCAGGACGGCGCGTTGCAGGGTTCAATGGGTCGCGTTGTTTCCTGGTTTCGTTGCGGACTGGCCTCGTAAGTCAATGGCCTCGTAGTTCAATGGATAGAACGACCGCCTCCTAAGCGGTAGATGCAGGTTCGATTCCTGCCGGGGCTACCACAGAGCGACCTGCTTCTCATGGTGTTTCGCTTTCCCTCAACGAAAGACGGCGGGTGACATGAGTGCCGCTGGTCCTATTCTGCGTCTGTTCGAGGTTCGGGTCAGGGAAGGCTACGATAAAGAGCTGCTCGGGAAGTTTGCATCAACCTCCGCAGCGGTAGTCCGCGACGAACCCGGAAATCTCGGCTACTTCCTCCGTAAGGTCGTTTTGAGTGACGACGGGGTCGTTGTGTTCGCCTCCCTATGGGCGGATCTGAATGCGATACAGGAACGGTTCGGAGAGAACTGGCAGAGCCCCTACCTGCCGCCGGGTTACGAGCGATTGATTGACGAATGTTCAGTCCGCCACATTGATGTCAGTTCGGGCTGGCACTTCCGGAGGGAGTAGTCAGTCCCCTGACCACTTTGTGCTGATGCAGCGTCGGTCGGCCTGCGGAGGTTCGGCGACTTGCTTCTGCAGGTTTCCGCGTCGAAAATTGCGCTTGGAATCATTGAAGCACCCGCGGAGGCTTGTGATGGTCAAGGGCCTTTGGGCAAGTGCATTGGTCGTCCTTGGATCGATCAGCGCGCAGGCCGACGATGTGCTGCCAGCGTCGATTCCGGTTGCCAATTTCGCGGCCCTTCCGAACTATCGGGGTGTTCAGTTGTCGCCGGATGGGCGTCATATTGCGTACCGGCTGACCTACAAACAGAAGTCGGTCGTTCTCGTTCATTCGATCGCTGATAACACCGACGCGATTGCGATACCGCCCTTCAACAACGCCGAGATTCGGTGGTTCGACTGGGCCACCGTGGATACGCTCGCCGTCAGCTTTGGCGTCAGCGGCAGCCGCCGCTACTACAACGGCCAGCGTCTCCTTCGGGGGAGTAATATCGAAGAAACCCGGTTCTATGCCTATCGAAAGGACGGCAGCAACGTGGCGAAGCCGGTGCATCTTGCAAGGCCGGCGCGGGATCGGTCACAGGGAATCCGTGGCCGCAGCGTCAAGAGTGAGCCGCTGTTTCATGACCATGTCGTGCATTGGTTGCCCGATGATTCGGATCACATCCTGCTCGGAATCGATGCTGACCTGGCCGGCGGCGCCGAGATACGCAAGGTCAACGAGAACACCGGAGAGTTTCGGGTTCACGTTGCAGATCAGTGAGGAGCCTACTCCTGGGTGGCCGATCCGTCCGGAAAAGTGCGTTACGGCTACGGTACCGATGACGGCAAACGTTGGGGCTATTACAGATCTGCTGGCAGCAAGCGCTTCAAAGACGTCAGAGAGGCTGGCTGGTTCAAGCAAGAGCTCCAACCGGTGGTTTTCGACCGCAGCGAGCAGCACATAGCCTATGCCGTTGGAAAGGCAGCTGCCGATGACAACACGGATTTTGTCCTCAAACTCGATATGCGGATGGGGATGGTGGTGGACGTCATCCACCACCATCCTGCGTACGACAGCTGGGTGCTATTCGATGCTCAGGACCACAGCTTCCTTGGCTACGGCACACCCAATGGCCCTGTGTTTCTGGATGAGCGCGGTGCCGCTTTGCAGGCAGCCTTCGATAATGCTTCAGGGGCACTAACAACACCATCCTTACCCATTCCCCAGACTGGCAGAAGCTGATCGTGCGGGTCAGCAGCGATGTTGAGGCTGGTGCCTACTTACTACTGGGATCGTGATACCAAACAAATCGCCTACTTTGGCGCCGCTTATCTCGGGCTCGATCCGGACCTGATGTCCGAAATGCAGCAGAAAACGTATCCAGCCCGCGATGGCCCTGAGATCCAGGCGTATCTCACCGTCCCGAGGGGCCATGCCGCACACGCCTTACCCCTGGTGCTCATGCCCCACGGTGGTCCCTTCGCTTCCGAAGGCTGGGGGTTCGATTTTATGGCCCAGCTGATGGCAAGCCGGGGATTTGCCGTGCTGCAACCGAACTTTCGAGGTTCAATTCTGCAGGGCGATGTCTTTCATGATGCCGGTAAGAAGCAGTGGGGCGGCAAGATGCAGGATGATCTGACGGACGGCGTCCAGCATCTGATCAGCGAAGGCATCGCGGATCCAGGTCGGATCTGCATCGTCGGTTGGTCCTACGGCGGGTACGCGGCGTTGATGGGGGCGATCAAAACCCCAGGGCTGTACCAGTGTGCAGCCAGCATCAACGGGGTCAGCAATCTCAAACGGCTGGCGGGTCGTTACAGCCTTGATCGCGATTATCGGGATTTCGTTCGGGAATACGTGGACCTCGAGGGCGCGAGGCTGTCTGATGTGTCGCCGACCAGCCAGGCTGAAGCGGTGGGTGTGCCGGTCCTGCTGGTGCAGGCCGCAGACGATCATCGCGTGCCGGTGGAGCATGCCGACGAAATGGCCCGGCGACTCGAGAAGCATGGAAAGACCTTTCAGTATGAGCGCATCGAGTTCGGGGGTGGCCACAGCCTGACGAACGGTCCCGCTCGGCTCACGATGATGCGTGCGGTGGAAGCGTATCTGCTGGATCACCTCGGCGCGGATCAACTTGCTCAGCTCGAGCCGGACGAAGTGCTGAGCCGGTAACGCTGAACCGGTAGTGCGGGGCGTGCCTAGGGCGGAGCGTGTGGCTTCAGGCTTGGTCCGGCTGGTTGGCGGACGTCTGGCACCGCTTTTCGAGACGCCCGGCCACTACTTGCAACGGCTCAAGCCGACGATGCTGACCATTGTTATTGGGACCCGTATACTCTGCGCTCCGCGATCAGCCTGAGTTTTGAAACCTCAGCGCGGATTTTCGTCAGCTTGCCGTTCCGTTCAGGCAGCTTGCGGGTAGTAACCGTAGGAATCGCAGCGAAGGCCGGCACGGACGCCTGCGGAAGTATCCATGTTCAGCAGACAAAGAAAATTGTTCGCCACTGATCGAGGTCGTTGGGGGCTTCGGCGGGCACTGCACATGCTACTTATGCGCAGCTTGCTGAAGGGATTGAACCTGCACGTGGCGTACGTTCACTCGCGCCAGATCAAGCCTGACCTGCGTAACTGGCCGCCGCCCGAAGACTACCAGGTGCGGATCCTGGAACCGGATGAACTGCACGCAGCGGCGGTAAACACCGAGCTTGAGATGACGCCTGCGTTTCTCGAAGAGGCGATCGCTGGCGGCCACTGGTGCATCGGGGCCTACCATGACGGGGAACTTGTCTCCTATGCCTGGCGATCGGTCACCGATGCGCCGGGAAGCGATGACTTCCGGATCCGCCTGCATCAGAAGCTGCGCTACGGCTACAAGTCTCTCACGTTGCCCGACCATCGTGGTCGCCACCTGCAGAGCTACCTGTCCTGCTGCTGCGATCAGTATTCGCTTCCCCGGGGGTACGAACGCAGCATTTCCTACGTTGAGACCCACAATTATCCGTCGCTGACGGGCGACTGGCGTCGAGGCAACCAGATTTCTGGATTGATCGCCTGGATGGACAAGGGGCCGATCCGCTGGAGCTGGACCAGTCCCCGAGCCCGTCGCCTCGGCCTGGAGCTAGTGGACGCGCGGCGCGGTGGCGCGTGAGCAGAGCCCTCTCAGCGGGTTGGCTGTGAGAGAGCATCAGCCGGGTTTCCGGGCGGTTGGGTGATCCGTACACTGACCTGATCTGCAGTCTACGGCTGCCGGTTGGAGCGTTTCCTTGAAGAAAGTGTTGTTGCCGCTGGCCATCGTGCTGCTGGGATTCGGCATCGCGGCGTTGCTGATTTTCACTGGCCCGAAGCTCGAGACCCGGGCCGGGGAACCGGTTGCTCCGCTGGTCCGAGTGGTTCCGGTCGAGCTGCAGACGGTGCAGATGCGCACCAGCACAAACGGCACGGTGGTACCGCGCACCGAAAGTGAGCTGGTGCCGGAGGTCGATGGCCGCGTGGTCGAGATCTCACCATCCCTGGTCTCCGGCGGTTTCTTCAGCAGCGGTGACGTGCTGCTGCGGATCGAGGCTGTGGACTACGAGGTGGCGCTGGAAGATGCACGGGCTGGCGTGACCCGGGCGCGGAGCGAGCTCGACAACGCCCGCAAGGCGCACGCCCGTTCGCAGGATCTGCAGACCCGGGGCGCAACCAGCGATGCTCAACGAGACGATGCGTTGAACCGGCTGCGCGGTGCTGAAGCGGGGCTGCGGCAGGCTCAGGCACGATTGACCCGGGCGATCCGTGACCTGGAGCGCACGGCGATTGTCGCTCCTTATGATGGTCGGGTTCGGAGTGAGCGGGTCGACGTCGGGCAGTTTGTGCGCCGTGGTTCGTCGATCGGCACGATCTACGCCGTCGACTACGCGGAAGTGCGGCTTCCGATTCAGGATGAAGAGCTCAAGTATCTGGAGCTCGAACTGAACAGTATGCCGGTCCAGTCCGGAGAAACCGGTGTGCCGGTGGTGCTCCGGGCACGATTCGCGGGAACCGAGCACAGCTGGCAGGGACGGGTCGTTCGAACCGAAGGGGAACTCGATCCAACCACGCGAATGGTTAATCTGGTGGCGCGGGTGCAGGCGCCCTACGTCAGCCAAGACGATCGACCGCCGCTTTCAGTTGGGCTCTTCGTCGAGGCCGAAGTCCTCGGTGCAACCTACGATGATCTTGCTGTGTTGCCGCGCTCTGCGCTTCGGGATGACTCCCGGGTACTGACGGTCGGGCCGGACGAGCGCCTTGCGTTTCGCACCGTGACCGTACTGCGCCGGACTGCGGACCAGGTGTTCATCAGTGCTGGACTTGAGGCTGGAGATCGGGTCTGCGTTTCTCCTCTGCAGGCCGCCGCGGATGGCATGAGGGTGCGGATCGCCGGGCCGCCAGCCGACTCGGAGCTGGCCGTCCGGGAGCAACCGCTGGAGGTAGCAGACGAATGAAAGCGGGCCCGATCGCCTGGTTCGCCCAGAACCACATTGCGGCAAACCTGCTGCTTGGGGTCATCGTGATCGCCGGACTGGTGGCGTTGCCGGCCATGCCGCAGAAGTCTTTTCCGGATCTGGACTACAACCTGATCACTGTCTCAGTCCTCTATCTGGGCGCTGCCCCGGAGGAAGTGGAGGCAGGCGTGTGTATCCGTATCGAGGATGCCCTGGAAGGCGTTGATGGTGTCGAAAAGCTGACCTCCACGGCGGTCGAGGGCAACTGCGTGGTTTCCGTAGAGCTGTTCGACACCGCGGATCCCTCCAGGGCGTTGGACGACGTCAAGAATCGCGTGGACGCCGTCGACACGCTGCCCGAAGAAACCGAGAAACCGATCATTACGCTGGTGACGCCGGTTCGGCCAGTAATGGACATTGCCGTCAGTGGGCCGACCGATGAGCGTCAGCTGAAAGAGATCGGCCAGCGAGTGCGGGACGAGCTGGCCGCGCTGCGGAGCGTGACCCAGGTCGATCTGGTCAACATGCGCCCGTACGAGATCTCTCTGGAGCTGACCGAGCGCGCTATGCAGCGCTACGGCCTCACCTTCGAACAGGTGGCGAACGCCGTGCGCGCAGCATCGTTAGACCTGCCCGGCGGCTCGATCAAGACCGCAGGTGGTGAAATCCTGCTGCGGACGAAGGGGCAGGCGTACTGGGGCGAGGACTTCGAGAATCTGGTCGTACTGACCCGCAGCGACGGCACGCGCGTCTATCTGCGGGACATTGCAACGGTGGTGGACGGGTTTGAAGACACGGATCAGAAACTCTGGATCGACGGCAAACCGGCAGCCCTGATTCGGGTCGGGCGCGTGGGCGACCAGGACGTGCTGGAAATCACTGAAGCCATTCGCGGCTATCTTGCCGAAGCGCCCGCGCAGCTGCCGGAGGGCGTCGAACTCATTCTCTGGAACGATGATTCCAAGTTTCTTCGGGAGCGCCTGGATACGCTGATCGACAGCGCGCGGCAGGGGTTTCTGCTGGTACTGCTGCTGCTGGCTCTGTTTCTCCGGCCGCGGCTGTCGTTCTGGGTCAGCGTCGGCGTACCGGTGGCGTTTTCCGGTGCGATCTTTCTGCTGTCGCTCATGGGCAAGTCGATCGACGGCATCTCCACCTTTGGCTTCATTCTGGTCCTCGGCATCCTGGTCGATGACGCGGTGGTGGTCGGCGAGCGTGTGTACAGCCTGCAGTATGGGAGCGGCAACCGGCCGGATGGCGTCGGTCTGCTGCACGGCGCTATCAACGGCACGCGCCAGGTGTCGGTCCCGGTCATCTTCGGGGTGCTGACAACGGCAGCAGCGTTTGGCCCGGTCATGCTCGGGCCGGGTACGATTGGTCAGATCCAGAACCTCATCGGCACCGTCGTCCTGTGCTGTCTGACTTTTTCCCTGATCGAATCGCAGCTGATTCTGCCGGCGCATCTGGGGCATCAGAAGCGGGACAGTGCTGCCAGTGAGGTGGGCCTGCTGCTCGTACCGCTGCTCGGGATCATCCTGCTCGAGCTCTCCTGGAGCGTGCGCAGCTTTTTCGGCTTCGCCATCGCGACCGCTTCGGTACTCCTTGCTTGGCACGTTGCCGGTGGGTTCGAACGGTTTTGCCGCCGGGTTATTGCCCTGCAGCAGCGATTCTCCGATGCGCTCGAGCGGGTCATTCAGGTTCGGTTCCGGAGCCTCGTCACGGCGGCGACCAACGCCCGCTATGTCACTGCTGCCTGTGCCCTTGCGGCGTTCATTGCGACGGTCGGCGCGCTGGCCGGCGGGCACATGCCGTTCTCGTTCTTTCCCTCGGCGCCTGCTGATCGTGTAATTGCCAAGCTGACCATGCCTTTGGGAACACCGGTAGCGACCACCGAGGCGGTCGTACAGCGACTTCTGAGTACCGGCAATACCCTTGCCGGGGAACTGCGCGCGGAAGCGCCCGACGCGCCGCCCGTTACCCATATCCTCGCCGCCATTGGCGGGCAGCCCGTGAGCGGCTCATCGGTCGGCCCGACCTTCACTGCATCGGCAGGCAGCGGCGGTGCACACCTGGCCGAGGTCACCATGCAGCTGACCCCTGGGTCCGAGCGCAAGGTCGAAACGCTCGCGGTGGCCAGCCGCTGGCGGGAGGCGGTCGGTCAGGTGCCAGACGCGCTGGAGCTGACCTTTGATTCTGCCGGTTTCAGCGTCGGCACGGAGATCGACATTCAGCTCGAAGGGAATGACCTCGAAGAGCTGCGTATCGCTGCCGAGCGGATCCGGGCCAAGCTGGCCGAGTATCCCGGCGTCATCGACATCGCCGATTCGTTCCGGGCGGGCAAGCAGGAGCTGCAGCTGGACATCTTGCCCAGCGGCGAAGCGCTGGGTCTCAACCTCGGAGCGCTCGCGCGCCAGGTGCGCCAGGCATTCTATGGTGAAGAAGTGCAGCGCATTCAGCGCGGCCGCGACGATGTGCGCGTGATGCTGCGCTACACCGAGGCGGAACGGCAGTCGCTTGGTGCGCTGGAGAACATGCGCATCCGCGCCGCTGATGGTTCTGAGGTTCCCTTCGGCACCGTCGCAACCGCCGACCTGGGGCGCGGATTTTCCTCGATCAGACGGGCCGATGGTCGACGCGTCATCAATATCACTGCTGATGTGGATCGCGCCGTCATCACGGCGAACGAGGTGCTGGCACAGTTCGGGGACGGTCCGGTCCAGGAGATAATGCGTGACTACCCACGGGTCAGCTACGGCCTCGAAGGCTCGCAGCGGGAACAGGGAGAGACCTTTGGTAGCCTCATTCCACTCTTCGGTCTGGCCCTGTTCGTCATCTATTCGCTGCTCGCCATTCCACTTGGTTCCTACAGCAAACCGCTGATCATCATGTCCGTCATTCCGTTCGCGTTCGTTGGGGCGATCTGGGGGCATCTGCTGATGAAAGCGGCAGGGTTGCTGGACAGCATGGCCATCATGTCCGTTATGGGCTTCATCGCAGCCTCGGGCGTGGTGGTGAACTCGAGCCTCGTGCTGGTTCACGGGATCAACGCCCGACAGAAAGACGGCATGATGCCGCACGAAGCGGTCATCGAAGCTGCTGTGACACGCTGCCGGCCGATCATTCTGACCTCGCTGACGACCTTCGCAGGGCTATCGCCGTTGCTGCTGAATCAGAGCGTACAGGCAGCGGTGCTGATACCGATGGCAACCTCGGTCGCCTTTGGCGTCATCTTTTCAACCGTTGTTACCTTGCTTGTCGTGCCCGCGGGTTATCGGATCCTCGAGGACCTGCATGGTGTGCGGATGAGGCCTCCGGTGGCGGATCCGGCCGCTCAGCGCGCCTGACCGTGATTGACCTCGCCGCCGGGCAGCGGGGCTCCGTGAGAGCTGCCTGGCGCTCTCGAGTTCCGTTACAATTGAGCGATGTGCACCTCTCATGATGTCGCCAACAACACTGAGAGCGCTGACCGGCGTGATGGGTACCGGCTGGTTTCCGACTGGCCGCACTATCCCCCGGATATGCGCTTCGAAATGGGCTCCGGCGTTGCCGTAGACGCAGATGGCATCATTTACCTGTTTACCCGTGACCTCGAGCATTGGGCCGCGCACCCGCTCGCCATGAGCGCAAAGATGGGCAAGAGCAGCATCTCGATGTTCGATCGCTCGGGCCGCTATCTGGGCAAGTGGGGACCTTCCGACGAGCCTGGTTTTGCGCTCGGCGGTCACACGCTGTACATCGAACGCGACGGCATGTTCTGGACCACGGATCGGGACGGGCATACGGTGAAGAAGTCTCGCCCGGACGGCGAGCTGCTCCTGACCCTCGGGACCTTCGGTGAGTGGGGGTGCGACGAGACCCATTTCAACGGGCCGACGGCGGTTGTCGGGCAGGCGGATGGCACGATTGTCGTTGCCGACGGGTATTGGAATTCGCGCCTGGTCTGGTTCTCTCCGGATGGCGAGTACATCAGATCCGTCGGCGGCTGGGGGCGGGGTCCAGCACAGTTCAACACCCCGCACGCCCTGGCTGTCGACTCTCAGGGACGGCTACTCGTCGCCGATCTGTGCGGCGGTAACTTCCACGACTACATGACCGTGCCGGGGCAGATTCACCCGGAACGGCTGAAGGCCGAGGAAGGCTGCCAGCATCGCATTCAGGTGTTGAGCCCGGACGGTGAGTTTCTCGAGGAGTGGACCCACATTCTGCCGCTCAGCATCGCCACCTATGGCGATCGGATCTACGCCAGCGACCGAATGAGCAATCTCGTCATCCTCAACGAAGCGGGCGAGGTTCTGCAGCGGATTGAGGACCTGGCGATCTACATTCATCAGCTTGCGATGGATGCGCACGGCGATCTCTACACCGCCTCGGTTTATCCGGAGCACGCTGGCGAGAAGCGCGGTCCTGAAGGACCTTCGCATCACCGCTGGACGCGCGCCGCGGCGGCGCTCGAGTCATGACTGCCGCGACCCTGCTGACCAACGCACGGCTGTTCACCGCTGTTGATGAACGGGTTACTGAGAACGCCGCCCTGTGGCTCGAGGACGGTCGCGTGCGTTATGCCGGGCCGATGCAAGCGCTGCCCGCAGAAGTCCCTCAGCAGAGCACGCCCACGGTCCAGGTTACCAACGTCGGCGGTCGCTTCGTCATGCCGGGCATGACGGAAACCCATGCGCACCTGTCCTTTGCGGATGCGTCGCCGTTTGCAATTGGCGCGACTGGTGTCGAGGAAGCGACCATAACGGCCGTCAGCAATGCGAGTCTCATGCTGCGCAGCGGTTTCACCAGCGCTGTCAGCTTCGGCTCGACTCACAACATCGATGTGGCGCTTCGGGCAGCGATCGCCAGCGGGCGCATCGAAGGGCCCCGGTTGCTGGCGGCGGGCCAGGACCTCGGCGCGACAGCCAGCAACGTCGATTCCAGCGGCGCGCTCAGCCAGATTGCCGATGGCCCCTGGGCGGTGCGCAAGGCCGTTCGTGAGCAGCGCCGGCTTGGCGTAGATATTGTCAAGACGTTCCTCGATGGCGAAGCGATCAATCCGACGAACCCGCCAGGCGAACTGTCGTTCACCGACGAGGAAGTCAGTGCCATCGTCGACGAGGCGAAACGCCGTCGCCTGCGCGTCGCCTGCCACGCGCGTTCCGCCGGCGCCGTTAAGCAGGCCGTGCGCGCCGGAGTGGAGCTCATCGGTCACGCCAACTACCTGGATGACGAGGCCGTGGATCTGCTGGCCGGTGCTAACGATCATGTGTTTGTCGGTCCTGCGCTCGCCTGGGAGATCAATTATCTCGAGAAGTGCGAGACCCTCGGTGTCAGTCGCGAGACGGTCATCAAGCAGGGTTACCTGGCGGAGATCGAAGCGACCCAGGTCAGCGTTGAGAAGCTGCGCAAGGCGGAGGTAAAGCTGGTCGTCGGCGGTGACTACGGTATCAGTATCGCGCCTCACGGTACGTACGCCGCAGATCTGGAGTATTTCGTTACTTACTTCGATATGCGCCCGGCCGAGGCCCTGATCTGCGCGACCCGCAATGGGGGGCTTGCGGCCGATCCGCAGGGCGGGCGGGGTACGCTGGTCGAAGGCAGCCTTGCCGACCTGGTGATTGTCGATGGCGACCCGCTGACCGACATTCGGATCCTGCAGGACCACAGCAAGCTGACGGTGTTGAAGGGCGGACTGGCGCCGGGCGGGTCAGCGCTCTGACAACGGTGTCGAGCGGAGCCCGTGTGCGCCGCCAGGCTGCCGGCAACCACGGAACATTCTTTCCCCTCCTGCTTACGCCAGGTCCCAGGCGCCGGTGAGTCGTCCGCGCGGCGGACGCCGCCTGGCCCGCTTACCTACTCGGCGTTGTTCGTGACTCGATCGCTGCCGATCAGCCGCGGCGGCTTCGGACGCGTAGCGGCTTGCTGCTGGCCGTGAGTCCAATCGGTCCAACCCATATTCTTGCCATTGCGGATGCGCTCAGTTGCCCAGCCCTGTGCCCCGTAGTGGAATTCGATCAGCGGTAGCTGAAAGGTATCGTCTCCCGCGGGTGGGTAATCGGCGACGTTTCGAAGCCAACGGTATGCACGAAGGATGGCCCGATCTTCCCACAGGAACGGGGTGTACCCGGCGTTGTTCAGGATGGTCGCCAGGACAACCGCCCCCTGCAGCGCTTCGTAGACGTAGTTTTCCTTGGGCGGGGGCCAGGTAAACGGGCCGCCGCGTCGCTGATCATCCGGCAGTACGCCGGAAGCATCGTAGCCATTGATCGTTGCGCTCAGGGGGTTGATGCCGACCGGTGTTGCTGGATCGGCCTGCCAGGTCAGATCATCTTCGGGGCCGCCGTAGCGAAAACCCGCATACGCATCTCTGTTGCCGAGGAAACCTTCAAACACCCGCGCAACCTCTTCTAGCTCTGCCGAGCGGTCCAGGTAGATCAGCGCGGCGGCGAGCGATGCACCTGCCATGGTGCCGTGATTGTTGGGCCGATCCTTGAACTTGTCGATGAGGCGACACTGACCGACGCTGCAGCCGTTGGGGCGATGGTCTTTGCTGAGCATCGCCGATACTCAGGCTCGAAACCGGGACTCCCGTGAGGGATCGATACGTTTGAAATCGATGGTGTCTGCTGCCAGCACATAGGCGACGAGATTGCGTGAAATCGACAACGAATCGCAGAAATCGCCGCTGCAGTTGCTCTCGTCAGTGTCGATCGCTGACATCAGGTTGACGATCACCCGTTCCCGCAGCTGAGCATCTTCCAGGCGTTCGGCTACCAGCGCCTGCCCGAGCGTATTTCCATCATGATTGTCGTTGTGGCCGCCGATTGCACGGCCGAAGTCGGAATAGGCCATGGTCCGGACCCGTTCCCAGGCGGGACCTTCCGTTGGCAGGCGCAGCAGCTCATCACGTTTCAGCCATATCCCGGCTAGTGCCGACGGGGCCAGCAGCATCAGAGCCAACACTGCCGCGAAGCGATAATGAAGCATGTTGAGCCTCTCGATGAACCGCATTCTCAGCACAGAGTGTCCCCTGCTAGTGTGAGTATTCCTGATCTTTCCCCCCGGGCATTGCGACACATCAAGCTTTAGCCTTCTAAGCGCGCCGGAGCGAGGCCAAGCCTGGCCGAATCCCGGGTGGACCCGGAGGTCGGGGCCGGTGGCTCTGATCGAGCGGGATGCTCTCCTTCCGCGTGCACCCCTTGGGGTTCTATACCGTTCCTGGTCGGTTCAGCTGACTGCGGGTTTCAGCCCGTTCGGTCTCGATTGGACATTCTGGGCCGGTGGGCGCCATGATTGACAGCGCTGCCATAACTGGGCCAAATCCGGTGCTTTGTGCTTCGCAGGCGGAGAGGCCCATGCAGTCCACCCACCACGAAACCCGTCCGGAAGACCGCATCTCTCTGTTCCATAAGCTGGTCTACGGCGTCGGCGCGTTCGTCAACAACCTGCTGGCAGCGGCGATCGGGGGAATGGCGATCGTGCTGAATCTCGGCCTCGGCATGAATCCCGCGCTGGTCGGATTGCTGGGTGCACTACCGCGCCTGACCGATGCACTGACCGATCCGCTCATGGGCTACCTTTCCGATCATACGAAGTCACGCTGGGGCAGGCGCCGGCCTTACATTTTTGCGGGTGCCATCATCGCCGGCATCGTTTTTGCACTGCTGTGGCAGCTCCCAGCAGGCAAGAGCGAGTCATACTACTTCTGGTACTTCCTCGCAGGTTCGCTGATCTTCTACCTCGGTTATACGATAAAGGGCAGGGGGTGGCCGACGTGCTGTTCGGTGACGCTGACTTTACCGGGCGGCTCTCGTTCAGCTGGTTGAGTGATAGCTCGGGAACGGGGCACCAGCGGGATGACCAGGCGATCCGCTTCCCCCGCGGATTCGGGCTGAGCTATGTCGGATAGTGCCCGTGCACCTAATCGCGCACGCCGCGCTGATGGTATCTGGACCCATAGACCTGCTCTAGGACAGTTTCATGGCCCAACTGGTTCCTGTTGATCCGTTCGATCTCGTCATCTTCGGTGGGAGCGGCGATCTCTCGCTGCGCAAGCTTCTGCCTTCGTTGTTTCACCGCGATCAGGATGGCCAGTTTTCCGACAACAGCCGCATCATCGCCGTGGGCCGCAGCGCCATGGACCGCGCAGCCTACCTGGAACAGGTTGCCACCGCGCTTAAGAACGACCTCGACGGCGAGGCGCTCGACCAGGAGGCCTGGGGACGGTTTGCCGCACGCCTCGCTTACCTCGATCTCGATGCGCTGGACCATCTGACCTGGGCGCCGCTCAAGGACTGCCTGCAAGGGCACGAACAGAAGATCCGCGCGATCTACATGGCAACGCCGCCAACGCTGTTCGGACCTGTTGCGCAGGGATTCAAGGCCGCGGGGCTGATGACGGAGAACATGCGGCTGGTCCTGGAAAAGCCGGTCGGCAGCGACTACGCCTCAGCAAAGCGGATCAACGACGCGGTCGGCGCCTGTTTTCGCGAGAATCAGATCTTCCGGATCGATCACTACCTCGGCAAAGAGACGGTACAGAACCTGATGGTGCTGCGCTTCGGCAACTTCCTGTTTGAACCGCTCTGGCGTCGCGAAGCGATCGACCACGTGCAGATCACGGTAGCCGAGGAGCTCGGGGTCGGTAATCGCATCGAGTTTTACAATGATATCGGGGCCATGCGCGACATGGTTCAGAACCATCTGCTGCAGCTCCTGTGCCTGGTTGCCATGGAACCGCCGGCAAGCCTCGACGACGATGCGGTCCGGGACGAAAAGATCAAGGTGCTGCGAACCTTGAAACCGATCGGCGTGGATCAGATCAAAACGCACACCGTTCGGGGCCAGTACTCGGGTGGTGCCATCGGCGAGACGGTTGTACCCGGCTACGTGACCGAGTTCGGCGCAAAAACCGGTACCGAAACTTTCGTGGCTCTGAAGCTTGAGATCGACAACTGGCGCTGGTCGGGGGTGCCGTTTTATCTTCGTACCGGCAAGCGGCTGCAGGTTAAACACTCTGAGATCACCATTCAGTTCAAGCCGGTACCGCACTCCATCTTTCCGGAGAGCAGCTACTCGATTCAACCGAACCGCCTGTCGATCATGCTCCAACCCGACGAAGGCGTGCAGCTGCGGGTCATGGCGAAGGAACCAGGTCCGGGTTCTTTCGAGCTGCGCCCGGTGTCGCTGGATCTCAGCTTTGAGGAAGCCTTTGGCATCCGTTACCCGGACGCCTACGAACGGCTGCTGATCGAGGTGCTGCGGGGTAATCCGGCGCTGTTCATGCGCCGGGACGAAATCGAGCGCGCCTGGCAGTGGATTGACCGCATTCTGGCTGCGTGGCGCGAGGTTGGCGGACAACCCGAGACCTATTCCGCGGGCACCTGGGGACCGACCCTGTCGACGCTGCTGCTGGAACGCGACGGCCGTTCATGGCTGGCTTTGGAATGAGCGGCGCTGAATCGAGAATCGTCAGGTACCTGTGCGAGGAGCGCTCGCAGGCTTCTGCTGCAGCGGCAGCGTTGCTGGCCCGCAGGCTGCGGGAAGACCTGGCGACTGGTAGCAGGGCCGGACTGGTGGTCAGCGGTGGCAGTACGCCGGCTGACTGCCTGAACCGGCTGGCCAAAGAGACCCTCAGCTGGGATCGGGTCGATGTCTGCCTGACCGATGAACGCTGTGTTCCGGTTGACAGTGATCTCAGCAACGCCCGCATGGTCCGGGCCCAGCTGCTCGAAGCTGGGGCCCGGGAGGCCACCTTGCACAGCTTGACCGAAACAGGCATCGCGGCACTGCCCCTGCCGTTCAGCGCGGTGCTGGTCGGCATGGGGACCGATGGCCATTTCGCGTCTATCTTTCCGGACATGCCAGACCTCGGGGCGGCGCTTGATGTGGTGGGCGCACAGAGCCTGATGACGGTCAGGACGGCCGCCAGCCCCGTCACCCGGGTCACAATGACGCTGGCCCTGCTGCTCAATGCGCAGCAGATCGTGCTGCTGGCCTTTGGGGAGGAAAAGCGTCGGATCCTTGCCCAACCTGGTGCGCTGCCCGTGGCCACGCTGCTGGCTCAGACAATAACGCCGATCACGGTCGTGTGGGCACCTTGAACAGAACACACTGGATGCTGGAAGTGCAATGACAATGAACGCGACGATTGAGGCAGTGACCGACCGGATCATCGAGCGCAGCCGCGCGAGCCGTGTGGATTACCTGCGCCGCGTTGCCGCTGCCAGCAGCGAGGGCCCGCACCGGGAAGCCATCTCCTGCGGCAATCTGGCACATGGTGTTGCAGCCTGTGACGCCCATGCCAAACGCCGGCTCATCGGCGCGGACGTTCCGAACATCGGTATCGTGTCGGCCTACAACGATATGCTGAGCGCTCATCAGCCTTATGAGCGTTACCCGGACATCGTGCGCGATGCTGCTAACCGGGCCGGTGCCGTTGCGCAGTTCGCCGGCGGCGTCCCCGCGATGTGCGACGGTGTGACCCAGGGCCAGGCGGGTATGGATCTGTCGCTCTTCAGCCGCGATGTGATTGCGTTGTCCACGGCCGTCGCGCTGTCCCATAACATGTTTGATGCCGTGGCATGCATGGGGATCTGCGACAAGATCGTGCCGGGGTTGCTCATCGGCGCGCTGACCTTCGGGCATCTGCCGACGATCTTCATTCCCGCCGGCCCGATGCCGAGTGGCCTGCCGAACAAGGAAAAGGCCCGCGTGCGGGAAGCCTACGCGGCTGGTGAAGCCGGGCGCGATGAACTGATTGCGGCTGAATCTGCGTCCTACCACAGCCCGGGCACCTGTACCTTCTACGGCACGGCAAACAGCAATCAGATGCTGATGGAATTCATGGGCCTCCAACTGCCCGGCGGTTCTTTCGTTAACCCCGGTACCGAGCTGCGGGAGCAGCTGACCCGCTCAGCCATTGGTCACGTGCTGGAGCTGACCCATTCCGGGGGTAGCTACCTGCCGGTGGGCCACATCATCTGCGAGCGCGCCATCGTCAACGGCATCATTGGTCTGCTCTGCACCGGTGGATCGACCAACCACACGCTGCACCTGGTCGCGATTGCCGCGGCAGCGGGGATCAAAATTGACTGGGACGATTTCGCCAGGCTCTCTAGCGTGGTTCCGCTTATGGCGCAGGTTTACCCGAACGGCACGGCGGACGTAAACCACTTTCATGCGGCCGGAGGGCTCGGCTTTCTGATCAGGGAGCTGCTGGCGGCCGGGCTGCTGCATGAGAACGTCAACACGATCACTGGCAGCGGACTGTCGTCGTTTGCCGCACAACCAGTGCTCGAGGGTGAAGCGCTGCGCTGGACGCCCGTCGCAGGTGGTTCCGGGGACTTAACGATCCTGCGGAGCGCCGATGACCCGTTTCAGCCGGAAGGGGGCATCCGGCTGCTGGAGGGGAGCGTCGGCCGGGCAGTGGTCAAGGTATCTGCGGTCGCGCCTGAACACCGTGTCGTAGCCGCGCCGGCGCGGGTCTTCCAGTCCCAGGCGGATTTTGTTGTGGCCTTTGAAGCGGGTGAGCTGGAGCGGGACGTGGTTGTCGTGTTGCCCTTTCAGGGGCCCAAAGCCATCGGCATGCCCGAGCTCCACAAGCTGACGCCGTACCTGAGCGTCCTGCAGAACCGTGGATTCAAAGTGGCGCTGTTGACCGATGGGCGGATGTCCGGCGCCTCCGGAAAAGTCCTCGCTGCGATTCATGTAACCCCGGAGGCTCAGGATGCCGGACCGATCGGACGAATCGTCGACGGTGATCTCGTCAGCCTGGACGCCGACGCCGGTACGATCACGGTCGCGGCCGATCTCATGAGCCGGGCCGCGCCCAACCCGGATCTGTCGGCACTGCAGACCGGTTGCGGCCGCGAACTGTTCACCGTGTTCCGCCAGCAGGTGGGACCGGCAGAGTCCGGCGCCAGCGTGTTTGGAACGCTGTAGATGGATGCCTCGGATGTGTTTGCCGACATCAGGCTGGTCCCGGTGGTGAAGCTCGAGGATGCGCGGCAGGCGGTGCCCCTTGCCGAAGCGCTGTCCGCCGCGGGCATACGGGCGATGGAAATCACCCTGCGGACGGCTGCGGCGCTCGAGGCTATCGAGCGGGTAGCCAATGCGGTACCCGGCATGATCGTCGGCGCTGGCAGCATCCGCCGTCCGGAGCAGGTGGCGGCCACCCAGCGAGCCGGCGCTCGGTTCCTGGTGAGCCCGGGGTGTACGAGCTCGATTCTCGAGGCCGTGACTGACGCTGGGTTGCCGTTTGTACCCGGTGCCGTGACGCCGACAGAGATGATGACACTGATGGATCGAGGGTACCGGCTGCTGAAGTTTTTTCCAGCGGAGCTGTCCGGCGGTGTGGCCAAACTGAAGGCCATCGCCGCGCCGCTGCCGGAGGTGCGGTTCTTTCCAACCGGAGGAATTGATGCGTCTCTGGCCCCGGGTTATCTGGCGCTGACGCAGGTTACCTGCATCGGTGGCTCCTGGTTCGTGCCGGAGGAGGCGCTCGCAAACGGCGCTTTTGACCAGATCAGAGCGCTCGCCGCGGACGCAGTGGCGTTAACTCATGGCTGAGGCAGTAACCCTGGTTGGCGATATCGGCGGCACCAATGCCCGCTTTGCGCTGGTTGCTGGCGACAACGCTTACCGTCAGGAGCGCGTGTTCAGCTGCGAGTCCTTCAGCGATGCTGATGCTGCCATTGCCGCGTACCTCGACGAGACACAGACCTCACACCTTGACGCGATCTATATCGCTGCTGCGGGGCGGGTCATGAATGGTGCCTGCCGCTTCATGAACAATCACTGGTTCATTGATGAAGCAGCGCTCCGAGCGCGGTTCGGCTGTGCGCGTGCGGGCGTGTTCAATGACTTCGTTGCGGTTGCTTACGGACTGCCGGGCCTGCACATCGACTACTGTACTGAGGTCGGGCATTCGATGGCGCCAGTCGTGCTGGAGGAGGACTTCAACATCGGCGTCATCGGTCCGGGAACCGGCCTTGGCGCGGGTGCGCTGCTGGGTCGGGGCGGCCAGCGCATTCCGATCGAGAGCGAAGCTGGGCACATGGCCTTCGCGCCGGAGAGCACGCTGCAGCGGGAACTGCTCGACAGCCTCGCCCACCGATTCGAGCGGGTATCGTGCGAACGGCTGTTGTCCGGTCTAGGGCTCGAAAACATCTACCTCGGGCTGGCAGAAGTGCATGGGCTGTCCGTCAAGGCACAGTCTGCGGCGCAAATCTTCGCGCAAAGCCAGGACCGCGCCTGCTGCATCGAACGGGAAGCGACCGATCTGTTTTTTTCGGTACTGGGTCAGGTGACCGGCGATCTAGCGCTCGCCTATGGCGTGAAACAGGGGATGTATGTCGCCGGGGGCATCGTGCAGCGCTATCCTTCGATGCTGCGGGAGAGCCAGTTCCGCGCTTGCTTCACGAACAAGGGCAGGCACAGCGAACTGCTCGAGCGGGTCCCAACCTATCTGGTCGAACATCCGTATCCGGGCTTGTTTGGTGCCGCGGAGTACGCCCGGCTCAAGCAACCACGGTAGGGCCCCTGACTGGCGAAGCCGCGTACGCATTGAAGGGGCCGCAGGTGCTCAGCGGCATGCAGAAAAAAACGAGAACCGTTCTGGTAAAAGTCTATAAATGACTGAAAAAAAAGACTTAAGAGAGCAAGAAGAGACTGAATCTGCTGCTGGGATCGACCGTTCTGGCTTACCACCCGCCGACCTCAGCCGGGCTGAGCTGGTCTGGGCGGTGATCGCCTTTCAGCTCAAGCTGGTTGCTGATGGGCTCCGAGATGTGCTGCTCAGCCCGTTGTCGATTGTGGCCGGCATTCTGGGGTTCATCGAAGGAGGGCAGACGCCAGGACGCTACTTTCGCAAGGTGATTGAGCTCGGGCGCCGCACCGAGCGCTGGATCAACCTCTTCGGCAGTCACCAGCAGGATACGGCCGACGACCTGTTGCGGCCGATCGAAAAGCGCTTCCACGAGGAGATTGCACAGCAGCTGCCGCAGCAGCCAGAACGCCCAGGACAGCAGCAGGCGCCGTCGTCGGAGGCTGTGCAGGAGCCCGACGACAGGGGTGGGGGCCGCAGAGAGCAAAGCTAGTCACGCGCTGCAGGCTATTCGAGCTGCGGAGCCCGGGTTGCCCAGCGTCTATTCCGGGGTTCGGCTGCGACCCTCGTCGCCTGGCTCGATGGTGATTGCTGTTGCCTTGAACCCGGGGGTTCTGCTGTCCGGATCGACGGCGCGGCTGGTCAGCACATTGGCCTCCGGGTAGAACGCAACAGCATCGCTGTCGCCAACATCGATCGGGTATACGCGTACGTCTGCCATGGTACCGCTGGCCGATCTGATCGTTGCGCGGTCACCGGCTTTGAGTCCCAGACGCTCCAGTGCAGCAGGATTGATCATGATCGACCAGCGGTGTGACACCTGCCGGTAGCTGTCTGCTTCTTCGTAAACGATCGAGTTGAACTGTCCCTCGCTGCGCACGGTCGTCAGCACGAATCCGTGCTGTTCCGGATCCAGGTTGTTTGTGCTGGTAGCCGGCCGTTGCCTGTGGGCGGGTGGTGGCTGCACCAGCCGCGCTCGTCCCGTCGGAGTCTGAAATACCGGCCGATGATGGAGCCGGTTACGGATGTGAAACTCCCGTTTCGCGACCTCGATGTCCTTTAGGTCCGCCATCCCCGGTACGATGTCAGCAATGGCGCGTCGCAGCTCGCGGTGTCGTGCAAAGGCGCTGAAATCGATCGGGCAGTTCGGCAGCAGCCGCTCCGCCAGTGCCGCCAGCACGACGGACTCAGGGCGCGCCTCGGCAATGCGCTGAATGCCGCCAGCACTTAGCCGCACGTAGTTGAACATGGATTCCTGGGTTGTCGGCTCCCACTCTTCATCCCGCGCAGTGACCGGAAGGATGAGGGCCTCGCGATTCTCGAGACCCGCAAGATGACCCTGGTTGAGTGAGGTCGTCAGGCTCAAGCGGAAGGCGATGTGATTGAGCGCGCTGGTCGCCCAGCGGCTGTCGGGATTGGCGGCAAATAGATTGCCGCCGAGCAGGACGGCGGCATCGATGTCGCCGCGGTGCGCAGCTTCCATGCAGGCCATCGTATCCATGCCCGGGGCCTCGGGAAGGGTAACGTTGAACTGACGCTCGATCGCTCGAATGACGGACCCGGCCAGTACCGGCTTGACGCCGATGGTGCCGATGCCCTGAACGTTTGAATGCCCGCGCAGTGGCAGCAATCCGGCGCCGGGGCGTCCCACCATGCCGCGCAGCAGCGCGACGTTGGATAAGGCTTCGATGTTTGCGACGCCATGCGTGTGGTGGGTAAGGCCCATACCCCAGGCAAAAACAGCGGCCTTTGACCGGCTGTAGGCAGTGACAACGGCTTCGAGTGCTGCCCGTGATACGCCGCACTCCTCAAGCAGGGCATCGAGGTCAGCCTGCTCGAGCGCTGCGAGGTAGGCCGCTGCGTTGTCGCAGTGTTCAGCAACAAATGCGCGATCGATGGCGCCGTTGTCCAGCAACCGCCGCGCCAGGGCGGTGAACAGCGCGATGTCCGTACCGATCTTCGGCTGCAGGTAGTGCGAGGCGATCTCATCGCCGCCCCGCAGCAGCGAGCCGGGGTGTTTCGGCACGGCAAATCGCACCAGCCCGGGTTCTTTCACCGGATTGATGACGATGACGTGGCCGCCACGTTCCCGGATGGCTTTCAGCTGATGGATCAGCCGTGGATGGTTCGAAGCGGGATTGGCACCAACCAGAAGGAAGCAGTCGCAGTGTCCAAGGTCCGCCAGCTCAACCGTGGCGGTGCCGCTACCGATGGTGTTGCCAAGCGCAACCGAACTGGCCTGATGACAGTAGTAGGAGCAATTGTTGACACTGTTGGTGCCGTACAGCCGTGCAAGGAGCTGAAACAGAAAGCCCGCTTCGTTCGAGGACCGTCCGGAGGCGTAGAAGAAGCTGCGTTCCGGAGCCGTTGCAGCGAGACGATCCGCGGCCAGGGCCAGCGCGCTGTCCCAGCCGATACGCTGAAAACGGTCGCTGTCCGGCGCCTTGTGAATCGGAAACCCGAGGCGCCCGAGCTGGTTGAATTCGAGGGCGCCAAGCGTGCTGAGTTCGTCGATCGGATGGTCAAAGATTGCCTCGGGAATCGCCGGCAGGACGTCGCTGGATTGCGCCTGTACGCTCTTGTTGCAGACCGAAGGGAACTCCCCGAGCTCGTTGGTCATGCCGCCCTTCAAGCCGCCCATCCCCAGGCCGCAGGCCTTGCAGGTGTTGGCTGAAGTGAGCGCCTTGGAAGCGCTGCCAACCCCCATTTTGCGCACGGTGTTGAGGGTGTAGAGGACCTTTTTGAGACCTCCGCCGACGGGTTCAGCCATCGCTGGCAACCGCACGGGTTCGACTGTTCCCGGTTATGGGACCCATGCCTTCAGCGGTGCCGTGCACCCTGAGCCGGATGCGTCGGCTCAGCCTGGCTGCCGAGCGCCCGCCGGCGGTCGCTCGGGCGCATACGGTCGGCGCGTGGAGCACCCTGCCGCTTGTGCGGCTTGCACAGGAGGCATCCGGCACGGGTCGACTTTGGACCTTTTCGCTGATGGTGGGCCATTGCCTGATGATCCTCTGCGCCTGACTCGTGCAGATAGTAAACCAAGTCGCGCAAGACGAAAGCCGACGGGGCTCCAGGTGGCCGCGGCGGTCGGATTGCTCCTGGCGCCCCCTCCGGATCTCACTCCCAGCTGAAGTTGACACGCAGCCCAATGGTGCGCGGCCGCTTGGGCCCGAAGAAGTGCGCTGGAATGAGGCCACCATTGTTGTTCATGCCATCGACGGTGTCTTCGTTGGTCAGGTTCTCCGCGTAAACGTCGATCATCCAGTTCCGCGCGGCGCGATAGCCGACCCGGAGGGTGACATCGGTGAAGGCATCGATTTCCGTTTCTCTGAGGCCTTCGAATCCACCGCCGCGCTCGGATTCCCAGAACACCTCGAGCCGTGCGGTGAGTGCGCCGCCGTTCTCGAGCGGCAGCTCGCCGTTGAGCACGGCTGCGCCCGTAAACTCTGGCGCCCAGAACAGGCTCGACCCCTCACAGCCGAGCGGATCGTCGAGACCGCAGGTGCTCTCGAGGCCGGTGGCTTCCGTGTCCAGGTAGGATGCTGCAAGGTAGAGGTCGAGGTAGGCGTTCAGCACCAGATCCAGCGTGCCTTCGAACCCGTAGCCGTCCACCGCGCCCACGTTCTCGACCTTCGAGGCACCGCCGTCAGCCACGACGACCTGGAGGTCTTCATACTCGTAGTAGAAACCGGCGAGGCCCACCTGAGCCCGGCCGTCGAGCAGCGTGCCCTTGTAGCCGAGCTCGAAGGAATCGACGGTTTCCGGATCAAAAGCATTGGGACGGAAGCCTGCAGCCTGGCTGGCGCCGGTCAGGCCGCCGCCGACGCCGTTGCCGTCGGCATCGAGCAGCGCGAAGCTGCCGAAGCCGCCCGCTTTGAAGCCTTCCGTATAGCTGCCGTAGAGCAGGCTGTCATCCGTCGGCCGGTAGCGCACCTTGAGACGCAGCTGCGTATCGTCCCAATCCCGCTCGTCGCGCACGAACCCGTCGGTCGCGAAGGTGTAGGCGAAGTAGGCACCTAGATCGCTGTCCGGTTCCGGTACGCTGATGGCGAAGTCCTTCTTGTCTTCGCTGTAGCGCACGCCGAGGGCAGCGTCGAGCTGTGGGGTAATGGCGTACTCAAGATCGACGTACGCAGCCCAGCCGCTGTATTCCCCGCGGATGCGCCCGGTTTCAACGAGCTGGCCATCCGCACTGGAAGCAAAGGGCGAGCCATAGTAGGCGTAGAGGTCGGCGCAGCCGGAGAAGGTGATGCCGTTGTAGGCAAAGCCATAGTACTGGCACTGCAGGTCTTCATCGCCAGAGAAGCGAAACAGGGTATCTATGTCTTCCTTGTAGTACGACGCTCCCGCATACCAGGCTAGTGGGCCGCTGCCATTGGAGGTGAGCCTGAATTCCTGCTGCAGGTAGTCACCAGTCTGCTCCTGCTGATAGTTGTTGATGTTGCGCGGCGTGCCGTCGTAGTCCTCGGTATAGAAGTAGTCATGGTCCTTGTAGCCGGTGTTGGAGGTCAGGGTGGCGAAGTCGAAGTCGTAATCGACCCGCAGCCCCAGGGTGAGCAGGTCCGAGTCGTCGGAATCCCCAAGAGTCTGATCGGAATCGGCATCGTCGTCGCCGCCACGGAGGGGAATCGGCCCGAGGGCTTCTTCCAGGGTTGCCCAGGTAGCGCCTTCGGTAACCGCCCGATAAACGGATCCGGACTGGTCGCGTGTTTCGTACTCGACCATGGCCTGCACGGTGGAGCGTTCGCTTTCGGCGGTCGCTGACCAGCGCAGCGCCTGCTTCTCGTGTTCGATCAGGTCGTTCCCTGTTGCGAAGTTCTCGACGAAACCGTCCTCTTCCGAAGAGTAGCCGGCGATGCGCATGGCAAAAGCGTCGTTGACGGGCAGGTTGATCGCACCCTCGAAGACGCGGTGGCCGCGCTCGCCAATGTCCGCTTCGAGGTAGGCATCGCGCGATCCGATTTCCGCTTTGCGCGTGTGGATGCTGAAAGCACCGCCGATGGAGTTGCGGCCGAACAGGAAGCCCTGCGGTCCGCGCAGGATCTCAGCGCGTTCGATGTCGTAGATGCTGCTGACTGCGGATCCGTTACGGCCTTCGTAGAGATCGTTCTTAAAGAACGCAGCCGACGGGTCACCGCCGACACCGAAGTCCTGGGTACGAATGCCGCGGATGCTGATGGCATCGATAAAGCTGTCCTGGCTGTTGCCGGAAACGCCGGGGCTGAAGACCACCAGATCTTTAACGTCGTTGATGTTCGATCGGCGGGCAAAGTCGCCGGACAGGGCGGTGATCGCCAGCGCGACGTCCTGGGCGGATTCCGCGCGTTTGGTCGCCGTAACGATGACCTCTTCGATCTCAGCGGCCTGGCTTGAATTGCTGAGCGCGAGCGGCAGCGCCGTAGTGATGGCAAGGGAGACCGCGCGAGCGAGCGGTTTGACGGCGTAGGTGCGCGCGTTCGTTGCGGAGCTTGGCATTCGTTCTTCAGACCGGGCACTAAATGCGCGCACTTTGGGGCTCTCCAGGAGTCAAAGCAAGTGCGGGTGGACTGTGTGCCGCAGCGCGATCAACCGGTTCCCAATCATCCGTTCAGAGTCAGGCCGCCGGCGACCAGAGTGTCGAACATCGGGGCCAGATGCTGCTCGTAGCGTTGCCACTGACCGACGGAACGCGTGTGGGCCGGCTCGCGAACCTGAACGGCGCTTGCGGTCGTGACGGCTGTTGGCTGCTCGTAGAAGCGCAGGCACGCGGCTTCCCAGGGGAGCGCAAGCGACCGGATCAGGCGCCTGGCTTGCGGTTCCAGATCGGCGGCCGCGGCCTCATAGTGCACCTCCAAGAAAGCATCGTCGAAGCGCTCACGCCAGCGATCTAGCAACGTCCGGTAACGCAGGTGATGGCGGGCCATCTCGCCGGGTTCGTAGGAATGCAGGTAGGCGTCGGCGAACAGCTGCTTGAAGCTGGCAACGCAGGCATCGGCCGGGTGCCGCGTGAGATGAATGATGTGGCTGCCGGGGAGCGCCGTGGCGATGAGCGGCAGCAGCAGGTAATTCTGCGGTAGCTTGTCGATGAACAGGGGCGTATCACCGCGGACGCGCCGGGCGCTGCTCAGATAGGCCTGTCCAAGCCTTGCGGGATCGACGCGCGCGGCCTGCTCGACCAGCGTGGCGGAGTAACGCTGCGGCGCGGTATGGCCGGTCAGGCGCCGCACCGCGAGGGGGAATTGCTGTAACTCACCAGCGGCATGGATGGCGCTGTGCGCGCTCAGCACGCGTTCGATCAGCGTGGTCCCGGTGCGGGGCTGGCCCAGGATGAACACCGGACCGGATTCGTCGCTCCCGCGGTTGGCCTGCCGACGCCAGGCCTCGGTGAAGGTGTTTTCCAGCGTTTCGAACAGCGCCACCTCGGCTGCTTCATCGAACTGCAAGGTGCGGCGCCGGGCGGCGGCGCCGGCACAGAACGCGCTCGCGGCTTCGTCCCAGTGCGCGAGGTCCTCGTGGCACTTGCCGATGGCGTACCAGAAGAACGCCTGGGCCCGCGGGTGATCGGTGCCGGCAACGAGGTCGAGCATACGTTCGATGTGTGAGGTGTCGCTTGCGGTGCGGGTGTTGGCGAGGACCCAGTGCGCCTGAGGGCTTCGCGGAGCCTGCACCAGCAGCCGCTCCAGCAGCTCGACTCCAGCCTCCAGGTCGCCGAAGTAGATGCGGTTGTTGGCGAGGTTGAGCATATAGCCGGTCTGCTCGGGCGCGCGGGCGACCGCACGTTCAAAGTAGCGGCGGGCCTGGCCATGTTCGCCGCCGAGGGAGTACAGGGAGCCGATGAGATCCAGTACGATCGGGTCGTCTCCGGCATGCCGTACAGCCTCTGCGAGCGCCTGGTCAGCGCGATCGAACTGGCCGTCGGTCTGCAGCAGCCGCGCGAGCTGGGCCCAGGCGGCGGCATGCGTCGGGTCGAGCCGGGTGACGGATGCGAAAGCCTGAAACGCCGTCTTGCGATCCTGGCTTTCCAACCCCAGCAGCCCGACCAGAAAGTGGCCCTGCGGCAGTTCCGGCGCGCGCTGCAGGATGGACCGGCAGAGCGCGCCGGCGGTTTCCAGCTGGCCTGCGTTCAGGGCGGCAAAGGCCCGCCTGAGGTCGCTCTTGAGGCTCCGTGGGTTCCGGTCAGCGCTGGTCACGACGTTTCAGGGCCAGCAGGCACAGCAGGTCGTGTCCCAGATTCGCAGCAGCGAGGGCGGTCAGCTCCGCATGATCATAGGCGGGCGCTACTTCGACGATGTCCATCCCGACCAGCGTCAGCGCGCCAAGGCCGCGGATGATCGCCAGCGCCTGAGCGCTGCTGAGCCCACCAGGGACGGGGGTGCCGGTTCCCGGTGCAAACGCGGGGTCGAGACAGTCGATATCGAAGGTCAGGTAGGCCGGTCGATTGCCGACCGTCGCAAGAATCTGCTGCACGACGGCGGCGCTGCCCCGCTCGTGCACGGTCGGCGCATCGATGATTGTGAACCCGTGATCGCGCTGGCTGAAAGAGCGGATACCGACCTGTACCGAACCGGCGACGTCGATCAGCCCCTGCTCCTTAGCGCGCAGGAACATGGTCCCGTGGTCGAGCCGTTCCCCGTCGTCATCCCAGGTGTCTACATGTGCGTCGAAGTGCACCAGCGCCAGGGGACCGAAGCGCTCCGCGTGCGCGCGCAGCAGAGGATAGGTCACGAAATGGTCGCCGCCGAAGGTGAGCATGGTGCAGCCGCTGGCGAGGATCCTGCGCGCGTGCGCTTCGATGGCGCTCACCGCCTGTGCTGGATAGCCATAGTCGAGCTCACAGTCGCCATAGTCGGCGACCGCAAGCTCGGCAAACAGGTCAAGATCGAACGGAAAGGCGCGCCCGGCGATCTCGGCCAGCTGTACCGAGGCGGCACGAATCGCCTGCGGTCCGAACCGCGCTCCTGGCCGGAAGCTGGTGGCGCTGTCGAAGGGAATGCCGGAGACGACAACGTCGGCATTGTCGATGCTGCGTGTGTAGCGACGCCGCAGGAAAGACAGCTCGCCAGCATAGGTCATGGCATTATCACCCGGGCCGAGCAGCGCTGCGCGGCTTAGCGCCAGGCCGTCGTCGGCTGCGCCGGGACCCTGATGTGTCGTCATGCCAAAATCCTTATCCTGCGGAAGCGTGCCTGATGAAGAGTGCCGATTGAATCGTGCCTGATGAAGAATGCCGATTGAATCGTGCCTAGTGAACAGTGCCTGCTGAAAAGTGTCTCGCGAAAAGTGCCGTACCAAAATCGCCTGGCGCAAAGTGCCTGATGAAACCTCTCCAACGATGAGTGTCCAATGACGAGCGCCACGGATGCAGCATAACGAAACCCGCAGCGCTGGTGGGCCTGCGCCGGCAGCTTCCGGGCTCAGCGGGCTGCTGTCGAGCAACGTTTACCTGGCATTCAAGTATGCGATCTATCTGGCGCTGATCGGTAATGTCTTTTTGTTTCTGCGCGAGGAGTATGGCGCGGCCCAGCACCTGTTCGTGGACCAGGTGCCGATCGGGCAGCTGATCAATGCGTTTGCTGCCAGCATCGATACCGCCGCCTGGGTCCTGCTGCTGCTGTTGTTCGAGCTGGAAACCTACCAGATCCCCGATGAGCGCCTGACGCCGCCGCTGCTCGCCGCCTTCCTTGGGTTCCGAGGCCTCTGTTACCTGGTGATCGGCTATGCCTTCTTCGGCTATCTGTCCAAGGCGTTGGCCTTCACCGCCAGCCCTGCCGCAGTCAGCGATGCCTGCGCGCTGGTGGAGGCAGGGCGGTCGCTCATGATCGATCTGGACGAGTTCCAACCGCTCACGACGGCAAACTGCGGCACCGTCCAGAAACCGCTGCGCTTCGTCCAGGGCAATGTGATCGTCGATCTCGAGGTGTTTCGGGCCTGCCTGCGCCTCGCCTGGACCGATGTCGTCAACTCTGGCGCCTGGCTGCTGGTCGTCGGCGCGTTGGAAGCGGAGGTCTGGCTGCAGCTGCGTGGTCGCCTGACGGGCTGGATCTACAGCAGCATCAACCTGCTGCAGCTGCTCCTGTACCTGGTGCTGTTCGCAGCCGCCGTGTACTGGGGCATCGCGGGTGACTTCCTGGACTTCTGGGATGCCTGCCTGTGGCTGCTGGCCTTCTTCATCATCGAGATGAACGTCTTCCAGTGGCGCGAGGAAACCCGCGATGGTGCGGGGCCGGTCCTTGCATGATCGTGGCATGAGCGCGGCATGAACGCGCCCCCTCAGGCCGATGCTGCTGTCGGCTTTGACGAGAGCTGGTATCGGCAGTCGGCACAGCGCCCACCGCCGAGCCCCCCGCTCGAGGGGTCCATCGACACCGATGTCTGCATCATTGGCGGCGGCTACACGGGGCTGTCGGCCGCGCTCGAGCTCGCGTCCGCTGGCATCGATGCGGTGCTGCTCGAGGCGCATGAGGTCGGGGCGGGCGCCAGCGGCCGCAACGGCGGGGTGCTCGGCGTTGGTCACAACATCGATCAGCTGGAGCTGGAGGAGTGCTTCGGAAAGGTCCGGGCGCGGGCGCTGTGGGATCTTTCGCTCGCCGCCAACGACCTGGTCCGCCAGCGGATTGCGGCGCAGGACATCGACTGTGAGCTCACCGACGGAGAACTCACCGTCGCGCATCGTCCGAGTCGGCTAGGGCCCCTCGAAGCGGCCGCTGAACACCTGACCCGAGCCTACGACTTTGCACCGCTGACGCTTTTGTCGGCGCAGCAGGTTGCCGCGCGCCTGGGTACGGCGGCCTTTCACGGCGGCGTGCTCAACGGCCGCTCGGCCCACCTGCACCCGCTCAAGCTGGCCTACGGCGAGCTGGCGGCGCTGCTGCGCACCGGGGTTCGGGTCTACGAGCAGACGCGCGTGCACCGGTTACGACGGCAGTCAGCAACAGCGGGCGAGGGGATTGAAGTGGCCACCGCGACCGGCCGAGTTCGCGCCCGTAAGGTGATCCTGGCCTGCAACGGTTACCTCGACGGTCTCGTGCCGGCGCTCGATCGGCTGCAGATGCCGATCAACAACTTCATTGCGGCTACGGAGCCGTTGTCGGAGGCGACTGCGCTCGAGATCAATCGGCACAACGAGGCGGTGGTCGATACCCGGTTCGTCGTGAACTACTTCCACCTCAGCAGAGACCGCCGGCTGATCTATGGCGGCGGGGAAACCTACCGCGCGCGCTATCCGCGGAACATCGAGGCCGTGGTGCGGCCGCACCTGGCGCGGACCTACCCGCAGCTGGCCGCGATTCCGCTGACCCATGCCTGGGGCGGGACCCTGTCGATCAGCCTCAATCGGTTGCCGCAGCTCGGTACGCTCGATGGCCGCATCTACTGGGCGCAGGCCTACTCCGGCCACGGTGTCGCTCTCGCACATCTGGGCGGCCAGCTCTGCGCCCGGGCCGTGCAGGGGGAGAGCCCGTCTTTCGCAAGCCTTGCTGACCTGCCGCAGCGGGCATTCCCCGGGGGGCGCTGGCTCCGCTGGCCAGCCCTCGTGGCGGGCCTGCTGTACTACAGCCTGCTGGATCGACTGTAGCTGACCCGGGGAGCGGCAGCGCGGCCCTCAGGCTGTGCCTTTGAGCTTTGCCGCGCCTTGGCCGATCATTGGCTCATCACCCTTGCCGGAATCAAAGCAGGAACCAAACCGATGTCAGATACACCGTCCAACACGCCGGATGCCCCGCAGTTCGAGGGCAGTGACATGGCGGCCAGCAACCGGGACTGGGTCGACAGCTGGGCGATCGACGTAAATGAGGATCCCTATGCCATCCCCCTGGAAAAACTGAATCCAGCACACAACCAGCTCTTTGCAGCCAACAGGGCGCTGCCGTACTTTGAGCGGCTGCGGGCCGAGGCACCCGTGCACTACTGTGCTGAGAGTCAGTTTGGCCCTTACTGGTCGATCACCAAGTACGACGACATCAAGCGCATTGACTCAGATCATCAGAACTTTTCATCGGACAGCCTCAACGGCGGCATCCGGCTTGGCGGCCGGCCGACGACGGAACCGCCGAACCCGATGTTCCATCTGCCGATGTTCATCATGGAGGATCCGCCGAAACACGATGCCCAGCGGAAGGTGATCGCGCCCAGCTTCACGCCCTCGAAGCTGGCGCAGCTTGGTGAGCTCATCCGCGAGCGGGCTGGTACGATCCTCGACAACCTGCCTCGGAACGAGGAATTCAACTGGGTTCGCCGCGTATCGGTCGAGCTGACCGGACAGATGCTGGCCACGCTGTTCGATATTCCGCAGGACGATCGGCACCTGCTGATCCACTGGTCAGATACGGTGGAGCGGATCGGCGATCCCGACTACTTCGAAACGCCGGAGGAGGGATTCGCGGAGCTCTGGAAGTGCTGGGAGTACTTCGATCAGGTCTGGAAGGAACGCGCTGCCCGGCCGGACCCGGGCGATGACCTCATTTCGATCCTCGTGCACGGGGATGCCACCAAAGACATGCCGCCCAACGAGTACCTTGGCAACATGCTGCTACTGATCGTCGGCGGCAACGACACCACCCGCAACTCCATGTCCGGGGGCGTGTTGGCGCTGAACGAGAACCCGGATCAGTACACCAAGTTGCTTGAGAACCCGGAGCTGGTCGGCAACATGGTGCCAGAGATCATTCGCTGGCAGTCGCCCGTGGCCCACATGTGCCGCACGGCGATGCGTGACGTCGATATTCGCGGGCAGCAGATCAGGAAGTGGGACAAGGTTGTCATGTGGTACGTCTCCGGTAACCGGGACGAGGAAAAGATCCCGCGGGCAAACGAATTTCTCATCGACCGGGAGCATGCACGGCAGCACCTGTCGTTCGGGTTCGGCATTCACCGGTGCCTCGGTAACCGGCTTGGAGAGATGCAGCTGCGGATCATCTGGGAAGAGATTCTGAAGCGCTTCAAGCGGGTCGAGCTGGTGGGGGAGCCGAAGTACCTCAAGTCGAGCTTCATCCGCGGTATCACCGAACTGCCGGTGACGATCCGCGAATGAGGAGCCGTGACCGGGTGGGGGTTCGTCATGACCGGGTGCGGCTTCGCCTTGGCCTGCTGGCCGCGCTGCTAGCGCTGTGCGCGAGCACAACACCGGCGTTGGGCGCGGTAGCGGTCCCCGTACCGGTTCCGGTTCCAGCGCCCGAGCCGGACGCCGCAGCGAGTCGCACCGAACCGCTGCCGGAGACCGGGGTGGCCAGCGCCGGACCGAGGGCTTTTCAACCTGTCGAAGCCAGCATCGCCACGGTCCACGCGGCCTTCCGGAGCGGCCAGCTTCAGGTGACGGAGCTGGTCCGCTTCTATCTCGATCGGATTGCGCGCCATGACGATGGGTCGGCCGGGCTCAACAGCATTGCCGCGCTCTCCAACCGGGTGCTTGAGGAGGCCGGCGAGCTCGACCGCAGGCTGGCGCAGGACGGTGTGCCGGCCGCGCAGCCGCTGTTCGGGATTCCGCTGATCGTGAAGGACAACATAGAGACCGGGCACCTGCCGGTAACCGCGGGCTCCGCTCTGCTCGAGGGGTTTACGCCCGGTACCGAAGCGACGCTCGTTCGGCGGCTGCGTGCGGCCGGTGCGCTCGTGCTCGGCACCGCGAACATGCACGAGTTTGCCTATGGGATCGAGTCGGTCGGCTCTGTCTTTGGTGCGGTCCGGAATCCCTATGATCGTGACCGGCATCCCGGTGGTTCCAGCGGCGGAACCGCAGCGGCCGTCAGTGCCAGTCTGGCGCTGGCAGGGATCGGTACCGATACCTGCGGTTCGGTACGCAATCCGGCTGGCCACACGGCGCTGGTCGGCGTGCGCGGTACCCAGGGTCTGGTCAGCCGTGCCGGCATCGTCCCGCTGTCGCTGACCCAAGACATTGCCGGGCCGCTGGCTCGCTCCGTTGCGGATGCCGCCCGCATCCTGAGCGTTGTGACCGGCTTCGATGCAGCGGATCCGCAGACGGCGCGCAGCGTTGGCCATCATGTGACGGACTACCATGCCGCACTGGGACAAGCGACGCTTGCCGGCAAACGATTTGGTGTCGTTCGTCAGCTCGTGGCCGTAGAGCCGGCAGATGCAGAGATCGCGCGGGTCTTCGAACAGGCGGTCGCCGATCTTCGAGCAGCCGGTGCGGTGGTCATCGACATTGAGCCGCTGCCGCTGGCCGAACTCGTCTACGCGGTGGCCGGCGGCTTCTACGTGCTGAGTCGTGACTTCGCCCGGGATATCGATGGTTATCTAACACAGCGGCCGCAGGCGCCGGTGCGATCACTGGTGGAAATCGTTGCCGACGGCCGCGCGCACCCGGCGGTGCAGCCGCTGTTGCTTGGGTCGCTCACACAGCGCAGTGACGCTCCGGGGCTGTATCTTGCGGAGCTTGCAAAACGGCAACGGCTGCGGGACGCGCTGCTCTTCGAGCTCACGAACAGCCAGCTCGATGCGCTGATCTACCCCAACATCCGCCAGCCCGCCAGCCCGCTGGGCACGACTCAGGGTGGCAGCAACTGCCACCTGTCTGCCAACAGCGGTCTACCTGCACTTACCGTGCCCATGGGCTACACGGCAGGTGGTCTGCCCGCAGGGCTGGAGCTGCTCGGTGCGGCCTGGTCTGAGGCGAAACTGCTGGCGCTTGCACATGCCTACGAGCAGCGGACCCGCCATCGGCGTCCGCCGCCTTTACGGTAGGCGTGTTTTGCGGAGTAGCGCTGTTCAGCGAGCGGTCATGCCGGCATCCACCGTGAGCTCGGCGCCGGTCACATAGGACGATTCGTCCGAAGCCAGGTAGAGAATGCAGTTGGCGATATCCTCCGGCTCGCCGACCCGACCCAGCGGCACCATGTCGGAGATCGGCACGCTGTCCGGTTCGTTGGCACCGGTCGCCTTGGACTGCATGTTGGTCCAGATGAAGCCGGGGTGCACGCTGTTGCAGCGCACGTTGTCCTTCGCGGCTTCCATGGCGACGGACTTGGTCAGCAGGCGCACGCCGCCTTTTGCAGCGCCGTAGGCGACGCAGCGGCTGAGACCAACCAGGCCGGCGACCGAGGACAGGTTGATGATGCTGCCGCCACCCTGTTCACCCAGTACCGGCACGGCGGTGCGGCAACCGAGAAACACGCTCGTCAGGTTGACGTTGAGCTGCTTGTTCCAGTCATCCAGCGTCAGCTCGCCGAGGGGCTTCAGCACGGCAATGCCGGCATTGTTGACAAGCACGTCGAAGCCGCCGAAACGGCTGATGGTCTCGTCGATGATCTCGCCCCAGCGGGCTTCGTCGGTAACGTCCTGATGCAGCGCGAGCGCCTGACCACCGGCGGCCTCAATCGCGGCCGCAGTCGCGTTGATGCCATCCCTGGCGACGTCGGTGACCACCACCTTTGCGCCCTCACGGGCTAGTGTCAGCGCGGTGGTGCGGCCCAGACCAGGATCAGAGGCCGCGCCGGTAACGATACATACCTTGCCGTCGAGTCGTCCCATTGCCTCTATGCCCCCGCCGTGCGCTGTTGTTGTGATTCTGCAAGTTCGGCCATCTCGGCCAGGCGCGGATCGTTCGGGTACAGCCACTGATCACCGATAACCTGCTGGACCCTGAGTTCCGGCGGGATCCGGTCGATGCCGATGGTGCGATCGGCCCACTGGTTCCAGTGGTAGATTCGGGCTTCCTGATAGCTGAGCGGTACGCCCCGGAACCCTCTGGACTCGACGGATTTCTGAATCCAGGCGCCGAACTCGGTGTCTTCCCGCAGCACCTGGTTGAGTTGCTGACCGTTGTTTTCAGTCCAAAGATCCGGTCCGGGACCGTCGCCCCAGTCCGGCGCCAGGGTCCAGGTTTCGAGCCGGCAGCGGTTGATGCCGTTGGGCCAGAACAGCAGCGGCGGTAACGTGCGCTCGGAAAGGGGTGAGACCCAGTTGGGAAACAGGCCGTAGGACTGGGTGCAGGTGCGCGCGATCTCTCCCACGGTGTCGATCGTTGGCAGGGCATCGTCCTGATAGATGGCGTTGCCTTTGCTGGCTGCAGCCGGGACCGGTGCGACCATGCGGCCGTGGCCATTGGCGTAGAGCGTATTGACGTTGCGGCGATCATCGAGCATCGGAGCGACGGTCTTCGGATGAATACTGCGGACATGGTAGACCTCCGTGTTTGCCTCCATGGCGATCTTCCAGTTGCAGTCCAGGTCGAACACGTGACGCGCAGCGAGCCGGCACTTGTCGAACTGGAACTCCTGCCATTCGTCTGCAATCGGGCCCAGCCAGTCGAGCAGGCTCATGGCCGCTTCGTCGAAGTTCACGAAGATCAGGTTGCCGAAGGATTCGCAACGAATTGCCTGCAAGCCGCGACAGCTGAAGTCGAGCTCGCGGAAATCGGCGGGATCACGCACCGCGAGCAGCTCGCCGTCGTGGCTGTAGGTCCAGCCGTGGTACTTGCAGACCAGGCGGTCGCGGCGACCTGCAGCGTCGGTCACGATCGGCGCACCGCGGTGGCTGCAGGTGTTGTAGAACGCATTAACCGCACCCGCCTCACTGCGCACCAGCAGCACGGGTTCGCCGGCCATCTCCCAGAGCTTGTAGCTGCCGGTTTCCGGCAGCTCGTCGGCATGCCCGGCGAAGAGCCAGCTGCGGCCCCACAGGTACTCGCGTTCGAGCTCGAAGAATCGTGGATCTACGTAGCGCCCCCCAGGAATGTCGGGTAACGCCGGGAAATCTTTTGGCGGCTCCGTACGCTCAGCTTCGTACTCCATAAGTGCACGCAACTGCTTGATATCGCTAGCTTTCATACGCCTGCTCCCCGGTGCGAACCAAATCTCGACCCGTATCTTGGCGGCTTCCCGGCTGCTTGGCAAAATCTGTGCTCCTGGACCCAGATCGCCGCGGGCAAGCAGCTTTTGAACGGGTTAACGGCCCGTTCAGGCGTTTGCGCACACACTGGGCAGTGTTGCTCAAAAATCACAACCGGCCGACGGATGGAAACCGCGAAACCGCAGTATTCAAACCAGACAGATTCCGAGATCGGAGGCGAAGCTGTCGATGCAGCCGTCGAAGCAGTCAACGAGGCGAGGGCGCTTGCGCTGCTGCTGCGATCACCACGGTTGACCGTCTCACAAGTGCTCGAGCTGCTTGACCTCGGTGATCGGGAGTTCCGCGCGCTCGTTGCCGAGCATGCCAACATCCGGCATCTGCTCGAGCTTCGGCGGCAGGGCGCTTTGCCCGATGCACCCCCCACGGAGCGGGTCTGTCCGACCTGCGAAGAGCGCTACATACCCTATGGGGGAGCACGCTTCTGCTCCGATACCTGTGCACGGCTCGCCTCGGTTCCAGGCCGCTTACCGGATCGTGCCGTTCTCCCACAACGGGACTAGCCTAGAACGCAGACCGGCGTCAGCCGTGTCGCTCTTCGGTCCAGCTGCTCGCGCGCAGACTCGCACTTCGTCATAACGAAGGGCATGCCATGCGCCGTTTCCTCCTGCTCCCCCTGGTGTTCGTCCTGTCCCCGGCGTTTGCGCTGGACTGCCGTTGCGCCTGCATGGCGGGACAGGCGGTGACGCTGTGTGCCCGCGCCGACGCCGCCCGGGAGGCGCGCAATCTGTGTCCGCTGGAGTTCCGCTGTCCGACCGCACCGCCCGCATCCGGCAGCGCCGCCGGCGAAGACCGGGCACCTGGCCTTGCACCGCCGGTTCGAGACGCGGTCAACTGTCGGTCCGAAGCCGTCTGGAATGCCGCCAACACGCGCTATGAACCCCGGAACGTTTGCAACCTGCGCACACCAGCAACGCGCTGAGCCACCGCCACGCCGATGACACGCCGTCCGCTTGCCGTTGTGGTTCCCGTCTACGGCGACTGGCAGCCGCTGCTGCGCCTGCTCGAAGATCTTGGTCCCCTGACGGCGCTGTCCGTGGTGGTGAGCGTCGACCCTCCGCCGGAGCCGTTGCCCGAGGGCGTGCGCCATCTTGCAGCTGCAATCCCGGGCCGTGGTGAGCAGCTTGCTCAGGGGATCGATGCCGTTGCCGCCGAGTGGTACTGGATGGTCCATGCAGACAGCCGGATTGGGGCCGAGTGCGTCGCGCAGCTCGAGGCCGTCGTTCAGCGTGAGCGGCCGGCCTGGGGCCGCTTCGACGTCCGGCTCGAGCCCGGTCGCCCGAGCCTTAAGCTGGTAGCCTTTTTCATGAACCTGCGGTCCCGCCTTACCGGCATCTGTACCGGGGATCAGGGCATCTTTGTGCACTACTCGCTGCTGACGGCAGCCGGAGGCATGCCGCGACAACCGCTGATGGAAGACATCGAGCTGAGTTCGCGCCTGCGCCGGCTGACCAGGCCGGTAATCCTGCCCGGGCCGCTGCGCACCTCGGCGCGCCGCTGGAACCGCGACGGCGTCCTGCGCACGATCCTCAGGATGTGGGGTTTCCGCCTGCGCTACTGGATGGGCGCTTGTCCGAGCCGGCTGGCTCGCGCGTACTACCATCGTCCTGCAGAACCGCGCCAGCCTTTACCCGACGCTGATCGCAGCCCGGAAACAGGTCCGGAAACAACTTCAGCACCGGGTCCAGAGGCAGGGCAACAGCCGCCGCAGGGTGCAGCCACGGATCGCACACGATGACGCCGCCGCTGTCCGCTGCAAACGAACTGCCGCCGCGCCGGCTCTGTGTTTTTCTTCGAGCCCCGGAGCTCGGGCGAGTAAAGACGCGGCTGGCCGGGGAGATTGGTGACCGAGCGGCGCTGGCGGCGTATGAGCGCCTCGTCGAGCACCTGCTCGGCTGTCTCGACTCGGCGCCCGCGGTCAAACGCGAGCTCTGGTATGCGGGCGACGGCGGTAACGCTCAGCTCGAGCAGTGGGCCGCAACCTGGGCCGCGTCGCTTCTCGCGCAGCCGGAGGGTGACCTAGGCGTGCGAATGCTGGCGGGTCTAAGGGGTGCTGGCGCTGGCCCAGGGCCAGCGGCTCCCGCGGCGGCCAGCTTGCTCGTTGGTGCTGATTGTGCCGGGCTTACAGCGGCGCATTGCGAGCAAGCCTGGCGCATTCTCGACGCTGATCCCGAGGCCTGGGTTTTTGCCCCGGCAGAGGACGGCGGCTTCGGTCTCGTGGGCTGTCGCTCTGCCGCCGCGTGGCTCGGGTCACCGTTCGCCGGTGTCGACTGGGAAGCAGGGGATACGCTCAGCCAGTGCCGTGAGCGCGCCGGACGACTGGGATTGGCGGTCCGGCTGATTGAGCCGCTATGGGATGTCGATACCGCGGCCGACTGGGCGCGGTTCCAGCAGACCTTTGGTTAGCCGGACGAGTCCTGGGCCTGCCGACCCTGCTGCGCCTCGACGAAGCGTTCCAGGCGGCGGCGATCCGTCACGTGCATCTGGGTCAGCTCGACACCGCAGATTGTCTGGCCCTGTCGCGGGTCGTAGAGCGCGTGGCGAATGGTGGCTTTGCTTTCGAGTTCCAGGTGCCGCTGGATGTTGAGGAGGCAGTTGTCCACGGTGACGCCTTGGCGCAGCCATGCGCTTTGATCTTCGGGAATCCGAATACGACAACCGCCTGCTGAAATGTCGACGATCTCGCCCTCGCAGATTCGCTTCTCCAGTATCAGCGTCACCCGTGCTCCAGCGGTTTTGATGCGCAGCGGCAGCGTCACCCGCGTCGCACGGCGACGCTGCTGCAGCAGCACCTGTTCCGGCAGCGTGATGACATAGAAGGGGACGCCACGCTCGGACTCCACCAGGACGCAACGCAGCTCCTCTGCGTAGAGGTAGACGGCGTCGGTGCGAGCCGCCAGCGAAAACGGATTGCCGTCGGTCAGCAACGGTCGCCGCTCGCGCGGTCTTACGTCTTCGAGCAGGAGGTGCTTCTGATCCACATCGAGGATGCTCGCCTGAAGGGGCGCTGGATCTCGAGGGAAACGCAGCTGCACGCGCGTGCGCTGGTCGCGAAAGTGCCTGAGTGCAGACTCGACGTCGGTGCGACTATCGGTGTAGCGACTGTGCGACTCTCTGAGGTCGGTCTCGGACTTCCTGTTCCGGACGCCGGCAGCTGCCATGCGGTTTTCCTTACGCTTGGGCGACGGAAGCTCCGGCTGCGAGGCTTCTGGACTCTCCGTTTTCGCCGTAGATCTTCTCTGACCGATCATCAAAGGTCAGCTGAAGCAGTTCTGCGACCGATTGTTGTGAACGGGCAACGATTTTTCCGTTAACCCGGTTGTATTCCCGCACTTCGGCGGCCAGCGCTTTCAGGCTGCTGTGCGCGGCAGCGAGCTGGCTCTGTTCAGGTTCCGGTGCCGCTGCGATACGGTCACGAACGGAGTCCGGATCCAGTTGCTGGCTGGCTCCATGAATGGCCATGAGCAGATTGCGTTTCAGCTCGACGTGTCGGGTGAGCTGCTCCAGATCGTTGTCGACCAGCGCCGCTCGCTCCGCCTGGAGCAGGGGCAGCAGCTCCGCCAGCTGCTGTTGCAGCGTGGCGAGCTGATCAGAAAGAGTAGGGTTGATCTTCAATGCAGCTCTAATCTATTGATCTAAAAGAGATTCTAGCTCAAGAAAGTTGCTGGCAAGCCGGCCGGGATCAACGTGGTAGGTCCCTTCCGAGATCCGCGCCTTGATGCTGTTAACCCGGCTCTGATCAATCTCGGGTTCGGCACCTGCTGCAGCCCTAAGTTCGCCGAGCAGCCGCGCGCCATCACTCAGCGCGACCCTGTCAGCTGGCGCGCTGGCGGTCTGCTCTGCGGATCGTGCCGTCCGCCCAGCCTCTTTCTGGCCCACTTCGCGGGGAGAGACGTTGCCTGGAGAAAGACCGTTGTTGTCAATTTTCATGCGTTCTCAGCCTGCAGGGTTCAGCCGGTCGCCGTCGCGGCGCCCGGTTCTCTTGTGCGTTAACGGCACGGCGTGTGGAAACTTTAGCCAAGAATTGATTTTTTTCCTCCCGCCCGTGCGTGCTCATGGGGTGGGCGCACGGGTAGAGACCCGCCCTGGCCCGGTGACCCAGGCGCGGAGGCGCTTGCCGGAACGCAGGTTCTCAACCCGGATCTGCTGTCCCAGCCGGCCGTCAGCGAGGGCTGCAGCCTGGGTCGCAATGACGATCCGTTGATTGCCGGCCAGCAGCCGCACGGTGTCCCCCCGCGACACCAGCTTCGGTGGGCCAACGGCTGCATGCGTGAACGCGGTACCGGTGATCAGCGGGCGGCGGGTTTCCCGGCCGATCAGCTGGTTCCGATCGGTAATGGTCTGTGTCGACTGACCCGCCAGATTCAACTCCCGCATGCAGAGGTCTGATGCCGTCAAGCGCCGCCCGCGAGCGATGTTGCTGCACGCCGTCGGCGCTGGCAGCCAGGCGTTGACCGTTACGGTAACGAAGGCCGACCAGTTGCCGACCGCAGGACAGCGGATGGCGACCGGTACGCGGTGCAATACCTGAGTCGTTCGAACTTCGATCTCCGGGCTTGCGCAGGGCTGCTGAATCACGAAAGCGGGTAGCTCTGGTTCATCAATCTCAACGCGAGCCTCGGGAAAACGTTGCGCCGCCGCCGCAGCAACCACTTCGATGATGGATTCTGCAAGGCCCGGAGACTGCGCCTGTGGTATCGAAGGCACCAGGAGCGTAAGCAGCGCAGCAATCAGCAGGACGATACGGTGACTTCTCATACTCTCTGTATAGCAGAGCGATCACGGTGGACCAGTACGTGTAGCGGGTGGCCCTCACAGGGTGGCTTTCACAAGGTGGTCCATACAGAGTGAGGCTCAATCGTTGGTTGTCACCGTCTGCAGGCGGCACGCCCTTGCCGTTGTGCGGCTGCGACCGGCAACGTCTTGCCGGCTCCTGCGTGGTTGCTGCGTCGCTGAAAGAACCGGGCACGGGTCAGCGCAAGCTTCGGCACGGCTGTAACCGCAATATTTGCAGGGTTTTCGCGTACTGATACGAACAGTCTCGTGACTTCGACCTGGCTGGACGAGGTTGAGCTAAGGGTTGGCACGTCCCTTGCTCCAACGAGCGCAACGTTCGCGGCAACGCCGCTTTAAACAACCGGTTCGGAGCAACAGCAGGTGGCGATTTCCTTTGAGCAGGCCCTGGGCCCACATGCAGCAGCGCTGTCGCTGCGCAGCGAGCGCGTTGGCGTGCTGGCAAACAATCTTGCCAACGCAGATACGCCGGGTTTTCAGGCCCGGGATGTCGACTTCAGGCAGGCGCTGGCTGCTCGCCTCGAGGGGCCCGAGGCCCAGGGCGGTCTGCGGGCGACGCATGCTCGACATCTGCCTCCCAGCGGTCAATCGCTGGCAGCGGAGCTTGCCTATCGGATTCCAACGTTGCCCAGCGAGGACGGCAATACCGTGGACACCCAGATCGAGCAGGCGCAGATCGCCGCCAACAATCTGGAAACGCAGGTCGCTATGACCTTTCTCGGCAATCGCTTTCAGAGCCTGCTGACCGCCGTACGCGGTGAGTAACCTGAGTACAGCGACTTTTTTCATCCTGGAGTAACCCTACGTGTCTCTTCTGAATGTTTTTGATGTCGCGGGCAGTGCCATGGCCGCGCAGCAGGTACGGCTGAACACGACGGCGAGCAACCTGGCCAATGCGGAAAGCGTTGCAGAGAGCCCTGACCAGACCTACAAGGCCAGGCATCCGGTCTTTGCTGCGGCACTGGCCGGCGCGCAGAACGCGCGGGCTGGCGATGGCGAGGGGCAGGGGGTCCAGGTGCTTGGCGTCGTCGAATCTGATGCGCCGCTGAACTATCGCTATGAGCCGACGCACCCGTTCGCCGACGAGAGCGGCTACGTAGCCTACCCGAACGTCAGCGCGGTTACGGAAATGGCCGACATGATCTCTGCCAGCCGGTCGTGTCAGATCAACGTCGAAATGATGGAAACCGCCAAAAGTCTGGCCGAGCGTCTGCTTCGGCTGGGTCAGTAACGCAAATCACGCATTCAGGGACGCGGTGCAATGAGTATTGAAGGACTGAGAACCCTATCCGAGCTGTCGGGGGCAAACGAAGTGCAGCGTAAAGGGTCTGAGGAGCTGGGGAAGACCCAGTTTCTCGAGCTCATGATTGCGCAGCTGGAAAACCAGGATCCCCTGGACCCCTCGAAGAACGAAGATTTCATTGCCCAGCTGGCCCAGTTTTCCAGCGTTGAAGGCATCGAAAACCTCAACAGCACGGTCGACGACATGGCAACCGCGATCCGGTCCAGCCTGACCATGGAAGCCGCAGCGCTCGTCAACCGGGAAGTGCTCATTCCAGCGGAACGAGGCGTCGTCACCGATACCGGCCTGTCTGCGCAGATTGATCTGCCGCAGGGAGCGACCGACGTGCGCGTTCAGGTTACCGAGCTCTCCGGGCAGCGGGTTGCCGAATTCTCGCTCGGTGACCGTGCCGCCGGCGTGTCAGATCTGAACTGGGACGGGCTGAACTTCGACGGTGAGCCGGTACCGTCCGGACTCTACCAGGTCAGTGCCTTCGTCGACCGTGGCGGCGTGCAGGAACCGGCAACACTCTATCTGCCCAACCGGATCCAGGGAGTCAGCATCGGGCCTGCCGGTGTGCAGGCGAATCTGCTCGGCGGCGACAGCATTCGAACCGAAGAGATCCGCCAGATCCGTTGAGACACGGCAACGAACCTTTCTTCTCTCCGATCCAGTAACAGGAGTTAATCCGACCTATGGCTTTCAACATCGCACTCAGTGGCCTCAGTGCTGCTTCCAGTGATCTGCGTATCACCGGCAACAACATTGCCAACTCGAGTACCGTTGGTTTCAAGAGCTCCCGCGCGGAGTTTGCGGACGTCTATGCCTCTAGCCTGCTGGGCGCCGGCTCCAATCAGGTCGGTAGCGGGGTCAAGCTCGCCAACATCAGCCAGCAGTTTGACCAGGGCACCATTTCGTTTACCAACAACAGTCTCGATCTTGCCATCGATGGCAGCGGTTTTTTCGTGCTCAGCGACGCCGGCGCGCGGACCTACACCAGGGCCGGGGCCTTCGGTCTTGATGAATCGGGCTTTCTGGTCAGCGCCAACGGCAATCGGGTCCAGGGTTTTACCGCGAACGATAACGGCAATCTGAGCGGGATCCAGGGGGATCTCCGGGTTAACCCCAGCAACCTTGCCCCGAACCGCACCGGGCTCGTTGAAGCGTCGGTGAACCTCGATGCACGATCTCAGGTGCTGTCACAGCTCGGTACGACCGTTTCAACCAACGGCAGCGCAGTAGGTGTTGCCAACCTGGGGCTTCCGAACTCGACGCCCACGACGCTGAACACGCTGGGGCCACCGGCAGCCTTTGATTACAGCGTCAACACGGCTTCCGGGATCACCGCGACTAACGGGCTGCTGCCGTTCAACTTCAGCATTAACTCACCGTCGGCAGTCGCCGGTTCCAGCGCGCCCAGCGGCTTTGACTTCAGCATCAACTCGCCGTCGTCGTTGACCGGTTCCGGTACCCCGACAGCATTTAACTTCGCGGACAAGCCCTCGGCGTTGACCGGGCCTTCGGGCGTCGTGCCGTTCGACTTCAGCGGAGCGAACAGCGGAACCTTTGATGTCACCGTTGCCGGCGCCACCAGCTCCGGTACCCGTACGGTCACGCTAAACAGCAACATCACCAATATTTCGGACCTGGTGACCGAGGTAAACTCACAGCTGTCCGGAATCGGCGTACAGGCGCGGCCCGATCCGGACAATCCGACCCAGCTGCAGTTCTTTGCGACCGTTGCCGGAGAGGCCTCGACGATTACCGTCGATAACTACGCCGGCAATGGCACAACTGCGCCGGCGAACGTGCAGGCGGCGCTGTCCGGCATCGTTGACGGGGCGTCGAGCATCCGTTCCTCCTTCGACATCTCCGTGACCGGCAGTTCTGCAGACGGCACCGCGACCATCACGTTGACCGATACGATCAGCCAGATCACCACGCTACTGAACGACATTCGTGACCAGCTCGATGCCGCTGGGATTGCGGTGGGTGTCCGAGAAGACCTGCAGAATCCCGGCCGCCTGCAGTTCTATTCGCTGGATGACGGCGTGGCTTCGACGGTGACCGTGGACAACTTCCAGACCACCGATGCAGATGTGACGACTGCAGACATCGCGGCCGTGCTGCGGGTGTCGGATGGTGCCTCAAGTGCAGCACCCGGAGCTGGCGCGATCGGCATCACCGGTTCGCTGACGGAAGCCACCTTCGATCTGTCGATATCCGGCGGCTCTGGACTGGGTGGAAACGCATCGACCACTGTGACCCTGAACGGTGACTACAGCGATGGCAACATCAATACCATCATCAACGATATCAATACGCAGCTGAATGCCGTACCTGGCAACGGCATCGACGTTCGTGCAGAAGAGGATCCGAACAACCCAGGCCGCATCCGGTTTGCTGCGACGGTGCCCGGTGAAACGTCAACAATTACCATCGACAACTTCGTCACTACCGGTGTCCCCGGCGACATTCAGACCCAGGCCTCTGACATCTCCGGGCTTCTTGGCGGAATAGTCGATGGCGCAAGCGACGCCAGCGGCAACAACACCAATGCGTCCTTCCAGGTTTCGCTGAGCGGATCCAGCGTGGCAAGCCAGAATCAGACGGTTCAGATCAGTCTTGATTCGAACGTCAGCACGCTGCAGGACCTGATCAACGACATTCGGGATGATCTGATTGGCACCGGTATCGGGATCGACGTGCGGGAGGATCCGCAGAATCTCGGTCGGCTGCAGTTCTATGCCCTGAACAGCGGCGAAGCCTCCGTCATCCGCATCGATCCGAACGACAACGCCACTCTGGGCATCGGGGTCAGCGCGGCGAACGTGGAGGCCGCGCTCGGTGGCATCTCGCTGGGACAGAGCGGGCTTGGCGGTTCCAGCAACCAGACCCCCGATCCCTTTGGCACCGGCAACACCATTGGCCAGACCGGCAACATCTCATCCGCTTCCTTCGATCTCTCAGTCAGCGGCTCTACGGGGAATAACGGAACGGTTACGATCAACCTGACGCGAGACATTCAGACCCTCGACGATCTGATTTCGGATATCCGGGACGAGCTGCTGGTGTCCGGGCTCCCGGCAGACGTGCGCGAGGATCCCGTCAATCCCGGGCGGCTGCAGTTCTTCTCAACCCGCCCCGGGGAGGCCTCGAGCATCTCGCTGTCGAACCTCGATACGTCCAACATCGGCGTGTCCAACCTCGATCTGTCGGGCACCCTGAACCTCGCTACGGGCGTATCGGTACCCGGAGTGGCCGCAGTCTCCAACGGCTACCTGGAGCAGACCGTCGACGTGGTCTATCCCGACGGCACCTCGCAGACCATCACCATTCCCGCTGGCAACAGCGCCGCTCAGACTTCGGCCCTGCTCGGCAGCTCCAACGTGCTTGGGGTCGGTGCCAGCGCGACGACCGTCGCCCGGGTCACGGCGGATGGCTTCGACAACAGCTCCGGGCTGCTCGAGATCACGCTGAACGGCGTGCCGGTCAGTGGTGGCTCGCTGTCTGAGCTCGCGACCTCACTCAACAGCGGTGTGCCGGGTCTTGGTACGGTCTCCGCCGCGATTGATGTCAACGGCGATCTCGTGGTCACCGATGCGGTCGGCAATGATCTCGTGTTCGC
>JBCDGJ010000013.1:0-52867 GCA_038757945.1 Pseudomonadota bacterium
GCCTTTTTGTCTTTTGGCGCTCTTTTTCTTTCAGCGCTCTTTATCCCGGCGCTGTTTATCTCGGCGCTCTTTATCCCAGTGCTCTGTTTGTCTCAGCGCTCTTCATTCCAGTGCTCTGCTTCTTGCAGCACTCCGCTTCTTGCAGCGCTCTGCTTCTTGCAGCGCTCTGCTTCGTTAAGCGAGTTCCTGCAAACACCGCACCCGCTCACCGTAGCCGCTGCGAATGGCAATGGCAAAAGCATCGCCACCAGCAAGAGTTGTGGTGTAGCACACTTTGTTCTGCAGGGCCAAGCGACGAATCATCGCCGAATCGGCAATGGACTGGCGTCCTTCGGTGGTGTTCACGATCAGATCGATCTGCTCGTTCTTGAGCATGTCGACCACGTGTGGCCGACCTTCGGTGACCTTGTTGATCACGTCGGTTTCAACACCCGCCGCCCGCAGCGCGCGCGCCGTGCCCGCGGTTGCCACCAGCTTGAAGCCGAGCTCCGTCAGTACCCGACCCAGGGGCCCGACGCCCGGCCGATCAGATTCCTTGACGCTCAAGAAGGCGCGACCCGATTCCGGCAGCACAACGCCAGCGGCAAGCGCTGCTTTGGCAAAGGCTTCGCCGAAGCTTTCACCAACCCCCATCACTTCTCCCGTCGACTTCATCTCCGGGCCCAGGATCGGATCGACACCGGGGAATTTCACGAACGGGAACACGCACTCCTTCACGTGCATCAGGCGCGGCACAATCTCCCGGGTGAAGTTCTGTTCCGCCAGGGAGGTGCCGGCCATGCAGCGGGCCGCAACCTTGGCCAGCGAGTGGCCAATGCTCTTCGAGACGAAGGGCACGGTCCGGGAGGCGCGGGGATTGACCTCGAGCACGTATACGTCCTGCTCCTGCACCGCGAGCTGCACGTTCATGAGCCCGACTACACCAAGCTCCAGCGCCATGGCTCGAACCTGGCGGCGTATCTCGTCCTGCACCGCGGCATCGAGGCGGTACGGCGGCAACGAACAAGCAGAATCCCCAGAATGAACGCCGGCCTGCTCAATGTGCTGCATGATGGCCCCGATGACGACCTGTTCGCCGTCGCAGACCGCGTCGACATCCACTTCCACGGCCTGATCGAGAAACCGGTCGAGCAGCACGGGCGAGTCGTTCGACACGTCGAAGGCCGAGCGCAGGTAGCGCCGCAGATCCTCTTCGGTGAACACGATCTCCATAGCTCGCCCCCCGAGCACGTAGGAGGGTCTGACGACCAGCGGATAGCCGATTTCCCGGGCCGACAGCACGCCCGTTTCGACATCGGTAACCGTGCGGTTCGGCGGCTGCTTCAGGTTCAGCTTGTTGATCAGCCGCTGGAACCGCTCACGATCTTCGGCCCGGTCGATGGCATCAGCACTGGTGCCGATGATCGGGACTCCCGCTTCGTGCAGCGCATCGACCAGCTTCAGCGGTGTCTGGCCGCCGAACTGAACAATCACTCCGTGCGGCTGCTCGAGCTCAACGACCGCCAGCACATCTTCGAGGGTGATGGGCTCGAAGTAGAGCCGGTCCGAGGTGTCGAAGTCCGTCGAGACGGTCTCGGGGTTGCAGTTGACCATGATGGTCTCATAGCCGTCGTCGCGCATCGCGAGCGCGGCATGCACGCAGCAGTAATCGAACTCGATGCCCTGACCGATCCGGTTCGGGCCACCGCCGAGCACGATGATCTTCCGCCGATCCGATGGATTCGCCTCGCACTCCTCTTCGTAGGTCGAATAAAGGTAAGCCGTGTCCGTCGGAAACTCGGCGGCACAGGTATCCACCCGGCGGTAGACCGGTTTGACCTGGTGCCGGATACGCGCCACACGCACACGCTTCTCGCTGGTACCGAGCACGGCAGCGAGCCGCGCGTCAGAGAAGCCCTGCTGTTTGAGGCGATACCACTCGTCACGGGACAGATCATCGACGGTGCGGCCATCGAGTCCTGCCTCGACCTCGATCAGCTCAGCAATTTCCGCCAGGAACCAGGGATCGACGCCAGACAGCTCATAGACTTCATCAACAGTCTTGCCGGCACGCAGGGCATCCGCCAGATACCAGATACGCTCCGGTCCCGGCGTCTTCAGCTCCCGCGTCAGCAGGCCATCGAGATCCTCGACGTTCGGCTCGACAATAGGATCGAAGCCGGTCTTGTCGGTCTCCAGCCCGCGGAGCGCTTTCTGGATCGACTCCTGAAACGTGCGCCCGATTGCCATGACTTCACCGACAGACTTCATCTGCGTAGTCAGCCGCGAATCGGCCTGCTCAAATTTCTCGAAGGTGAAGCGCGGCACCTTGGTCACCACGTAGTCGATGCTTGGCTCGAAGGAAGCCGGCGTCAGCCCGTTGGTGATGTCGTTGCCGAGCTCGTCGAGGGTGTAGCCGACCGCCAGCTTGGCAGCCACCTTGGCGATCGGGAACCCGGTCGCCTTGGAAGCCAGCGCGGAGGAGCGCGACACGCGCGGGTTCATCTCGATGACGACCATGCGGCCGGTCTGCGGATCGATGGCGAACTGCACGTTGGATCCGCCGGTCTCGACACCAATCTCACGCAGCACCTTAAGCGATGCATTGCGCATGATCTGGTATTCCTTGTCCGTCAGCGTCTGCGCCGGCGCAACGGTGATGCTGTCACCGGTATGTACGCCCATCGGATCGAGATTCTCGATGGAGCAGATGATGATGCAGTTATCGACTTTGTCGCGCACCACCTCCATCTCATACTCTTTCCACCCGAGCAGCGACTCGTCGATCAGCAGTTCGCTGGTTGGCGACATATCGAGCCCGCGCGTGCAGATCTCGATGAACTCCTCGTGGTTGTAGGCAATGCCGCCACCGCTGCCGCCGAGCGTGAAGCTCGGCCGGATCACGCACGGGAACCCGAGGCGGCTCTGGTGCTGGCGCGCTTCCTCGAGGCTGTGGGCAATGGCAGATCGCGGGGTCTCCAAGCCAATCGCCTTCATGGCCTTGTCGAAGCGCTCCCGATCCTCGGCTTTGTCGATGGCATCCTGAGATGCACCAATCAGCTCGACCCCGTAGCGTTCCAGCACACCTTCGCGGACCAGGTCGAGGGCACAGTTGAGGGCGGTCTGTCCGCCCATGGTCGGCAGCAACGCGTCCGGTCGCTCCTTGGCGATGACACGCTCAAGGGTGCGCCATTCCACCGGCTCCACATAAGTAGCATCCGCCATGGCCGGGTCGGTCATGATCGTCGCCGGATTGGAGTTCACCAGAACAACCCGATAGCCCTCGTCGCGCAGCGCTTTGCAGGCCTGGGCGCCGGAATAATCGAACTCGCAGGCCTGGCCGATCACGATCGGGCCGGCACCGATGATCAGGATTGACTTGAGATCTTCACGTTTCGGCATCCACTCAGCTCCCGGTGCTGGGCTGCGGCGCAGCCGCCATCAGCTCGACGAAGTGATCGAACAGGGGCTGGCAGTCCTGCGGCCCGGGGCTTGCTTCCGGGTGACCCTGAAACCCGAACGCCGGACAATCGGTGCGCTCGATCCCCTGCAGGGAGCCGTCGAACAGCGAGCGGTGGGTTTCGGCCAGCACGTTCGGCAAGCTCTGCCCATCCACGGCGAAGCCATGGTTCTGGCTGGTGATCATGACCCGACCGGAGCGCAGATCCTGCACCGGGTGATTGGCGCCGTGGTGACCGAAGGGCATTTTCAGGGTGCGTGCGCCGCTCGCGAGCCCGAGCAGCTGGTGCCCGAGGCAGATCCCGAAGAGGGGAACACGCTCCGCCAGGAGCGTGCGGATAGCATCGATCGCGTAGTCGCAGGGTTCCGGATCGCCGGGGCCGTTCGACAGGAAAACGCCATCCGGCTTCAACCCGAGCACCTGCTCGGCGGAGGTCTGCGCCGGCACGACCGTAACCCGGCAGCCCCGATCGACGAGCAGGCGCAGGATGTTGTTCTTTACCCCGAAGTCATAAGCAACGACGTGATAGCGCGGCTCGCCAGCGACCGCGTAGCCGCTGCTTATGGACCAGGCGCCCTCGTTCCAGGATTCGATCACGGCGCGGGATACGGTTTTCGCGAGGTCCATGCCTGCGAGGCCCGGGAACTCCCGGGCCGCGGCGATGGCCGCGTCCTCGGACAGCGGCTCACCCGGAGCGGAAGCCGCGATCAGACAACCGGCCTGCGCGCCGTGAGTGCGGATGTGGCGCGTGAGCCGGCGCGTGTCGACACCGGCGATGCCGATGATGCCGGCCTCGTTCAGATACGCGCCGAGGTCCGAAGAGGTGCGCCAGCTGCTCACCCGCCGTGGCAACTGCCGGATGATCAGGCCGGCAGCGTGGATCCGGTCTGATTCGATGTCCTCCGGATTGATTCCCGTATTGCCGATCTGTGGTGCCGTCAACGTGACGATCTGGCGGGCATAGGACGGATCGGTCAGGATCTCCTGATAGCCGGTCATCGCCGTATTGAATACTACTTCCCCGACCGCCTGGCCGGGCGCCCCGAACGACTGGCCGCGAAAAACGCTACCGTCTGCTAACGCGATGAACGCCGGTATCAAATCTCTTCCTAACTGATGTTGCGAGCCTGGACACTGCGCGCCGGGGACTGGCTGATGCGGTCACCGGAAAGTGCCGCCCGTAGGGCCTCGATGCTCGCCCGATACGCTGCCGGTGAGCCAGGACCCGCTGGAGGGCACCATCCTGAAAAGCTCGGCACTGCGCTCGGCATTCTGCTGGTCCTGCAACCAGCCGTTCTGCTCGGCGGCCCGCTGGTCAATCCACCAGCAGTATCGAATCCCAGATGGCACTAGGGGCGCGCCCTGACGGACTCGCCCCTAGACCAGTAGGTTACCTGTCACCCCTCCGGAGTGTCCAGACTCAGACGACAGGACAACTGATTCTGGGCTTCTACACTTCGAGAACTCTCTGCCATTGCATTACCGGTCGGGCACCTCGCGCTGTGTCGAAGTTTTTCAACCAAATCAATGTCTACCGTTACGTTGGCCTGATCGGACTGATCAACGTCGACTACCAGGTCCTGTATTCGGGCCAGATCGACCTCGCGCAGGCACCCGTTCTGAGTCAGCTGCTCCTGACGCTCAACGTCCTGGCCGTCACAGCCATCGTCGCCAGCTACTTCTCCCGCTGGCTGAGAAAACAGATGGGACTGCTGTTCCTGCTGCTGAGTACGCTCAGTGCCGTGTTTCATGGTGCGATGATCAGCCAGACTGCCCTGGCCCCCCACGCGGCCAGCAGCGCCTATCTGATGATCTTCTTCACCCTGCTGATCCTGGATCGGTTGTACCTGATCGTCATCGGCGGGGTGATCTTTACCGGCGTGCTCGGCGCCTATGCCGTCAGCGTGGTCAACGCGGAGTATCCGCTCACCGTCTTCGTGCCGACCCTGGGCCTGCTCAGCCTGCTGGCCGGCGGCGTGCGCGCCAATCTGCTCGGCCAGGTTGCGGCGCGGCGGCGCAGCGAAGCGTTTGCCGAAACCCTGTTCTCCCGCTCCACCGATGCGCTGATCGTGATCGACGCCGACAGCAGCCTCGTGCTCGAACAGAACCGTGCAAGCCGCAGGCTGTTCGGCGATCTCCGCAGCAGCGAAGACTGGTCAGGAATAATCCGGGCTCTCGAAACCCAGACCGATACCGGGTTCGTTGCGCTGCTGCGGCAGGCGCTGTCCGGGCAGAACTGGACCGGTCAACTGGAACTGGCTGACCGCCAGGGCGGGCAGCTGTACGGCGAAGCGCTCCTGACGAGGCTGGCCAACGATCGGAAACCCAGCCTGCTGCTGCGATTCCAGGACATGACGCGCATCCATAGGCAGCAGCTGGAGCTTCAAACCGCCAACGTCGAAGCGGCAGAGGCCGTTGCCGTTCAGAGTCGCTTCCTGGCCAACATGAGCCACGAGATCCGTACGCCCATGAACGGCGTCATCGGGATGACCTCGCTGCTGACAAACACATCGCTCAGCGAGGAGCAGCGCAATTACGTCGACATCATTCGCAGCAGCGGCGAATCGCTGCTGACGATCATCAACGAGATCCTCGACTTCTCGAAGCTCGAAGCGGGCCGGGTTGAGCTCGAAGAACAGGACTTCGATCTCGAGCAGTGTGCAGCCGATGCGCTGGACACGGTGCTGCCGCTGGCCGCGAACAAGGATCTCGAGATCGTGCTCGACTTCCGCCCCGACGACCGTCACCTGGTCCGTGGCGATGTCCAGCGGCTGCGGCAGGTGCTGGTCAACCTGCTGTCGAACGCGATCAAGTTCACCGACCGTGGCGAGATCAACCTGCGCGTCCGCCTCGACCCTGGGTCCAGCACCTCGAAGGCAGACGGCCGGTCGACCATCCACTTCGCCGTCGCAGACACGGGCATCGGTATCTCCAGCAACAAGCTCGATCAGCTGTTCGACGCTTTCACCCAGGCAGACGCCTCGACTACGCGCCGCTTCGGCGGCACCGGCCTCGGCCTGTCGATCTCGAAGTCGCTGGTCGAGCTGATGGATGGCGATCTGTGGGCAACGAGCGAAGAGAAAAAGGGCTCGACCTTCAGCTTTACCGTGCGCATGGTCGACCTTGGCAGAAAGGTGCGGGATCAGCGGGAGCTGCTAGAAGGCTTCCGGGTCCTGGCCGTCGACGACAATCAGACCAATCGTGCGGTGCTCAGCTCGATGCTCGAACAGCTGAACATGTCGCCGCTGCTGTTCGAGACCCCGGCGGCGCTGCTCGAGAGCGAGCAGCTGGCGACAGCCGATCTGATCGTGACCGATCTGGCCATGCCCGCCATGGACGGCGTCCAGCTCGCTCAGCAGATCACCCGGCGCCTCGACAAGGCGCCGCCGATCGTCCTGCTGACCTCGCTGGATCAGGGGTCGATCGACACCCGGCACTTTGCTGCCAGCCTGCGCAAGCCTGTCCGCCCCTCGGAACTGGTCGCGGCACTCGCGACCGCCCTGGGCTACGACTCAGGAGCTGCGGAGCGCCAGCAGACAGCAGCACCACAGTCGTTCCGGCACCTGGACGAAAGCGTCCTGCTGGCCGAGGACAACGTGGTCAATCAGAAGGTCGCCAGGCAGATGCTGTCGAAGCTCGGCGTGCAGGCGGACCTGGTAGGTAACGGCCGGGAGGTTATTCAGCAGATGACCAACACGGGTTATCGCCTGATCTTCATGGACATGCAGATGCCAGAAGTCGACGGGCTGGAGGCGACCCGTCTGCTGCGCCTGGACGACAACCTGCCGCAGCCGTATATCGTCGCCATGACGGCGAATGCACGTGAAGCCGACCGACAACTGTGTCTCGAGGCCGGCATGAACGACTTCGTACCCAAGCCGATCCGTATCGAGGATCTGCGCGGGGCGCTCGAACGCGCAGAGCAGGCCGGGGTCTTCGACGCGGTCCGGAACAGGCACCCTGGAAGACGCCCGGAATCAGCGGCAGAACGCTGAGCACGCCCTCAGCGGAAGCCGAGCACGTCCTGCATCGAGAAGAGACCACGCTGCTGCGTGGCCAGAAAGCGTACGGCTCGCAGCGCGCCTTCGGCGAAGTTCGCTCTGCTGTGGGCGCGATGGGTCAGCTCCAGCCGTTCGCCGGCGCCAGCAAACAGCACGGTGTGATCACCGACGATGTCCCCCGCACGCACCGTCGCAAAGCCGATCGCATCCGCTGGCCGCTCACCGGTGATGCCCTGGCGGCCGTAGATCGCCACCGAGTCGAGATCGCGCTCAAGACTGTCCGCGAGGACTTCGCCGAGGCGCACGGCCGTCCCGGAGGGCGCATCGATCTTGTGCCGGTGGTGAGCTTCGAGCACTTCGATATCGACGCTGTCGCCGAGGGCGCGCGCGGCTATGCCGACCAGATGAAACAGCAGGTTGACGCCAACGCTCATGTTCGGCGCCATGAGAATTGCGGAATCCTGCGCGGCGGCGCGTATCGCATCGAGCCCCGGCTCGTCGAAACCGGTTGTGCCAATGACCATCTGACAGTGCGCGTGCCGCGCCAGCGGCAGTACGGCCAGCGTAGCGGCCGGCACGCTGAAATCGATCAGCACGTCGCTTGCGGCGCAGACGGCTGCAGGGTCGGCGCTGAGCGGAACACTCACGGAACCGACACCGGCGAGCTCCCCGGCATCACTGCCAAGCAGCGTGCTGTCCTGCCGCTCCAGCGCGCCGGAAAGCTCGAGATCGTCGGCGGCATGAATCATCTGCACCAGCGTGCGGCCCATACGGCCAGCCGCACCGGTGACGGCGACCCTGCGCCTGGTCGCAGCGGAACTCAGGACTTGAGATCTCCAAAGAAGTCTTTGACGCCCTGGAACCAGCTGGCTTCCTGCGGCGAATGGTCAGCCTTACCGCCATCGAGGCTGGCTTTGAACTGCTTCAGCAGATCTTTTTGCTCATCGGTGAGGCGAACGGGCGTTTCCACCTGCACGCGACACAGCAGGTCGCCGACCCCACCGCCACGGACCGGAGTGACCCCCTTGCCGCGGAGCCGGAACAGCTTGCCGCTCTGGGTTTCTGCCGGAATCTTCAGGCGCACCCGGCCGTCCAGCGTCGGCACCTCGAGCTCACCGCCGAGGGCGGCATCGACGAAGGAGATCGGCACCTCACAGAACAGGTTCCGTCCGTCGCGCTCGAAGATCGGGTGCTCGCGGACTTCCACCTGGACATATAGATCGCCGGGCGGGCCGCCGGCGGGACCAGCTTCACCCTCGCCGGTCAGGCGAATGCGATCTCCGGTATCCACACCCGGCGGAATGCGAACAGACAGGGTTTTCATCTTTTCAACCCGTCCGGTACCCCGACAGTTGGTACAGGGGTCGGTGATGATCTGACCTTCACCGCGACACCGGGGGCAGGTCTGTTGCAGCGAGAAGAAGCCTTGAGCAACGCGAATCTGCCCGGTGCCGCCACAGTCCGGACAGGTGATTTTGCTGGTGCCAGGCTTGGCGCCGCTGCCATCGCAGACGTCGCAGACGGTGAGCACGGGAACCCGAATCTCTACCGTGTCGCCCCCGACGGCCTGCTCCAGATCGAGCTCGAGGGCGTAACGCAGGTCAGCACCACGGCGGACCCGAGGACCGCCGCCGCGGCCACCGCCGAAGATGTCACCGAAGACGTCGCCGAAGATGTCGCTGAACGCACCACCGGCAAAACCCTCAGCACCTGCCGCGCTGCCATCGACTCCTGCGTGGCCGAAGCGATCATAGGCGGCACGCTTCTCCGCATCCGAGAGAATCTCGTACGCTTCGCTGGCCTCCTTGAACTTGGCGTCGGCGCCGTCGTCATCGGAATTGCGGTCCGGATGGTATTTCATCGCCAGCCGCCGATACGCTTTCTTGATGTCCGCCGCTTCAGCCGTCTGGCTGACGCCGAGAACCTCGTAGTAATCGCGTTTCGACATCGTTGAGAAATACCGTCCGGTTAGCTGTGCTGATTCGCGGAATCAGTTACTTGCGATCGTCGTCGACTTCTTCGAACTCGGCATCGACCGTATTGCCGTCATCGCCCGCGGCGCCGCCATCCGTGTCCCCTGCAGCCGGACCGGCGTCGCCGGTAGCCGCCGCATCGTCGGCGTACATCTTTTGCGCCAGGGTGGCAGAGACCTCCGACAGTTTCTGCATCTTGGCTTCGATCGCCTCCTTGTCGTCACCCTTCAGGGCTTCTTCAAGATCGGTGGCCGCCGCTTCGATAGCCGTCTTCTCGTCATCCGTCACCTTATCACCGGCGTCCGCCAGCGACTTGCGCGCGCCGTGCACCAGACCGTCGGCCTGGTTGCGCAGTGTAACCATCTCCTCGAACTTTGCGTCCTCGGCCGAGTGAGCCTCAGCGTCGCGCACCATCTGATCGATTTCTTCATCCGACAGGCCGCTCGAGGCCTTGATGACAATGGACTGCTCCTTGCCGGTCGCTTTGTCCTTCGCCGAGACGTTGAGAATGCCGTTGGCGTCGATGTCGAAGCTGACCTCGATCTGCGGCATGCCACGCGGGGCCGGCGGAATGTCCGCCAGGTCGAAACGGCCCAGCGACTTGTTCTGCGAGGCCTGCTTCCGTTCGCCCTGGACCACGTGAATCGTCACCGCGGTCTGGTTGTCGTCCGCCGTGGAGAAGGTCTGCTGTTTCTTGGTCGGAATCGTCGTGTTTTTCTCGATCAGGGCGCTCATCACACCGCCGAGCGTCTCGATACCCAGGGACAGCGGGGTCACGTCGAGGAGCAGCACGTCCTTCACATCCCCGGACAGCACGGCAGCCTGAATCGCTGCACCCATGGCAACGGCTTCATCCGGGTTGACGTCGCGGCGCGGATCCTTGTTAAAGAAGTCCTTGACCCGCTCCTGCACCAGCGGCATCCGCGTCTGGCCACCAACGAGAATCACATCGTCGAGTTCCGACAGCTTGATACCGGCATCTTCAAGGGCAATCTTGCACGGCTCGAGGGTCCGCTCGACCAGATCTTCGACCAGGGATTCGAGCTTCGCTCGGGTCAGCTTCAGCACCAGGTGCTTCGGGCCGCTGGCGTCCGCAGTGATATAGGGCAGATTGATTTCCGTCTGCTGGCTCGAAGACAGCTCGATCTTGGCTTTCTCCGCCGCTTCCTTCAGCCGCTGCAGCGCCAGCGGATCGTTGTGCAGATCGACGCCGTTGTCTTTCTTAAACTCGTCCGCGAGGTAGTCGATGATGCGCAGATCGAAGTCTTCTCCGCCGAGGAACGTATCGCCGTTGGTGGACAGCACCTCAAACTGATGCTCGCCGTCGATCTCGGCAATCTCGATCACCGACACGTCGAAGGTACCGCCGCCGAGGTCATAGACCACGACCTTGGCATCGCCGCGCTGCTTGTCGAGGCCGTACGCCAGCGCAGCTGCCGTCGGCTCGTTGATGATGCGCTTGACCTCGAGGCCGGCGATGCGGCCCGCGTCCTTGGTAGCCTGCCGCTGGGAATCGTCGAAGTAGGCGGGCACGGTGATGACTGCTTCGGTGACGTCCTCGCCGAGGTACTCCTCTGCGGTCTTCTTCATTTTCTTGAGGACTTCAGCAGAAATCTGCGGCGGCGCCAGCTGCTCGCCCTTGACGCTGACCCAAGCATCGCCATTGGTGGCCTTGACGATCTCGTAGGGCACCATCTTGATGTCTTTCTGAACGACGTCGCTGTCGAACTTACGGCCGATCAGGCGCTTGACCGCAAACAGCGTATTGGTCGGGTTCGTGACCGCCTGCCGCTTCGCGCTCTGGCCGACGAGAATCTCGCCATCGTCCGTGTAGGCGATGATCGAGGGGGTCGTCCGATCACCCTCCGAGTTCTCGATAACCTTGGCGTCCTTGCCTTCGAGCACGGCGACGCACGAGTTCGTGGTACCGAGGTCGATACCGATGATCTTACCCATGATGAATCTCCAGTCGTTGTGCCCGCTTCGGCACGCTTGGTTCTAATGTCGGTGCAGAAGCTGAAACTTCAAGCGTCTGTTGCTTTGGCCACCACGACCATGGCGGCCCGCACCAGGCGGCCGTTCAACACGTAGCCTTTCTGCATCACGTCGATGACGGTGTTCGGCTCCGCGTCGGGATTCGGCACCATGGCCATGGCCTCGTGCAGCTGCGGATCAAAGGGATGCCCGAGCGGGTCGATTGCCTCGATGCCGCCTTTCGCCAGCGTATCCAGGAACAGTTTCAGAGACAGGGATACGCCCTCGGCGATGGCGGTAACGGCTTCATCCTCAGCGACCGCTGCCTGACTGGCTGCTTCTACGGCCTTCTCGAGGCTGTCCGCTACGGGCAGCAGCTGCCCGGCAAACTTCTCCAGGGCGAACTTGTGGGCATTTTCTACGTCCCGGGCGGCCCGCCGGCGAACGTTCTCCGTTTCGGCACGAGCGCGGAGGACCTGATCGGTCAGCTCCCGAACCTCGTTCCGGAGTGCTTCGAGGTCTCCGACCGGCTGGTCCGCAGATGCCTGACCTGCTTCTCCTGGAGTATCTTTTTCGGCCACATCTTCATTGTCGACGGGCCGGGTATCGTCCTGTTCCGATGCCGAATCCGGCTGCTCTTCAGTGCTCATACCTGCACCCTGTTTCTGTCACGGTCCATATGGGGTTGGTCTGACAGAACACAAGGCCGGGCGGCAAAATTCGTTTTCGGGTCGGTTTCCCGGCCACCGGGCACCACTCGCGCCCCGGGTGCCGGACGGCCTGCAGAGTTGCCGGGGTCCCGGGGCCGCGGAACCCCGGCGCTCAGAGATCGCCCGGACTGAGCGCAGCGCTGAGGACGCGAGCCGTCGCGTCTACCGCCGGAATGACCCGCTGGTAGGCCATGCGGGTCGGGCCCACGACGCCCAGCACGCCGGTGACGGCGCCCTGCGCCTCGTAGGGAGTGCCAACAAAGCTGACACTTTCAAACAGCTCGCCGCCGGCTTCCTGACCGATGAACAGCTGGATACCCTCGGAATTGAGACACTGATCCAGCAGGTGCAGCACCGCGCTCTTGCGGGTGAAGGTTTCGAACAGCTGCCGCACCGTGTCGTTGGTGCTGCCGAGGTCGAGCAGCGCCGCTTCACCGCTGACTAGGTAGTCGCTCTCCGCATCGGCCTCGGCACTTTCTGGCGGCGCTTCGAAGGTCCGCGCGGCGAGATCGAGCGCAGACTGCATCAGCTCGCTCATGCGCTCCTTGTCGGACTGCATGCTGGCCACCAGCGCAGCGCGGAGCTGATCCAGCGGCTTCCCGCCGAAGGTCTGATTCAGAAAGTTACCGGCTTCGCGCAGCTCGGCCTCCGTATACTCCCGGTCCAGCGGTATCACACGATTCTGCACCTCGCGATCGTTGAGCACGAGAATCACCAGCGCCCGCTGGCCGGCCAGCGGCAGAAACTCGATGTGCCGCAGGGCGGCAGAGTTCTGACGCGGCAACAGCACCACGCAGGTCATGCGGGTCAGGTGGGACAGCAGGCGCGACGCCGAGCTAACCAGCTCCTGCGGGGAACGATCGGGATTCAGCGCCTGCTCGAGCCGCTGGGCTTCCGCCAGCGGCAGCGGCTGCACCGACAGCAGCGAATCCACGAACAAACGCAGCCCCTGCTCGGTCGGGACCTTACCGGCTGACGTATGCGGTGACCGGACCAGCCCCCGGGCTTCGAGCTCGCTCATGACGTTGCGCACCGTCGCAGCGCTGACTTCCACGCCAGGTTCCGACGCCAGCGCCTTGGACGCGACCGGCAGACCGTCGTCGATGTAACGCTCGACGACCCGCTTCAGAAACTGCTGGGCGCGGCGATCGAGTTCCTGGGCATCGGCAGTGGACATGGACGGCTCGGACTTCATCGCCTCGGACTCTTGTAAATAGCTGAGCATCCGGGCAATTTCAATCCCTACCGAACAGCCGCTGCGCATGCTCAAGCAACTCACCGTAACCAATGTCGGGCTGGTCCGACAGATCGACCTGGACCTGGGGGCAGGGCTGACCGTGCTCACCGGGGAGTCCGGCGCCGGCAAGTCCCTGCTGCTGGCCGCCCTGGGTCTGGTGCTCGGTGAACGGGCTCAGGCCGCGGTGTTGCGGCAGGGATCTGCCAAGGCAGAGGTCTGCGCCGAGTTCGACCTCCGGCAGCAGCCGGAGCTGCTCGCTGCGCTGACGGAACAGGGCCTCGAGGACGCGGATGGCGAACCGCGTTGCCTGCTGCGCCGCACGGTCACGCGGGAAGGACGCTCCCGGGCCTTCATCAACGATTCGCCGGTGACGCAGGCCGCGCTGCGCAGCTTCGCCGATCAGCTGGTCGACATCCACGGACAACATGACAGCTACCGCCTCGGCGATCGGGAAGTACAGCGGGCGCTGCTGGATGATTTCGGTTGCCGCCCGGCGGACCTCGCTGCCACCCGCCAGCACTATCGCGCCTGGGCGACGACCATGCAGCGCCATCGGGCCCTCATCGAAGAGCAACAGAACAACAACGACCGCCGGGAGCTGCTGCGCTATCAGCTCGACGAGCTCGACCAGCTGGACCTGAAGCCCGGCGAGTTCGCCGCGCTCGAAACTCAGTTCCGACGCGCTGCGCAGGCCCAGCAGCTGATGAGCAGCGTGCAGCAGAGCTTGAACGCGCTGGAAGCCGACGCCGTTGGCGACGCGCTACGACCGCTCCGCGCCCTGCACGATGACGACGACGCCCTGGCCGCCGCCGTCGATTGCCTGCAGTCGGCACAGAGCCTGCTCGAAGACGGAGCTCAGGAGCTGCGCAGCTATCTCGATCGGGTCGACAGCGACGCCGGCGAGGCGGCCGCCATGGAGCAGCGATTGAGTGCAATCCACGACGCCGCACGGAAGCACAAAGTTGCGCCGGAGCAGCTCGAAACACACATCGAAACGCTGCGGGAAACGCTCGAAGGGTTAAGCCGCATCGAGCACGACGTCGAAGCCACCGGAGCGGAAGCGCAAGCGCACCGCAGCGCGTTCGAGCGCTGCGGCAAGAAGCTCTCGCAGCAACGCCGCAAAGCGGCGAAGCGGTTCGGAGCCGCGGTCACCGAGCACATGCAGCTGCTCGGTATCGGCGATGGCGCGCTCTCGGTGCGTTGGATCGAGCAGGAAGGCGAGCATGGGCTCGAAGGGCTCGAGTTCCATATCGTGACGAACGCCAACGCACAGCCAGCGCCGCTGAAACAGGTGGCGTCTGGCGGTGAGCAGGCGCGCATCAGCCTGGCCATCGCGATTGTGGCGGCAGCGAGCACGGCGCTGCCCTGTCTGGTGCTGGACGAGGCGGATGTCGGCGTCGGCGGTATCACCGCCGATACCGTTGGTCGCCTGCTGCGCCGCCTGGCCGAGCACTCGCAGGTGCTGTGCATTACCCACGCACCGCAGGTTGCCGCCCTCGGACAACAACACCTCAGGGTCTTCAAGAACAGGGCGGGCACCGGGATAGAATCCCTGGACGGTACCGCCCGGCAGGAAGAAATCGCCCGCATGCTCGCTGGCGCAGAAGTCACCGGCGAAACGCGGGCCTATGCCAGCACGCTGCTGGCTGGCGCCGAGTCGGCCTGAACGTCAATCGCGGAGCGCTCATCAGCCAACCTGACTCCGGGCTCTCGCGCTCAGTTCCTGTCCGCCTGTCCGCCCGTCCGCCCGAACAGAACGCGGTTGCAGCCTGTCCGACCGGCTCCAGCAGCAATTTTGGTTCGGCCTACGCAGGCCGGTACACTGCGGGCCCAACCGACCCGGAGACCTGCCGTTGCGCTTCACCGCATTTCTTGCCTGCGTGTTGCTGGCCTCGAGCGCCTGCACCTTCCCGCGGCTCTACCGCGCCACCATTCAGCAGGGCAATGTGATCTCGCAGGAGATGGTCGATAAGCTCGAGCCCGGCATGACGAGAAATCAGGTGGCGTTCATCATGGGTGAGCCGGTGCTGCGCAATCCCTTCGTCGCCGATCGCTGGCACTACCTCTACCGGGTCGAAGTCCCCGGTCGCTACGAGGAAGAAAAGCGGCTGACGCTCTACTTTGAGGACGATCTGCTGGCCTACTTCACCGGCGACTATGCGCCCTCTGCCGCCGTGCCTCGAGCGGATCCCGCTCAAGCGGACGATACAGCTCCAGCCGGTCCCCAGGGCTGAGCACCGCATCGCGACTGACCTCCCGACCCCAGATGCCGACCGGCATGGTGTCGAGCGGCAGCACGGCAAACGCGGGCACCGCCGCAACGGCTGCCAGCGCATCGGCCACCAAACTGCCGCTGGCCAGGGAGAGCGGGATCTCCCACTGCGCATGGGGTTCCGCATAGGCGACCAGAACAGTCATCTGCGGCTCGTCAGCACGCTGTCTGTCTGCACTCACCGACACCCTGCTCCGTGGTGACGGCGCTGAACCTCCTGCAGCGGATTGGGCCCGGTCCTTTTGAGGGTCATTGAACAAGCCCCTTCTCCGCTCTACTTAGCCCGCCCCAACTCGGGCCAATTTAGCCCGCCCCATCTCCGGCTTTACTCAGCCCGCCCCATCTCCGCCCAACTTTGGCCCGCCCCATCTCCGGCTTATCCCGCCCCATCTCCGGCTTATTTAGCCCGCCCCATCTCCGGCTTATTTAGCCCGCCCCAACTCCGCCCTACGACAGAAAGCATCGAGCACCTCATCGGCCACACGCGCGAGCGAACCGCTGACGGCCCGACTCAACATGTTGAGGCCACGGCGCAGCTCGAACTGCAGGTGGAGGCGTACCTCGCAGCCGAGTTCGCCGAGCGGTTCCAGAAGCCAGTCGCCATCGAGCGCAACCAGCGGACCGGACACCAGCGAGAGCTGGATCCGGTGCGTCGGGAAGCACCGGTTGCGGGTGGTCAGCGTCTCGCGAAAGCCGCCGCGCACGAGGGCCATGGACGCCACCAGCTCGCGCTCTGCGGCGTCCGCTGCCGGTGGATCAAACGCAATCTCTGACTGCACCTCGGCGCCGCTGCAGCCAGGCACGAACTCCGGGTAGCGCGCCACGTCGTTGATGATGTCGTACATGACTTGGCAGGAGCAGCGCACCAGGGCACTGCGTTCCAGGCGTTGCATGGTCAGAACCCGAACAGTTCGAGCAGAGACTGCAGGAGGATCGCCAGCACCCCCAATGGGGCGATGACGCCGGCAACGATTTTCCACAGCAGGTGGACGAGCTTCGAATCGGACTTCAGCTGCTTGCCGATGATGCTGCTCGGCAGCATGAGGGCCCCGAACACACCAATCAGTACACCGCCGATCGGCAGCATGATGTTCTGCGACACGTAGTCGACGAAAACGAACACCGTCATTTCACCCACCACGTGGAGCTCGGACCAGACGTTGAAGGACAACACGGTGCCGATACCGAGCACCCAGCAGAACACGCCCAGGGAAATCGCGACCCGCTGCCGCTTGGCGTTGTACTCCTCGACCAGGTAGGCCAGCGCCGGCTCCGTAAGAGAGATGGCGGAGGTGATCGCCGCAAAGCTGACGAGCAGGAAGAACAGGCACCCGAACAGCGCTCCCAGAGGCAGCTGCCCGAAGGCGAGCGGCACCGTGACGAACATGAGCCCGGGACCCTGGCCCGGTTCGAGGCCATTGGCGAAGACGATCGGAAAAATCGCCAGCCCGGATGCCAGTGCGACCATCGTATCCAGCCCGGCAATCGTCACCACCGTGCCACCGATGGACGCATCTTCCGGCAGGTACGCGCCGTAGGCCATGATCGCGCCCATGCCGAGGCTCAGCGTAAAGAACGCCTGGCCCATGGCGATGAGCACGGCCTGGGGGGTCAGGGACTCCCAGTTGAAACGGAACATGAAATCGAAGCCCTGGGCAAAGCCGCCGGACGTGACGCTGTAGCCGAGCAGCACGAGCAACAGCAGAAACAGCAGCGGCATAAAGATGCGGATCGCCGTCTCCAGCCCTTTGATGACCCCGTGACCGACGATATAGATGGTCAGCACCATGAACAGCGTATGCCAGAAGAGGATCTGCAGCGGGCTGTCGAGAAAAGCGCTGAAGGTGGTCTGGGCACCCGTCGCGGTCACGCCTTGGAAGGTACCGAGGGCGGTCAACATCACGTAGTTGAGCGCCCAACCGGCAATCACCGCGTAGTAGGAGAGGATGAAGAAGCCGGCCAGCACGCCCAACCAGCCGATCATCACCCAGCCGCCGCTTCTGCCGGCCGTCTCGGTCAGCTTACGCATTGTGTTGATCGGGCTTTCGCGACCCGCGCGCCCAAGCAGCACCTCGGCCATCATGATTGGCACCCCGACGAGCAGGACGCAGCCGAGGTAGACCAGCACGAAGGCGCCACCGCCATTCTCGCCGGCGATGTAGGGAAACTTCCAGATGTTGCCGAGCCCAACTGCCGAGCCGGCCGCCGCCAGTACGAACAGCCACCGGCTGGACCACATGCCATGTCGCGAGACGCTGCCGCCCGTGCTACCAATCGCCATAGGGAATCCCAGATCGAAGGATCCGGATTGTCACCCATCGCTATAGGCCGAACAACTTGCGGGCCTATACTGGGCTAATGGGCAACAAGAAACCGAAACCCGCCAGCAACACGATTGCCACCAACAAGCGGGCCCGGCACGACTACATCCTGAGCGACACCTTCGAAGCCGGATTGGTGCTGATGGGCTGGGAGGTCAAGAGCATCCGCAGCGGCAAGGTCCAGCTGGTAGACAGCTACGTGCACGTTCGGGACGGCGAGGCCTGGCTGCTCAATGCCAATATCACGCCCCTCACCAGCGCTTCGACGCACGTGATTGCCGAGCCCCAGCGCGGCCGCAAGCTGCTGCTGCACGCCAAGGAAATCGCCCGCCTGTTCTGGGCTATCCAGGCCGAGGGGTACACCTGCGTCGCCACCCGGCTGTACTGGAAAGACAACAGGGTGAAGTGCGAGATCGCCCTCGCCAAGGGCAAGAAACAGCACGACAAGCGAGCCTCGGAGCGGGACCGCGACTGGAACCGCCAGCGCGAGCGGTTGCTAAAGCACCGCTAGCCCGCCGCGGACAGCCGCGCTATCGGGCATAGGTCACGGCAGCGCCAGCATCGGTTCCAGCGCTTTGTTCGACCTGAACTAGACTCAGCTTGAGAAACTGAGCGAGTGTGCCGGCCCGATGGCCGACGAGGCATCCAACCAACCCAAGGCCCTGCTGTCTGCAACGCTCCTCGGCGAGCTCGTGAGCGGACTGCTGCTGGAGATCGACCTTGATACCGGGCGCGTCGGCGATCCCGGACAGCGTCTCGGGGCGCTCCTCGGGCTGCGCGCGGGGCAGCCGTTGCCGTCTGCCCGGGGACTGCTGCGGCTGCTCGAGACCCCGAAGATCCTGCTCGGTGCCCTGCGCGCCACGCATCTGATGCCGGGCCAGAGCCAGCAGGTGGTGCTGAAGTTTCAGACCGCGCCGGAGCACCTGCGCCACGCCCGGGTGCGCGTCCGGCTGAGCGGATCGAGGCAGCTGCTGCTGTATCTCGAGGAGTTCACCGAGCAACGCGAACAGGACATCACCCGCGCGGTCATGGCTGCCGGCCTGGAGCACGGCACCAACGAGTACTATGTCCTCGATCGCCGCCTGCGGCTGATCACGGCAAACGGAGCGGCATTCCGCAACACCGGCTACACCCCGGAGGAAATGATCGGCAAGCCGGCCAGCATCGTTGCGCCGGAGCTCAACGATCCGGGCTACCAGGCTGCGCAAGCTGAGCAGCTGCGTCGCAACAGGACCGCCAGCGGCAGCTACGTTCACCGACGCAAAGACGGCACGGAATACCTGTTCGAGCACTCGACCACGGAAGTACGGTTGTTTGGCCAGCACTGGTATGTCGCTATCGGCCAGGACGTCACCGAGTCGATCAAGCAGCAGGTTGCGCTACGGGAAAGCGAGGAGCGCCTCGCCACGGCCATCCGCAGCGGTCGCGTCGCAATCTGCGACTACCGGGTCAACATGGATCAGCTGTACGTCAGCGACACCGCCTGGGACTGGCTCGGCGAGGGTCCGAAGACCGACCTCCAGAACGTCCATCGCTGGCTGATCGATCGCCTGCATCCCGAGGACCGAAGTGCCGTGATCGCCCGCGTCATTGCCGCGGGTGAGCGTGTTGAGCTGGTGAATCTCGACTTCCGGATCCGTCATGCGGGCGGTCCCTATCTCTCGTGGCACTTTCAGGGCCGGGTCACCGCGGCCGGCGGGTTGCTGCAACGCATCAGCGGTACGCTCGCCGACGTCACCGAGCAGCGGCGCGCGGAGACCGCCCGGGACCGCGCGGCGAAGAACCTGCGGGCACTCCTGGAAAGCGTTGACGAAGCCATCCTGTCCCTGGACGGCCACGGCCGGATTCTGGACTGGAACCCCGCGGCCCAGGCCCTGCTGCGCGGTGTCCTGCAAGCGGGTGATCCGATCTTCTCGCTCTTCGAGGATGCCATCGAGCTGCGCCAGGCTGCTCGCGGCGATCCCATTCATACCCGCCTGAAGACCGCCCGGGATGCCAGCCGGGGCCATGTGGAACTGCGCTTCAACCCGATCGATCTGGATCCGGAACCGGGCTATACGCTGGTGATACTGGACACCTCGGCGCGGGTGCTGCGGGAGCAGGCGTTGCGGGCAGCGGCCGCCGACGCCGCCGCGGCCGCTCGCGCCAAGAGCGAGTTTCTCGCCACCATGAGCCACGAGATACGCACGCCCATGAACGGTGTCCTGGGCATGGCGCAGGTGCTGATGGACACGACGCTGGATGCGGAGCAGCAGCAGGCCCTCGACATCATGGTGCGATCGGGCACCGCGTTGTTGAACGTGATCAACGATGTCCTCGATTTCTCCCGGCTCGAAGCCGGCAAGCTGGCCATCCGCCTGGAACCGTTCGAGCCCCGGGAGATCGCCGCCGACGTGCACGAGCTGCTCAGCCACCAGGCGCAAGAGAAGGGCATCGAGCTCGAGCTGGTCGCACCCGAGCACTGCGGCAGCTATCTGGGCGACGCCAGCCGCGTGCGCCAGATCCTCATCAACCTGGTCGGCAACGCCATCAAGTTCACCGATGACGGATCGGTGACCACCCGGCTGACGACAACGCCGCAAGGCATCGAGCTGACCGTCAGCGACACCGGCATCGGCATCGCGGCGGAAGACCTGCCGAAGCTGTTCGACGCTTTCTCGCAGGCGGATTCATCGTCCACCCGGCGCCATGGCGGCAGCGGCCTGGGCCTGGCGATCTCGCACCGCCTGGCGGGGCAGATGAACGGCACGATCGAGGTGAGCAGCAGGCCCGGCGCAGGTTCGGAGTTCCGCTGCCTGCTGGGCCTCGCTCCTGCCGCCGCGTCCGCCCGGCCCGACAACCGATCCGGTACAGCGTCCATTGCGGCAGGCTTTGGCGACGCGCGCGTGCTGGTGGTCGAGGACAATCCGATCAATCAGAAAGTAGCGAGCCGGCTGCTCGAGCGCCTCGGCTGCGACGTCACCCTGGCCGCGAACGGTGCAGAAGCCGTCGACCTGTGGCGGCGCGACACCTTCGACCTGATCTTCATGGATTGCCAGATGCCGGTGATGGACGGGTTTGCTGCCACGCGGCTCATTCGAGAGCTGGAGCAGAGCAATGCCCGGACCACCACACCCATCGTCGCCATGACCGCCAACGTGCTCGAGGCGGACCGGCAAGCCTGTCTCAGCGCCGGCATGAACGACCACGCGCCGAAACCGATCGTCCGCACGTTGCTGGCCGAGAAGCTGCACCGCTGGTTACCGGCAGCATCGGAATAGCCGGCACCCTCAGGCGCGACAGAAGCTGCGGATCACGGCCTCGTGCTGCGGATGGGCCGCCACCAGCTCAGCGGCCACGCCAAGCTGCATGTCGGCGTAGTCGAAGCCGGGCGAAACCGCTTCTGCGATCAGGCCAAAAGCGCCGCCCGCAACGAGTTCGCTGCTCTTCCAGACCCCGCCGGGTACGACCAGGAACAACCGGTGTCCAGCCGCGGGATCGGGGCCCAGCCACAGGGTCTCGAGTTCACCATCAGGCGTAAGCAACCGGTAGCACAGTGGATCGCCGAGCTGAAAGTAGTGAACGATGGTTGAGCGATTCAGGTGCCAGTGACCAATCCGCGAGCGTGCGGTCAGCAGGTACTGAATGCTCGTCAGCGCCGGCCGCGGACCTTCGGGCCGAGCAACGCTGACGCCGTCGGTGCCCGAAAAGATGCGGCGGAAGTAGCCGCCTTCGACGTGCGGCTCGAGGCGCAGCTGCTCGATGAGACGCGCAACCTCCGGCGCTTCCGTCACGACACCAGACGCCGCAGCTCGAACTTCTGAATTTTGCCGGTCACGGTCTTCGGCAGCTCGGTGAACTCCACCCGGGTCGGGCACTTGAAGTGCGCGAGACGCTCCCGGCAGAAGGCGATCAGTTCGCTGGCATCAGCCTCGACGCCCGGCTTGCGCTCGACGAAGGCCACCGGCGTCTCACCCCACTTGTCATCGGGTGCAGCGACCACGGCCGCTTCAGCGACCGCAGGATGCTTGTAGAGCACACCTTCGACCTCGATCGAAGAAACGTTCTCGCCGCCAGTGATGATGATGTCCTTGGAACGATCCTTCAGCTCGACGTGGCCATCGGGGTGCCGCACGCCAAGATCACCGGAGCGGAAGTGCCCGCCGGCAAACGCCGCGCTGGTGGCGTCCGGGTTCTTCAGGTAGCCGCTCATGACGACGTTACCGCGGAACATGACTTCGCCCATGGTCTCACCGTCGGCGGGGACCTCCTGCAGCGTCTCCGGATCCCGCACGGAGAGCTCCTCCAGCACGACATAGTTCACGCCCTGCCGCGCCCGCAGCCGGGCCCGTTCCTCCGCCGGCTCCACGTCCCATTCCTCGCGCCAGGCGCAGACCGCGCAGGGCCCGTAGACCTCGGTCAGCCCGTAGACGTGGATGATTGCGAAGCCGACCGCCTCCGCGCGCGCCAGCACCGCTGCGGGAGGCGCCGCACCGGCAGTCATGAACTCGATGTTGCGTGGCAGCGTCACCCCGCGGCTCTCCGCCTCGGTGGTGGCCATGTTGAGCACGATCGGCGCGCCACACATATGGGTGATGTCCGTGGCCTCGATCGCATCGAGAATCGCCGGGCCGGTGGGCCCGCGCAGGCACACATTGAGCCCCGCCTTGGCCGCGATGGTCCAGGGGAAACACCAGCCGTTGCAGTGAAACAGCGGCAGGGTCCAGAGATAGCGCGGATGCTGCGGCAGCGACCACTCGAGCGTGTTCCCCACAGCGTTCAGGTAGGCACCGCGATGGTGATACACCACGCCCTTGGGGTTGCCGGTCGTACCCGACGTGTAATTCAGCGCCAGCGCCGCGCGTTCGTCCTGCGGCAGCAGGTCGTCCTCGGCAACCGGGGTTGATGCGTCGATAAACGCCTCGTAGCCGAGCTCACAGGGTTGCTCAAAGAGCTCCTCAGGATCCTCGATCCCGATGACGAGGGGACTCACGGAAGCCCCCTCAAGGGCAGCGCGAGCGACGGCTTCGAGGCCGGAGTCGACGAACAGAACCTCGGCCTCACCATGATCGAGAATGAACGCGATGCCCTCCGCATCGAGCCGCGTGTTGATCATGTTCAGCACCCCCCGGCTCATGGGCACCGCATAGGACAGCTCCACTGCCGCCGGCAGGTTGCGGCACAGCACCGCAACGGTGCTGTCCGGGCCGATACCCTGGCGCCGCAGCCCGCCGGCCAGCCTCAGGCAACGCGCGTAGGTTTCGCGCCAGGTGCGGGTGAGGCCGTCGAAGAGGATCGCAGGCGCGTTGGGATACGCCTGTGCGGTACGCTTCACCAGCGATACCGGCGACAACGGCGTGCTGTTGGCAGTCCCGACGCTGAGGCCGGTCGTGTACTTGCTGGAGTGCTCTGTCATGGTCTTTCGGTTCCCTGCCCTGCAGCCAGCCGGGGCCGATGACGGTTCCTGCGGCGTCCTGCACCGGCGCCTCTCGATCCGCCTCCCCGGAACGGAACCGAAAGCTTACCATTGCGGCTCTCTTTCGCATTGAGCAAAACCCGCAATGGCAGAACCAGGCCCGACCAACCCCCTGCAGAACGATCCGCGTATCGATCCACGCATCAAAGCCGTGTTCGGGGCGTTCCCCGCACCGCAGCCGAATCCGGTCGAAGACCGGGAGGCGCTGCTGGCCCGGGTGAACACCGACGAAGCCATCGCGGTCAGAACCGCCATGGAGCAGTTCATGAAGCTCTGCGATACGGACGCGATCGCGCCGAGCGCGGGGCTGCGCACCAGCCTGCACACGTTCACCGCTGACAGTGCCGGCACCGAGTGCAACATCCAGCTCATCCGCCCGGACGACGACCGGGTGCTGCCCTGCGTCTACTACATCCACGGCGGCGGGATGCAGGCACTGTCGTGCATGCACGGCAACTATCGCGCCTGGGGTCGGATGCTGGCAGCCAACGATCTGGTCGTCGCCATGATCGACTTCCGAAACGCGCTCATCCCCTCGAGCGTCCCGGATGTTGCGCCCTATCCCGCAGGGCTGAACGACTGCGTAGCCGGGCTCAAGTGGGTGCTGAGCCAGGCCGGCGAGTTCGGCATCGATCCGGCGCACGTGATCGTCAGCGGCGAAAGCGGGGGCGGCAACCTGACCCTCGCCACGGGCCTCAAGCTGAAAGCCGTAGGCGACCTCGGGCTGATCCGCGGGCTATACGCCCTGTGTCCCTATATTGCCGGCCACTGGCCGCAGGAACGCTTGCCCTCGTCAACGGAAAACAACGGCATCCTCATCAATCTGCACGACAACACCGGCGCCGTGGCCTACGGCATTCAGACGCTGACCGACCGTGATCCGCTGGCCTGGCCGGGCTTTGCCAGCGAAGACGACGTGCGGGGACTGGTGCCGACGGTGATCTCCGTCAATGAATGCGATCCCCTGCGCGACGAAGGCATCGAGTTCTATCGCCTGCTGCTGCGCGCGGGCGTGCCGGCCCGCTGCCAGATGGCCGTCGGCACCGTCCACGGCACGGAGATCTTTCCGGTCTGCTGCCCGGATGTGAGCCGCGCAGCGGCAGCAAGCATCGCCGACTTCTGTCGCACCGCGTAGCCAACCGTGGACCGGACCGCCCTCAGGGCGCGGTCCATCCGCCGGCCTCGGCCAAGAGAATCAGGGCCGCGTAGCGAGCGGCCTTCCCGGTCGCTACCAGCGCCACAAACGGCAGCAACCTGACCTTGAGAATGCCGGCCACCACCGTCAGGCCATCCCCGCCGATCGGCGCCCAGGCCAGCAGCAGCGACCAGACGCCGTAGCGCTGAAACCAGCGCTGGGCCCGCTCGAGCTCCCGCGCCCGAACCGGAAACCAGGCGCTGTCCTGAAAGTGCAGCAGGCGCCCCCCGAGCCACCAGTTCAGCACCGAGCCAAGCGTGTTGCCGGCGCTGGCGACCAGCCACAGGACGAGCGGGTGTGCGGTCGTCTTGAGGGCAGCCAGCAGCGCGACCTCGGAGTAGCCCGGCAGGATGGTCGCCGCAAGGAATGCCGTCAGGAACAACCCGCCGTACAGCGTCAGCATGGCCAGCCGCTCCCACCACCGAAGTGATGATTCGAGGACTCCCCGCCGCTCAAAAATTGGTCAGACCGGATCGCGTGCGCTGATTGCATCTCTAGCTCGAACTCGCTGCGGCGGCTTGCTATCTTGAAGCGGCAGCCGTCTGCGGGGGATCGCTGCCTGCGGCGGAATCCCGGCGTCAGCAATTCCAGGGAACGGCAGGCCATGACCACCAAACCCACAATTCCGGACCTGTCCGGAGAACACCTGATCGATACCAGCGCGCCGCCGCTGGCGCGCCACGATCGAACCTACTACGCAGCCACCGCAAATCGAAAGACCGCCCGCGCCCCGCTGCTGGGCAAGGAAACGGCCGACGTCTGTATCGTCGGCGGCGGCTTCACCGGGCTCTCGACGGCCATTGCGCTGGCGGAGCAGGGGCAGCGCGTCTGCGTCCTCGAAGCCGCTTCCGTCGGTTACGGCGCTTCGGGTCGCAACGGCGGCCAGGTGGTGAACGGGTTGAACGCCGGGCTCGACAAAATTCAACGCCAGTTCGGCGACGAAGCCGCCGATTTTGTCGGTCGGCACCTGACCACCGGCGCCGAGATCATCCGCGACCGCATCGAGCGCTACAACATTCGCTGTGGCTTCCGGTCCGGCAATCTCTTTGCTGCCCATACCACCCGCCAGCTGCGGGAACTCGAGGCAAAGCAGGAACTCTGGCGTCAGCACGGTATGGACCAGCACGAGCTGCTCGACGCCACACAGATCAAGCAGCACGTCGCCTCGGAGGCCTACTGCGGCGGCATGATCGATCACGCCGGCGGCCACCTGCATCCGCTGAACCTTGCGCAGGGCGAAGCCGACGCGGTGGAACAACTCGGCGGCAAGGTGTTCGAGCTTTCTCCCGTCGTGCGCATCGAACGCCGCAAACGACGCTACTTTGCCTACACCAAGGAAGGCTCCGTTGAAGCGAACCGGCTGGTGCTCTGCGGGAACGCCTACCTGTCCGGCCTGGTGCCGCAGCTGGAATCCCGGGTCCTGCCGGCCACCACTCAGGTCCTTGCCACCGAACCACTCGGCGCCGAGCGGGCACAAGCGCTGCTGCCAACCGCGCTCTGCGTGGAGGACTGCCGCTACATCCTCGACTACTACCGCATCACCGACGATCACCGGCTGCTGTTCGGCGGCGGCACCATCTATGGCGGTACGGATCCCGACGACATCGAGGCGAAGCTGCGCCCGAACCTGGAAAAGGTGTTCCCGCAGCTTGCCGGGGTGCGCATCAGCTATGCCTGGAGCGGGCGTTTCGCGATCTCCTACTCGCGGGTGCCGCAGATGGGGCGGCTGCAGGACGGCTCCTACTTTGGACACGGCTACAGCGGGCACGGCGTCACGGGCTCCCATCTGTTCGGGGTGATTCTGGCGGAGGCTATCACCGGCAACCCGGAGCGGTTCAATACGCTGGCGAAGCTGCCGTACCTGCCCTTCCCCGGTGGCCGATCACTCCGCGTACCCTACTCCGTGGCCGGTTCCTGGTGGTACGGGCTGCGCGACCGGCTGGGTATCTGAGCCGGCCCGGTGAGCATCTCGAAATACCTGCTGGTCGCGAGCGATCTGCACGGATTGCTGCGCGGCAAACGCCTGCCGGTCAACGATACCGAGGGCAAATCGTTGAAAATGCCGCTGTCGATCCTGTTCCCCGATGTCTGGGGGCGGGACCTGGCAAGCAGCGATCACCTGCTCGACAGCGGCGATCTCGACGGGGACTTCCGGCTGATTGAGCGTGAGCCGGTGCCGCTCGCGCCCTGGCAACCGGACACCGCGCTGCGTCTGGGCTGGATGTTCCATGCCAGCGGCGAACCTTATCCCGTTGATCCACGCCAGGCGCTGGCCGCGATCCTCGGCCGATTTCAGGCGCAGAGCCTGACTCCGGTCTGTGCGGTGGAACTCGAGTTCTACCTCTTCGACCCGGCCCGACAGCCGCTCTGCCCGCCGCGCCGGCCAGGCAGCAGCCGGACGATGCAGGACAACGACGTCTATGCGCTGGATGACCTGGAAGCTTTCGGCCCCTTTTTGGACTCGCTCTACGCGGCCTGCGAATCCGCCGACGTGCCGGTGGAAGCCGCCATCGCCGAGTACGGCCGCGGACAGTTTGAGGTCAACCTGAAGCATCAGCCCGATGCGCTGAAGGCAGCCGACGACGCGCAGCTGTTCAAATACCTGGTGAAGCGCGTCGCCAATCAGTTCGGTCTCGGGGCCACTTTCATGGCCAAGCCGCACGGTGACGACCTCGGCAGCGGCATGCACGTGCACTGGTCGCTGCTGGACGCGGCTGGAGTCAACGTCTTTGCCGGGGCCGACGAGGCAGGATCGGACACGCTGCGGGCGGCGGTTGCCGGCCTGCTCGGCGCGCTGCCGGAGTCCATGCTCCTGCTGGCTCCACACTTCAACAGCTATCGCCGCTTCAGCGCCGATTCGCTGGCACCGCTGCGGGTGACCTGGGGCTACGAGAACCGCACCACGGCACTGCGGATTCCAGCGGGACCGGACCCTGCCCGACGCATCGAGCATCGGGTCGCCGGCGCCGACGCCAATCCCTACCTGGTGCTGGCCGTGCTGCTCGGCAGCGGCCTGCTCGGTATCGAACAGAGGCTCGAGCCGCCAGCGCCCGCGAGCGGCAACCAGTACCTGGGTGAAGCGCCACTGCTGCCGGCCACCTGGCCTGCGGCCATGGACACGTTCGCCAGCGGCGACACCATTGCGACCTGCTTCGATCCGCTGTTCGTGCACCTGCTGCTGGCAGCAAAGCAGCAGGAGCTGGCGCGCTTCAACGAGCACGTCTCGCCCTTCGAGTACGAGACCTATCTGCAGCGGTTTTAGTCGCCTCGCGGGTGTGATCAGGCGCGATGCCAGCCGCTGCGGGGCAGGAACCCGGTGCGTCGTGCTGCAACCAGCAGCTGCGTCAGCTCCGCCCAGGGCCAGGAGCGGGCGTTGAGGAGTGCTTCCTGCAAGGATTCCCCCGCACGCGCTACCCGGCGGCTTCCAGGAGCGCCGCGACCTGCGACCATCCGGCATCGGTCCTCAGATCCACGCCGACAGGAATGACGATGATCTGATCGACGCCCCGCTCGCGCTGCTCGGTGAAGCGCTCGCCGATTCGGGCCTGGTCGCCCCAGGCGATCAGCGCATCAATGAAGCTGTCCGAAGCACCGTCGATGAAATCTGCATCGGTAAAGCCACGCTCGCGCCAGGCACGATGATAGTTTTCGAGCGGCAGGTAGATGGCAATGGCCTTGCGCGCCAGCGCCCGGGCCCTCGCAGGATCGGCTTCGAAGACCGTCGGCTGCATGAGCAGCAATTTCTTGGCACCGAGCTTGGCCTTGGCCTCGGCCGAGTAATCCAGCGTCTGCAGGTAGCTGAACGCACCATCCAGCCGCGCCGCGGCAAAATCCATCAGCCGTGGACCATGCGCGGCAAGGTACCGCGGCACATCGCCCTGTAGCGCACACATCAGCTCGGCGCCATCGTAGCGGTCGGTGAAGTCGGTGATCTTCTGTATCGGCGGCAGCCAGGCATGGCCGCGCGGCGCGTTGCCCACCTTGTTGGAGAGCCCGAGGCCGAGGGTGAAGCGGTTGCCGAACCCGTCGGCAAGGGAGTAGGCGGCTGCCTTGGTCGCGCGGGCATCGCGCACGTACACGTTGGCAATGGCCGTACCGACCCGAACCGTCGTTGTCGCGCCGAGAATCACGGCGCAGGTAACGAAGGGATCACGGCCGTACAGTTCCGGCACCCAGACCGTATTGATTCCCGCTGCCTCGGCGCTGACCGCAAAACGCACGAGCTCCTCGTGCGTCAGGAAATCAGCGTTGCACATGATGTCACAGGCCATGAGTTCTCCCGATCGTGGTCCCCGAAGGGGAATTGAAGCACGGCCCTGACCCCAGTAACACGGGTTGCGCGGCTAGCCACCAAAAGACGGGCGCGTCCAGGGACAGGGCCAGCGGGGACACTCCGGAAGGTCCGTCGAACCGGCTTACGCTGGTGTCTGTGAGGCCAATCCGTTTGAGCCGGGGAGTCGCACCGCCCAGCAGGTAGGCCTGACCACCAGCTTCATTAGTGCCAACGGCTGATCCACCGCGCTCTGTCCGCCCGTGTACCTTCTCTCGGATCCTGAACTGTGTGAACATCGCTGTACTGCGTTCTTCGAAGCAGCACACCCTGCTGGGCATTAGCCGGATCACAGCACCTGCGAGTTACAGTCAAATCGCCTCGTCATGAGGCACTGATACGTTGCACGTCAGCGGCCCCGGTCTTCCGCATCACCCTGGTGCAGGCACGAGGTTCAGTACGGCAGCTCGAACAGGTGCCGAATACAGGCCATCAGAGCGAACCACATCAAACAGGCCCGGAGTTTCCCAGTATGAGACAGTGCAGAGTGGCTGCAAACTGGCACGTCAGCTTGTTGCTGGGCGCGCTGGCACTGAGCGCGTGCGGTGCGGAGCCGGAAGCGCCCGCGCCCGAATACGTACGCCCGGCCCGGCTGTACGAAGTGCTGGCCGCCACAAGCACACGCAGCATCACCTTTCCGGCGGTCATTCAGTCTGCGCGGACTGCGGAGCTCACTTTCCAGACGCAGGGGGAAGTTGTAGAGCTGACCGTACTCGAAGGCCAGGAGGTCGCCGAGGGGCACATCATTGCCCGCCTCGATCAGCGAGACGTGCGCAACAGCCTCGCCCAGGCGCAGGCGGAGTTCGCCAACGCCGAAGCGGAATTCCGCCGCGCTGAGCGGCTCATTGCCGAGGAGGCAATTTCCCGCAGCATTCTCGACAGCCGCAGAACACAGATGGAGATTCAACGAGCTGCGTTGAGCGTTGCTGAAAAAGCTGTTGATGACACGGTGTTGCGAGCCCCCTTTACCGGGGGCGTCTCACGGGTGTTCGTGGAGCAGTTTCAGAACGTACAGGCGAAGGAACCAATAATCGTGCTGCAAAGCAGCACGATCGAGGTGGTGATCGACGCACCAAGTACGATCGTTGCCTTGGGTCCGCGGCTGGAGCCCGCAAACACGCTCGTCGAGCTCGATGTCGCCCCGGGTATCGAGATACCGGCCGCATTCCGGGAAGCCACCGGCACCGCGGATGAGGCCACCCAGACTTATCAAATCACCTTCACCTTTGATCCCCCGGAAGGGCTGGTGATCCTGCCCGGGATGACAGCAACCCTGCGGACCACCTTCAACTTCGTGGGGGTCAACGACATCGCCCCGGACGGCTACGTCGTTCCGCTAAGCGCAGTGCTGGCAGAAGGCGATGAGCGATTCGTGTGGATCTATGACCAGCAGACAGGAACGGTAAGCCGTCAGGCAGTGGTGCTTGGTGTCTACTCCGGAACCGGCGTCGTCGTTACCGAAGGGCTTGAAGGTGGTGAGACGATTGTCGCGGCCGGCGTGAGCTATATTCATGAGGGTATGCGCGTCCAGCCTTGGAGCGGCGCATAGTGCGCTTCAATCTCGCAGAGCTGTCGATCCGGTATCCGCTGTTCTGCTGGATCGCGATGATAATCTGCCTGGTCGGCGGCTGGCAGGCCTATGACCGGATGCCGCGGTTCGAAGATCCAGAGTTCACCATCCGGGTTGCCAAGGTCTTTACGCCCTACCCGGGCGCAAGCCCCCAGGAAGTCGTTGACGAGGTCACTGAGCCGATCGAGACGGCGCTCCAACAGCTAGCCGAAGTCAAAGAAATCTCCTCCGTGTCCTCGGCAGGCCTGTCCGAGATCAACGTCGAAGTGCGATTCGACTACTCGAAAACGCGCTCCGACCTGCAGGTGGTTTGGACCAAAATCCGCAATGCGGTCAAGGACGCAGAATCGGACCTCCCACCGGGGGCCGGTCCAAGCACGGTGAACGATGACTTTGGGGACGTGTACGGCATCTACTACATGCTCACCGGCGATGGGTTCAGCGATGCCGAGCTGATCGAGTTCGCCAAGCAGCTCCGCAAGGACCTGCTGCTGATCGAGGGCATTGCGAAGATCCAGCTGATCGGAGAACAGAAGGAGGCCATCTACGTCGAAGTGCCGAGAGAGCGGGCCTCCGCGCTCGGCGTCTCTATCACTGAGCTCTACAACGCCCTCTCGCAGCAGAACGAAGTTGCACCGGCCGGCGATGCGCTGTTCGGCGACGCCCGCGTCGACATCAACCCCAGCGGCGCTATCAACTCCATCGACGCCATAGAACGCCTGTTGATCGCCAATGCCACAAGCGGTGCGGTGCTTCGGCTCGGCGCCATCGCCAACGTGTCACGGGGGTACGAAGATCCACCAACCAAGCTGATCCGTTTCGATGGTAAACCCGCCATCGGCCTCGGCATCTCGAACCTGCCGGGGACCAACGTGGTAAAGCTCGGGCAGGCGGTAGATGAAGAGCTCCAAGCTCTCAAAGCACTGCTACCACTCGGGGTAGAAGTGCATGAGTACTACCACCAGGGCAAGGTCGTGGATCGATCGATTCGTGACTTCGCCAACAACGTCGTCGCTGCATTGGCAATCGTCGTTGTCACTCTGCTGATTTTCATGGGCCTGCGTTCCGGACTGGTCATGGGCGCTACGGTGCTATTGACCATGGCAGCAACCCTGCTGTTGATGTGGTTGATCGATGTGCCCATGCACCGGATTTCTCTCGGCGCGCTCATCATTTCCCTCGGGATGCTCGTAGACAATGGCGTTGTCATTACCGATGGTATTCTGGAAGCTGTGCGGGCCGGCAGGAACAAGCTCGAAGCGGCTCGCGAAGTCGCCACCGCGAACTTCAAGCCGCTGCTCGGTGGCACGCTGGTCGGTATCATCGCCTTTGCTCCAATCGGTTTTGCGCCGGGCGACACGGCCGAGTTCACCAATTCGCTGTTCTGGGTGGTCATGCTTGCGCTGGGCATGAGCTGGGTGTTCGCGTTTACGCTGACGCCATTGTTCTGCTATTGGTTTTTCCCGGATCCCAAACCCACAGGCGCCGCCGAAGGGGAGGCAGTCGAGGGACGGTTCATGAGCTGGTACCGCGGCGTGATCCAAACGGCACTGCGCTTCAAGGTGTTATCCGTAGCATTGACCGTCGCTGTTTTCGCGGCGGCGCTCTGGGGCTTTCAGTTCGTCAACGTCGGCTTTTTCCCTGCCTCCACATCGCCGCAGATCGTCGTCGACTACTACCTTCCGCAGGGGACCGATATTCAGCGCACCAATACCGACATGCGTCGGCTCGAAAACTATGTGAGTGGGCTCGAGGGCGTAAACGCTGTGCAGACACTCGTCGGTGGCGGTGCGCTCCGCTACATGCTGGTTTACGACTCAGCGTCTGCAACGCCCTCGTACGGTCAGCTATTGATCCGGACAGACGATTATCGGCTGAACGATTCGCTCATCCTCGATATTCAGGGCTATCTGGATGAATCGTTCCCGGATGGTCAGGGCAAAGTCTGGAAGTTTCAGATGGGCCCGGGTGGCGGTTCGAAGATTGAAGCCAGCTTCTCCGGACCTGACCCGAAGGTGTTGCGCAAGCTGTCGGCGGCAGCACGGGCGCTCATGGCCGCCGACGGCGGGGCCATTCTGATCAAAGATGACTGGCGCGAGCAGGTTCCAGTACTGCAGCCCATGTACTCTCCGGCTCGTGGCGAGCGAGCGGGCATCTCTCGCAAAGACCTGGCAGAAGCCCTGCAGGAGAATTTCAGCGGTGTCCGCAGAGGCACCTTCAGAGAGCGCGACAAGCTGATCCCAATCATCTCGCGGCCACCGGCCAATGAACGCCAGAACTCCTTCAACGCCATCACCATTCCGATTTTGAGTCCAACCACCGGTGCCTCTGTACCGCTGAGTCAGGTCGTCGATTCCGCGGAGCTTCGATGGCGGGACGGGCAGATTCTGCGAACTGACCGAGTGCTGTCCATCAAGGCACAGTGTGATCCGGCGGCGGGCGTCCGCGCCGATGATCTGTATGCCCGCCTGAAGCCGGGAATCGAATCCCTCGAGCTGCCGCCCGGCTACCGGCTGAAGTGGGAGGGTGAGTTTGGCAACTCCGCAGAGGCCCAGGGCAATCTGGCGACGACCATACCGCTGGGCCTTCTGGCCATGGTGCTGGTCGTCGTTGTGCTCTTTAACGCGCTGCGCCAGCCCATGGTGATCTGGTTTGTGGTGCCGCTCGCAATCGTCGGAGTGACGGTGGGACTGGTCGCCACGCAAACGCCCTTCGAATTCATGGGAATTCTTGGGTTGCTCTCACTGTCCGGCCTGCTGATACAGAACTCTCTCGTTCTCGTCGACTCCACCGATGAGCTGATCGCTCAAGGTGTCCCGCGCTTCGATGCCCTTGTCGATGCTGCTGCCAGCCGTTTGCGACCGGTGACGATGGGCGCCTTTACCACCGTGCTTGGTGTGCTGCCGCTGTACTTTGACGCTTTTTTTCGATCTATGACCGTAGTGATTGCCGGTGGGCTCAGCTTTGCAACGCTGATCACCTTGCTGGTTACGCCCTGCCTCTACGCGCTGTTGTTCGGAATCCAACCGAACGAGGTGCGCTCCTGATGCTGAGGGTTGCCGCCGCTGCGCTCCTGCTGGCCCTTGCCGCCTGTACGCCTTTTGCATCGCGGACTCCACCATCGGAAGCTGCCCGCACAGCGCTCCCTCCCATTGAGCAGGAGTGGGCCATGGCGCGAGGTGAGGTAGGCAGCGTGCAGCCCGGTTGGATCGCCGCCATCAACGACCCGCTGCTGCTGAGACTGGTCGAAGAAGCACAGGAGAACAACCGCGATCTGCGCCAGGTTGCTGCGGGCGTCGCTCAAGCGCGGGCGATTGTTGGCCAACGAGGTGCAGCGCTCTGGCCCGCACTCAATTACTCCGGATCAACCACCGATGCGGGGCTGCTCGAAGGGTCCAGCAGCGACAGCTACAGCGCCGGGCTGCTGCTGAACTGGGAACTCGATCTTTGGGGGCGGCTGAGGGCCAACCGACGTTCGGCGTTTCTGAGTGCAGAATCAGCCTACGTCGACTACGTGTTCTCGCAGTACACGCTTGCGGCAACGGTAGCCCAGACTTACTTCCAACTGATCGAAGCCGGCCTGCAGGAAGAGGTCGCACGCAAATCCTTTTCCGTTCTCGCAGAAACGGAACGTATCGTATCCGCCCAGCGGAAGCTCGGCGCGGTCAGTGCCCTGGACGTAGCGCTCGCCGATCGTGATCTGGCCAATGCAGCAGATGCCGTCGCCAGTGCAGAAGGTAACAGACGGCGTGCGGTTCGAGCGCTGGAGGTTCTCCTCGGACGTTACCCTCGGGCCGCCGTGGCTGCCAGCACCAACCTGCCGCTGGTGCCCGAACTTCCGCCGCCCGGGTTGCCCGCCGAGCTGCTGACCCGCCGGCCAGACATCGTTGCGGCGGAGCTCGCTTTGGCAGCGCGCTTCAAGGACGTCGAGGCGGCCAAGGCGTCCCGGCTGCCAACGCTCAGCCTGACCGGGTCGCTGACCGGATCGTCTCCGGAGCTGTCGGAAGTTCTGGAATCCGACACGGCGGCCTGGCAGCTTGCATCAAACCTGCTTGGTCCACTGTTCGACGCGGGGCTGAGGGGTGCACAAATTGATCAGGCACAAGCCGCCCAGCTACAGCAGCTCGAGGGCTACGCCCAGACCGTGCTTACCGCATTCCAGGAGGTTGAGAACAGTCTCGATCAAAGCACTATCCTGAAGCGGCGCGAGACAGCCCTGACGGCCGCAGCAACAGCGGCAAACCGCGCGCTTGAACTCGCTCGGCTCCGCTACCAGGAAGGTGAAACTGACCTGCTCGATGTATTGACCATCCAAACCACAACGTTTAACGCTGACAGCGCGCTGGTCAACGTGCAGCGACTGCGGCTGGACGAGTGGATTCGGTTGAACCTGGCGCTTGGCGGGAACTGGGCAGCCCCCTGAGCAGGTGCCTCCGGCACCGCGGCTCGGGGTTAACTGCCGATTGTCGCGGCGGCGGTAGCCGGCGGCGTTAGCGCCACGGCACTCAGATCACGGCCGTGCTGCGCGGCTTGTGCCCCTCTCGCAGATGATCGACGCGCTCGGCACCCAGCGTGTCACCGCCCAGACTGTAGGCTTTGCCGAACCCTTTGACGTAGCGGCCTTTCACCGGGCGCAGGCGGAAGAGGCGGAAATCCGACAGCTGCGAGAGATTGCGCGGACGCTCGCCATGGCGCTGGACGAGCTCCTCGAGCGCCTGCTGCCACTCCGCTGTGCCCACGGCCAGCTCCTCAGCCCGGATCTCGTAGCTCACCCGCACCCGGGCAAAAAGTTCGCCGGCACTGTCCTCGTCTTCGATGACCAGCACCGAAGCACGCGGTTCCCGGCGCAGATTCAATCCGTGCGAAGCGATATCTGACAGCAGCACGTAAAAACTGTTCGCGTCGATGGCATAGGGCGCATAGGACGCGAACGGCACGCCGTCTTCCCCGAGCGATGCCAGCTGCAGGCTGCGGCGGCTACGCAGGAAACCGACGATTTCTTCCGTGAGGCGCGCCTGCATTGCCTTGTTCTTCATGACCTTTGTCCCCGGGCACCGTGCGCTGCGCTTGCGCGTAGCGCTTCGTAGCGCTCGAGCTGATCAGCGAAGATGGCGCCGCTGGCATCTCGACCGAGAAAGACCTTGAACAGGTTCTGACCGTTGTTGTCGTTGAAGGTCAGCGCGTGGGCAATGCGGCCCGCATGCTGCCGGTCCTGAAAACCGATGTGGTCGATTGCAGCCAGGCGCAGATGGCCTTCGAAACCCGGACGGGTGCCCTCAAGGTTATAGAAGCCCCGGGCGACCGTTCCGGTTGGAAACGGCCCCTTGTACTCGAAGACACAGCCCCCGTGCAGGACGATCGTCACGAGATCTCCCCAACCGGGCAGCTGCTCCAGAATCTCCTTCGCGCGTGAGCCGGGCATGCTGACGGTGTCCGGTGGCGTTTCCGCGGTCCCGGGTACGGATGACCCGGTGGCCGGGGCCTCGGCGAACGCGGAGGCATTGGTCGGTGAGCTGATCGTCTGGTCTGTCATGGGATCTCGCGTTGCCAGCTGCGTGGCCGACGAGCTTGCTTCGGTCATTCAGCGTGTGCAGCACACGCTGTTCACGAAGCGAAGCACCCGGCGGTATGGCTCTTGTAGGCACTGGGCTGCAACGAGCAGCGCATTTTTTTAACAGAAATGATTCTCATTAATATTAGATCAACTGGCCGCCGAAACAAAGCCTTCGCGGTGAGTCTGTCCGGCACGCAACGCACCCGCCAGAGGCATCCCCATCAAGAGCGCAGCGTCGCCTGCAGATACGCATAGACCGTGTTGTCACGGTTGGTGGCATCGCCAACCGGGTCAAAGAACCGACTTTTGCGCAAGTAGACGCCACCGGTCTCCAGCTGGAGCCGATCGAGAAACAGATCCCAACGCAGCCGGTATTCAAAGAACTGACCGAGCAGATCGGAGCTGCGACCACTCGGATCCCGTAACCCGGCCGTCGTCAGAGCGTCACGACTGATCGCCAGCCAGGCAACCCGATACCCGGTGAGCGGACGGGTGCGCGGCAGCGGCGCAATGCTCAGGCTGACCCCGGGGCTCATGAGCTTGCTGCGCTCGCACAGCCCGAAGATCCCTGAGGGCCCGAGCTCGAAGCGACGCGCGCCGTAGAGCGGATCAAATCGTTCGTTGCGCCGATCGTCGGGCACCCGGTCACCACGCGCGTAGTCGTACCGCAGGGTCAAGATGGGTGCAAACCGCATATCGAAGCGACGACGGAGGTGGCTGTGCAGGGACCAGGAACGATGCGTGAGGTCGGTAGTGGTCTCGACGTCGGCACGTGAATCACCAAACTGATAGACCGCCTCGAGATTGATCTGCCAGCCGCGAACGCGCCGCTTCAGCGCATAACCGAGAGTGATCAGTTCCCGGTTCCGGGAGGGGATCAGACGCTGATCCCGCTCTTCGAGCCCGAGCACGAAAAGATCCAGGTCGTACCCTTTGATCGGCGACCAACCTTCCACCGCCATGCCCCAGAAGCGGACGGCCACCCGCTCCTGGTCCAGCTCGAACCGATCATCTCGAAGCGCCGTCGGATCGAGCCCGTTCGGGAGCCGACCGACCGGCAGCGTGTAAAACGCCTGCAGCTCCGGCACATCGCGCCGACGCCAGCGCGCATGAATAACGCTGAACCCGTTGGTGGTGTTGCGAAAGGTGTTGTCGAGATAGTTGAAGCGGGAACGCAGCTGACCAGACACCGCAAAGCGCGGCTCGGTCGCAGTGGCCTCGCTGCCCGGTTCGCCATCCGGATCTGCGGCTGCTGCAGCGGCTGCCCAGACACTTGGCATCAGGCCAACGGCAACCACCAGGCAGTGGCCGCGAAACGCTTTGCGTGTTCTACCGCCCATGGTGCACCAGCACTTAATCGTCATGCATGAACGATAGGAGGGGATGGCGCGGAACCTAGCGAATGCTCAACCGGACTTCATCCTTCACCTGCAACCCGGCCTCGACGGGCGGGAAGCACCGGTCGACCAGGCTGGGTGAGCCAAGCCGCAGACGTGCACCCTGCCCGCGACAGGCGCAAGATCGTGCCATGACTGCGCCACCCACAATCCCGGACGGAGCGCCAGCCGATCTGCCAGCACCCGACGCTCGGCTGTCGCTCCTGATCGAGCTCCAGGACCAGCCCGGCGCGCTGGAAGCCGTGCTGCACGTGTTCTCAGCACAGGGCGTCAACCTGACGCACATCGAATCGCGCCCGGCCCGGGGCGCCACCTTCGACTTCTATGTAGACTGCGAGGGCGAGCGCGGCCAGACGCCAATCGAGGCGGTCATTCGCGACCTCGAGCGCACCACCGTCAAGCTCCTGATCCTGGATCGCAAGCAGGTACCCTGGTTTCCCCGCCAGGTGCGCAACCTCGATGCCATTGCCAACCGCACGCTGGACGCGGGGACGGATCTTGCGGCCGATCACCCGGGATTTCATGACCCGGAGTACCGCGCGCGACGGGCCATGATCGACGCGTTGGCCAGGGACTTCCGGCAGGGCGATTCGATCCCGCTGGTGGACTACACGGCGACCGAAGCCGCCACCTGGCGTGAGGTCTACCTGCAGCTCGCCAGCCTGCACGAGCGCTACGCCTGCGCCGAATACCGGCGCATCCTCAAGGACCTGAAGCAGCACTGCGACTTCGGTGCTGACCGCATCCCCCAGGCAAGGGCGGTCAGCGCTTTCCTCGAGGCACGCACGGGCTTCCGCCTGCGACCCGTGGCCGGCCTGCTGAACTCGCGCGACTTTCTGAATGGCCTGGCGTTCCGCGTATTTTTCTCCACCCAGTACATACGCCATCACTCGAAACCGATGTACACGCCGGAGCCGGACATCTGCCACGAGCTGATCGGCCATGCGCCGATGTTCGCGGACACCGCCTTCGCCGATCTGTCGCAGGAAATCGGGCTCGCGAGCCTGGGCGCAACGGATGCAGAGATCGAACGGCTGGCGCGCTGCTACTGGTATTCCGTGGAGTTCGGCCTGCTGCGCGAAGGCGGCGTGCTCAAAGCCTACGGCGCAGGCCTGCTGTCGAGCTTCGGTGAGCTGGACTACGCCTGCGCACCCGAGGGGAGCGGCGGGCACCGGGCTGCGCTCGAACCCTGGGATCCCGCAGAGGCTGCCGAACGTCCGTTTCCTATCACCGAATACCAGCCGCTGTACTTCGTCGCACCCTCGCTGTTCGACGCCAAAGCCCGTATGCGCACCTACTGCGAGGTGCTGCCACGACCGTTCTATGCACGGTACAGCCCCACGACCCAGAGCATCTGGGTCGATCGTGCGGTGCGCCGCGAACGCTGATCCAAGGTCAGGTCGGCAACACGCGGCTCAGCTTGATCTCTTTGAGGCTGAAGCTCGACTCCACGTGCAGTACCCCTGGGAACTTGAGGATGCGCTGCATCACCAGCTCGGAAAAGTGATCGATGCTGCGCGCGACAACCTTCATCAGGTAGTCGTGCGAACCGCTCATGGCGTAGCACTCCATGATATGCGGCTCCGCCTCAACTTCCGCCAGGAACGCCTCGGTCGCCGCGTCCGGCTGCTTCTCCATCGTCACCTGCACGTAGGCGGTGACGTCGAGGCCGAGCGCACGCTGGTCCGCGATCGCCGCATAGCCGCGAATTGCGCCGCTGTTCTCAAGCTGCCTGGTACGCCGATAGGTGGGCGACTCCGAAAGGCCAATCCGTTCGGCAAGATCAACGTTGGCCATGCGGCCGTCCGCCTGCAGCAGGGCGAGGATCTGGCGTTCGGTATCGTCGAGCAAATTGGATGATTCCATCTTTCAAACAGCAGATTATGGAAGATTCAATCTAAATATCGCTCCCAACCGCTGAAAAAGCAAAGTTTCTTCCGGGCCATGGCCCTAGACTGGATCCAGTGTGAAACCGGAGACGGATCATGATGGATAACCCCATGGGCCTGGACGGGTTCGAGTTCGTCGAGTTCTGCGCACCCAGAGAAGGTGTGCTCGAGCCCGTATTCGAAACGCTGGGTTTCAGCCTCGTTGCCCGACACCGCTCGAAGGCCGTCCACCTGTGGCGCCAGGGCGACATCAACTTCATCGTCAACTACGAACCGAAGAGCTACGCCGCCTACTACGCCGAGGAACATGGCCCTTCGGCCTGCGGAATGGCGTTCCGCGTTGCCGACAGCCACTACGCCTATCAGCGGGCACTGGATCTCGGTGCGCAGCCGGTGGAGATTCCGGTCGGCCCCATGGAGCTGCGCCTGCCCGCGATCCGCGGCATCGGCGGCGCGCCGCTGTACCTCATCGACCGCTATGCAGACGGCAGCGCGATCTACGACATCGACTTCAACTATATCCCCGGCGTCGAGCGACGGCCTCAAGGCGTGGGCCTCGAGGTCATCGACCATCTGACGCACAACGTATACCGCGGTCGCATGGCGCACTGGGCCGCTTTCTACGAGAAGCTCTTCAACTTCCGCGAGATCCGCCACTTCGACATCCAGGGCCAACAGACCGGCCTGACCTCACGGGCGATGACCGCACCGGACAACAAGATCCGAATTCCGCTCAACGAAGAGGCCCGCGGCGGCACCGAAGGTCAGATTGAAGAGTTTCTGCTGGCCTATAACGGCGAAGGCATTCAGCACATCGCCTTCGCCTGCAACGATCTGCTCGCCGTCTGGGACAGGCTCGCCGACCGCGGCGTGCCCTTTCTCACACCGCCGCCGGACAGCTACTACGACATGCTCGAGGAGCGCCTGCCAGACCACGGTGAACCGGTGGCTGAGCTCAAGCGCCGCGGCATCCTGCTCGATGGCACCACCGAGGGCGGTGAGCCGAAGCTGCTGCTGCAGATCTTCTCGGAGACCGTGATCGGACCAATCTTCTTCGAGTTCATCCAGCGCAAACGCGACGAAGGATTTGGTGAAGGCAACTTCCAGGCCCTGTTCGAATCGATGGAGCGCGACCAGCTGCGCCGCGGGGGGCTTGACGACGGTCACCAGCCGCAGGCGGGGGACCCCGCCCTGGAAGGTGCGGCATGAGCCTGAAGCGCATTCACCACGTCGCCTACCGCTGCAACGACGCTCGGGAGACCGTCGAGTTCTACCGCGAGCTCCTGGGTATGGACTTCGTGCTCGCCATCGCCGAGGACCGGGTGCCCTCGACGAAGGCACCGGATCCCTACATGCACGTGTTTCTCGATGCCGGGATGGGGAACGTGCTGGCGTTCTTCGAGCTGCCCAACTCCCCGGAGATGGGCAAAGATCCGAACACCCCGGAGTGGGTGCAGCACATCGCCTTCGAGGTGGAAACCCGTGAGGAGCTGCTGGCCACCAAGGCCCGGGCCGAGGCCGCGGGGCTCGAGGTCGTCGGCCCGGTGGACCACGGCATCTTTGATTCCATCTACTTCTTCGATCCGAACGGCCACCGCGTGGAGCTGGCGGTAAACACCGGGAGCACCGAAGATCTGCAGCGCCTGCACGCCGTGGCACCGGCCATGCTCGAAGAGTGGAGCCGCACCAAGCGCGCCCCACAGCATGCGGCCTGGCTGCACGAGCGCGAGCTCGCCCGCGAAGACTCGTGAAGCTCGCAAGCCTCAAGCACGGCCGCGATGGTCGCCTGCTGGTGGTGTCGCGCGATCTGGCACGCGCCGTCGAAGCAACGAAGATTGCACCGACCCTGCAGGCTGCCTTGGACGGCTGGGCGACGGCGGCACCGGCGCTGCAGGCGCTCTCCGACGCCCTGAACGCAGGCACCGTTGAAAGCGCGCCCTTTGATCCAAGCGCCTGCGCGGCGCCGCTGCCGCGGGCATTTCAGTGGGCCGACGGCAGCGCCTACGTCAATCACGTGGAGCTGGTACGCCGCGCGCGAGGGGCCGATATACCCCAGCGCTTCTGGCACGAGCCGCTGCTGTACCAGGGCGGCTCGGACGATCTGCTGGGGCCGCGGGACGACATCCCCCTCGGCAACGAGGACTGGGGGCTCGACTTCGAAAGCGAGCTTGCCGTGATCACCGACGACGTGCCCGCGGGTACCAGCGCCGACGCGGCAGCTGAGCACGTGCAGCTCCTGATGCTGGTCAACGACGTATCGCTGCGCGGGTTGATTCCCGGCGAGCTGGAGAAAGGGTTCGGCTTCTTTCAGTCCAAGCCCGCCACGGCGTTTTCGCCGGTGGCAATCACCCCGGACGAGTTGGGCACCGCCTGGCAGGACGCACGCGTGTGTCTGCCGTTGATCACGCACTACAACCGCACGCTATTCGGCAGGCCGGACGCAGGCCAGGATATGACCTTCAGTTTTGCGGATCTGATCGCCCACGCGACGCGCACCCGCAACCTCGGTGCCGGCACGATCATCGGCTCGGGGACAGTGAGCAACAAGGCACGCGGCGCGAAGACGGCGGATGACGACTATGGCGCCGCGATCAGCGAAGGCGGCACCGGTTACTCCTGCCTGGCCGAGCTGCGTATGGTCGAAACGCTACGCACCGGCGCCCCCATCACGGGCTTCCTGCGCGCGGGAGACCACGTGCAGATCGACATGTTCGATCTGCAGGGTGCGAGCATCTTCGGCGCTATCGAACAACGCGTGGTTCCCGCCAGCGGATCACCAGCACAGTAACTCTTCCGGCGATCCCGAGATCCCTAGATCCGGCGATCCCGAGATCCGGCGATCCGGCGATCCGGCGATCCGGCGATCCGGCGATCCGGCGATCCGGCGATCCGGCGATCCGGCGATCCGGCGATCCGGCGATCCGGCGATCCGGCGATCCGGCTATGATGATCGCCCACGCTGCGAGGGGGAATCGTCATGCTGGATTTTGCGGGCCTCAACTGGTGGGCCATCCTGACCGCCACCGTCGTTGCTTTCGTCATTGGCGGTCTATGGTACGGACCGCTGTTCGGCCAGGCCTGGCTCAACGCCCTGGGCAAGACGGAGGACGACATCGAGCCTACGCCGACGCCGTTCGTGGTCAGCTTCTTCACTGCTCTGCTGACCTGCGTGGTGCTGGCCGCGTTAATGAACACCCTCGCGATCCAGACGCTGACTGGCGGGCTGCTGATCGGAGCCCTGACCGGGGTCGGGTTTATTGCGACAGCGATGGCATCGGACACCGCCTTCTGCGGCTGGGGCATCCGCCTGTTTCTGATCCAGGCCGGCTACCGCGTGGCCTACAGCGTGGTCATGGGCGGTATTCTCGGGGTCTGGCAGTAGCAAGCCTGCAGCGCAGGCCTGCCGCAACAACTCATCCTGGCGACTGCCGCAACAGGCGCCAGGTCACCAACCGCCCTCGAACGCGGTTAGCGCTTCGCGTGCAGGGTCACCGGCAGCGTCGCGTAGCCACGAACCAGGTTGGAGCGGATGCGTTCCGGCTCGCCGGTCACCTCGACAAACTCGAAGCGCTTGAGGATCTCTTCCCAGAGCACGCGCAGCTGCAGCTCGGCCAGCCGGTTGCCCATGCACCGGTGAATGCCGAAGCCGAAGGAGATGTGCTCCCGGGCGTTGGGGCGATCGATGATCAGCCGATCGGGGTCCTCAAACTTCTCGGCATCGCGGTTGCCCGAGACGTACCACATCAGCACCTTGCCGCCCTTGCGGATCCGCTTGCCATTGATGACCGCGTCCTCGAGCGCCGTCCGCCGCATGTGAGCCAGCGGCGTTTGCCAACGGATGACCTCCGCAACCATATTCGGTATCAGCGCGTGGTTCGCACGCAGCTTGTCGTACTCCGTCGAAAACTGGTTCAGGCCGAGTACGCTCGCGGACATCGAGTTACGGGTCGTGTCGTTGCCGCCGACAATCAGCAGCACCAGGTTGCCGAGAAATTCCATCGGTTTCTGGATCATGTTGCGAGTTGCTTCGCCATGCGCAAGCAGGGACAGCAGGTCCAGGCTGGGCTCCTGCTCTTTTCGTGCGTGCCAGAGCTCGTTGAACCGTGCCAGGCACTCGAGCAAGGCTTCACGCCGCTCCTCCGGCTTCATTTCTGTCGTCGTCGCAGCATCGGACCAGAAAGTCAGCTTGTGCCGCTCTTCAAAGGGAAAGGCAAAGAGCGTCGCCAGCATCATGGTGGTGAGCTCGATCGACACCCGATCCACCCAGTTGAATTCTTCACCGATCGGCAGCTCGTCCAGCACCCGCGCGGTGCGCTCACGGATGAGCGACTCCATCCCCGCCAGGTTCTTCGGACCCACCACCGGGCTGACCGCCTTCCGCTGCACGTCGTGCTTCGGCTGATCCATAGCGATGAACATCGGCAGCTGAAAGTCATCAACCTGATCGAAAATGCTGATCGTCGGCTCGGAAGAAAAGATCTTGTGGTTGGTATCGACGGCCTTGATGTCTTCATAGCGCGTGATCGACCAGAACGGCCCGTAGCGGCTGTCCGAGTGATAGTGCACCGGGTCCTCCCGGCGCAGGCGCTCGAAGTACGGGTAGATTGCGTCCTGCAGGTACAGGTCCCAGTTGGTGACATCAATCTGATCCAGCGGCATGTCCCGAGCCTGTTCGATCATGAGATCACGCAGGGTGCGGGAGGCGTCTAAGGCCAGTGCATTCATCGGTGCCATGGGAGTTCTCCAGTTGCTCGGGCGGCATTCTCCACAGCGGTTGCGATTCATACCAGAGAAAATTAGTCTCTTCGCTATTCGCAAAAGGAATACCGAAAATTGAGCCTGCTCACCGGCCGGCTTCCTGACAACCGGAAGCTGCGGCACGTCATTGGGGTAGCCCGCGCTGGCAGCTTTACCGGCGCAACCAAGCTGCTGGCCATCTCCCAGTCCGCGCTGACCAAAAGCGTTGCCGAAGTGGAGGCTCAGCTCGGGTACCCGCTGTTCGAACGACTGCCGCGCGGCGTGCGGCTTACCGCTGCCGGTGAGCTGTTCGTTCGCAAGGCAGAACGGCTGTTATCGGAGCTCGGCGCCCTGATGGCGGACATGGACCAGATCGCCGATCTGCGGCAGGGCAGACTGCGCCTCGGTGTCGCACCCTCAGCATTCATGACCTTTGTGGAGACCAGCGTCCCCGCCTTTGCGCAGCTCTACCCGGGTATCGAGATCGATCTGCAGACCGGCACCGTGGATGAGATGGCCAAGGCGCTGATCAACCGCGACATCGACCTCGTTGTGGGTGCGTCGAACTATCTGCGGGTGTGGCAGGAGGTGGAGACCATTGCCGTCGGCACGCTCAGTACCTTCGTCATTGGAAGAAAGGACCATCCCGCGGGGCCGAACCCCAGCGCCGCGGAGCTGCTGCAGTATCCGCTCGTTCTGCCGGCAACCGGATTGAGCACCGAAGTGAACCTGGCCGGTGCCTACCTCGCCGCCGGACTGCAGCCGCGGTCACCCCACTACGTCTGCGACCATTTTCCCATCGTGCTGGAGCTCGTTGCTCGAACCGACGCGATCTCGCCGGTAGTGACCCTCGATCAACCGGACCTGGGCGGCCCGGGCAGAAGGATGAAGGCGGCCTACACCATCTACAGCGACATCGTAGAGCTCGAAGGACACGAGCTCGGATTTTCGGTACCGAGCCGGGAAGCGGCGTCGCCGCCGGCCACCGCGTTCATCGATCTGTTCCAGGCGACCCTATCGAGCCAGCAGCAGCCGCTCATCTGATCGATGGCACCGTTGCTGTAGCCCACCGGTTGCAGCGCTTCACGGCATTACAGCGCGCAGATTCGCCGCAAACCGCCTGACAGCCAGCGAACGACCAGCCGCTAGCCCGTGCGACGCGATGCACCGGCCGCGGCAATGGGTGCAACGACCTGGTTGGTGCGCTGACCCATGAGAAACGCCGCGCGCTTCTTCAGGCGCGTCAGCTTGGCGTCATGCTTGACGAGATCACCCACCGACCGGGACCGCCAGTAGTTGATGCCGGAGTAACAGCTGTCGCAGATTTGCAGCCGCTTGTGCCGGTTGACCAGGTTGTCCTCGCAGATCCTGCAGGGTGTCGTCATCGCGAGCCTCGCTTCGGGTTGTTGATACTGTATATTTATACAGTATCCCGCCCGACGCAAGGTTCCGGTGCATCAGGCGTTGCTGACGATCAGCTTGCGGCTGAAGGGTTCCGCCGCCGCAGCCTCCTCGAGGTCCGCAAAGGTGGCGAACACCGGGTCGATCGCGCCAGGATCCAGCCCCGCCTCGACCAGCTCCAATACCCGGGGAACGACCGCCGCGCTGTTCACGCGTCCCGTGTGGAAGTGAATGCCACGCATATTCAGCTCGAAGAGCGGTATCGGCGTCGGACCGCCAAAGAAAATCGACGACGACGAACACTCACCGTAGGGTTCGGTGGACCGCAGGATGGCGCTCAAACCCTGCTCGTCGTTGGTACAGTCCACGGTGACATCGTGGCTGCGAAAGCGCTTCGGCCAGCGCTCGATCGGCAGGCACTCGGCACCCAGCTGTTCGGCGGTAGCGAGCACGAAGGGATCCGCGGAGGCCACGCTGATCGTACCGGCGCCGAGAAAGCGCGCGCACAGCACTGCATACAGTGGAATGCTGCCACCTCCGGCCACCAGAACGCTTGCCGCCGGTCGGCGCAGCAGCGGTTCCTCGACACCGCGCAGGCCGTCGGCCAGGTTATCCGCGCCTGAAGCAATGGCAACGGGATCAACCTGCTCCGGCAGCTTGAAGAGATTCGCATCTGCCCAGGGCACGCGGATCAAATCGGCCAGCGCGCCCCCCCAGTCACCACCGGAGGCACCAATACCGTACATGCTGCCGTTCGCCACGGAGCTACAGACCGAGGAGTGGCGGGCGGAACACCGGGGACACGCGCCACAGGATGGTTGGAAGGACGCGAGCACGACATCGCCGACGTTCAGCCCGGTGACCTCCGAACCGATCGCCAGCACCTCGCCGGTAAACTCGTGGCCAAGCATGAAGGAGCCCGGAAACGGGGACCGCCCTTCGATGATCAGCCGGTCGAGATCGCAGAGGGCAACGGCGAGCGGACGCACGAGGGCATCGGTCTCGGCAATCAGGCTGGGCGCCTCGACCTCCTGCCATTGCGTCGTTCTGTCTTTCTGACCGGTGGCGAAAAGCGCACGCATGCCCATGCTCCAAATGATTGCTGGGCTTCGATCTTCAGCGGTGGGCGTAAGCCAGACAAAAGGTTGTCATTCAGCGGACATGAGTCCTATTCATGTCAGCGCCGATCGCAGCCAGCTGACGAACTGCCGCAGTGCCGCCCGCTCTGCCTGGTGCGGTGCGTAAACCGCATAAGCAGCCTGGTCTTCAATCGGCAGCGCAAGCGTGCTGAGCGGACGCACCCGCCCTGCATCGAGCCAGGGCTTGATGAACGGCGCGACGGCCAGGCACACGCCCTCGTTCCGTTCGACGCTCAGCATGGCGGTATGGTAGCTGTCCGTCTCAACGGCAAAAGTGAGCAGGTCGCCGGCACGGCCAAACCGCTCCGACCACAGCTCCCAACCGCGCAGCGGACCGAGGACGCGGATCAGTGGCTGACGCAGCACCTCCGTCGCAGCGTTCAGCTGCGGAGCCGAGTTTCCGACAACGGGAACGAGCGCTACGTCGCAGAGCTTGTCGAAACCCAAACCGGGGAACGACGCCTTGCCGCGCCCGTAGGCGACCACGACGTCCAGCCGTTCCTCGGGATTGGTATGAGTCAGCGCCTCGAGACGGGTATGGGTGAAGACCCGCAGATCGACCGGCCCAAGCGCTGCCCGAACAGCCTCGAGCTGGGGCGTGATGAGTTCGCTCGCCAGGAACGGAAAAGCGCCGATGTAGAAACGCTCCGCGCCATCGCCCAGCTTCGCGTTGGCCTCTCGAATCAGTTGGAAACCGCTGCTCAATCCGGGCAGGTAGGCTTCCCCCTCGCGCGTCAACCGAACCTGTCGCCTCTGGCGGCTGAACAGCAGCGTGCCCAGGTACGCCTCCAGATCCCGAATCTGATGGCTGATGTTGGACGGCGATACGTGCAGCTCCTCCGCTGCAGCTTTAAAGCTGCCCGTGCGCCCGGCAGCTTCAAACGCCTGCAGCCAGCTCAGCGGCGGTTTTTGCATACTGCGGTGCTCTGAAGAAGCTCGAGGGTGACCTGCTACTGCCGGCTACGATAACCAATGGCCAAGGTTGCAAGCTACCGCACTCTGACTGCGCTTACGGCGCTCGTTAGAAATCACTGCTGTCAGCCCAGGACACGGTGGCGACTCTGCAGTTCTGGTGATCGCGCAGGGAATATGTCCGCGCGAATCGGCAGGCTGCTGGTGCTGCGATTCTGACCGCCCTGGTCGAGCAGCACGCCATTACGCACCAGCTGCAGCGCGAGGCTCCCGCGCGGCAAGCGCCGTTTCGATTTCGGCGACCTGTCGATCATCGAGGCGGTAAAAGAACAGCACGATCACGTTGGCAAGCGCGACCGCAGCAGGGATAAGGGTAAACAGGGCCCGAAGGCCAAACAGTGCGTCATCGCTCTGGGCAACGTTGGCGACATAACCAAAGAGTGACAGCAGCCAGCCGGACAGGCCGGCACCAATCGTCAGGCCAAACTTCTGCGCGAACATCGAGGCGGAAAAGATCAGGCCCGTCGTGCGACGGCCGAAGCGCCAGGCTCCGTAGTCGGCAACATCCGCATACATGGCCCAGACCAGCGGTGCGGTCGGCCCCGCCAGCAGCGAGCCCAGGATGTTGATGATCATCAGCAGCGCAACCTGGTCTGGCGACACGAAGAAGAGCGCAACCATGCAACTACCGCTGCCGATAGAGAGCGCGATCAGGAGTGCTTTCTTGTCGAAGCGGGCACTAAGCCAGCTGGTACAGGCCACGCCAACGATCAGCGCCAGCATGCCCACGGTCATGAAGAGCGTAGTCAGATCGAAGAACAGAAAGATCGGGGTGCCGTCGTCGCCGACGTAGTACTTGAAGGAGTGAATCGTGACCGCGTTCTTCAGCGCCACGCTCGTGAGCGTAAAGACTGCGGCGAAGCAGAGCACGATCCAGGGCCGGTTCTGCAACAGTAGTTTCAGATCCGTGGCCAGCGACGTCTCCCCCTCGTCTGCGGCCTGCACCCGCTCTGTCGTGGTCGCGAAGGTGCCCCAGAACATTGCAATGGAGGCAACGGCGAAGATCGCCATGGTGACCTGGAAGCCGGCCGCCTCATCTTCCGCCCCGAAGAATTGCACCGGCGGCCGAACGAGCATGGAGATCAGCAGGCCACCGCCGAAGGCTCCGATGAACCGGAAGCTGGCGAGCTGCGTGCGCTCCTGGGAGCTCGGCGTCATCACGCCCATCAGCGCCGAGTAAGGCACGTTGATGGCGGTGTAGAGCATCATCATCAGCGAGTAGGTGACCCACGCGTAGACCAGCTTGCCGGACTCGTCGAGGCTCGGGTTCGCGAACATCAGATAGCCCATCACGCCATAGGGCACCGCCATCCAGAGCAGGTAGGGGCGGAACTTGCCGAAGCGGGTGCGGGTGCGATCGGCAAGCGCGCCCATGAGCGGATCGTTGACCGCGTCCCACAGCTTCGACACGAAGAACAGGGTGCCCACGGCCGCAGCAGAGATACCGAAGACATCGGTGTAGTAGTACAGAAGAAAGATGTTGAAGGTCTGAAAGAAGAAGTTGGACGCGGTATCCCCGAGCCCGTAGCCGACCTTCTCGACGCTGGACAGGCGTCCGTTCTCGTTGTTACTCATTGCAGCGCACTCCCCAGCCGAAAGGTACCTGTCGGGGGAAAGCACGACAACGCTGTCAAATCTGCAAAACCTTCAAAGCTGCGCCTCGCAGCAGCGGCGCCTCTCGCAACCAACGCCCCAACTAGAGGGCAGAAGGCAGCAGGCGCAATCGTCAGCGGGAGCGCGCCGCTCGAGGCGCGCTCCCGCTGGAACGGTTCCGGTCGTTCTAGAACGCAGGACGGTCGCTGTGCCAGACGGTCAGGCCCACGCTGACGCGGTGACGCTGCACGGACGCATCGCTGGACGGCGCGGTGTTGTGCGTACCGAGGTTGCGGAAGTTCGAAGGTCCCGCATAGGGAACGATCGGTGCTTTCCGGACTGGCGCCTGGATCGGTGCCAATACCGTGGATCCAGCCCCGATGGACATCCCGATTGCCGCGTCGGTTCGCGCAGCTGGCGTCCGTTGGATCGGAGCCGTCACGGTCGACCCGGGGGCGATGGACATGCCAAGGGCAGGATGTGCCTGCGCCTCGAGGGCACACGCGCAGGCCACCAGGCCGGTCAGCAGGAGGAGCTTCTTCATGGTGATTTCCCATCGTTGAGTGGCAACCTGTCAGTCACCATCAGCGAACGGCGGGTTCAACCAGGCCCGACCCTCAGGCCACAGCAGCAAGCCGCGACCGCGCGAGCTCGTACTCCGCCGTCAGCCGTTCGACAACCTGTGCCGCCGGCACCACGGCATCGATCGCACCGATACCCTGACCACAACCCCAGATATCCTTCCAGGCTTTCGAATCGGTGTTGCCGCCGGAACCGAAGTTCATTTTCGAGGGATCACTGTGCGGCAGGTTGTCGGGATCCAGGCCCGCGGCTTTGATCGATGGTTTGAGGTAGTTGCCGTGGACGCCGGTGAAGAGGTTCGAATAGACGATATCCGTGGCGGTCGAATCGACCAGCATCTGCTTGTAGGCCGGATCGGCGTTCGCTTCCTCGGTCGCAATGAAAGCGGAACCGACATAGGCCAGGTCAGCCCCCATCGCCTGCGCACCGAGAATGGCTGCGCCGCTGGCGATGGAGCCGGACAGTAGCAGCGGGCCGTCGAACCAGCTTCGAAGCTCCTGTACCAACGCAAAGGGCGATGTCGCGCCGGCATGGCCGCCGGCACCGGCCGCCACCGCAATCAGGCCATCGGCACCCTTCTCGATTGCTTTGCGGGCAAAGCGATCGTTGATCACGTCGTGCATCACGATCCCGCCGTAGCTGTGAATCGCGTCGTTCACCTCCGTATTGGCGCCGAGCGAAGTAATCACCAGCGGCACTTCGTGCTTCACGCACAGCGCCAGATCCTCATGCAGCCGGTCGTTGGACTTGTGAACGATCAGATTGACGGCAAAAGGCGCGCTGGGGCGCTGCGGGTGAGCTGCGTCATAGGCCGCAAGCTCGCTCTTGATGTGCGTCAGCCACTCATCCAGCCGCTCCAGCGGACGCGCGTTCAGCGACGGAAAGGATCCGACAACACCGGCCTTGCACTGCGCCAGCACCAGGTCCGGATTGGAGATGATGAACAGCGGTGCCGCGACGGCAGGGACCGTCAGGCGGCCGTTCAGCAGAGCGGGGATGGCCATAAAAGATACTCCAAATATCGATAAGAGGCTATGCAACAAACTGCATAAGAATTCAGCCCCGCACTCTAGCCACCCAAAGTGACTGTTGCAAGTAATTGCATATACGCCGCAATCCGGCAGACTGCCTCCATGCGCCACTCACCAACAGGCAACCCATGGCGTTGAGCCACGCGATCGCAACCGCCCTCCTCGATGGCCCGCTGTCCGGCTACGACCTGGCGCGCCGGTTCGAAACGTCCCTCGGTTTCTTCTGGGCCGCGAGCCATCAGCAGATCTATCAGGAGCTGAAGAAGCTGACCCAGGCCGGGCAGCTGGAAGCCCGGCGCGTCGAGCAGAGCGGCCGTCCGGACAAGGTGGAGTACAAGCTGACCGAGCCGGGTCACCGTGCGCTCGCCGCCTGGGCACTGACCGAATCCAGACGCCGGCCCGCCAAGGACGACCTGTTCGTCAAGCTCTACCAGCTGAACGAGCAGAATCGAGCGCACCTGGTCCGCGAGATCAAGGCACGCCTGGCCCAGCATCAGGCCAAGGCTGAGCTCTACGAAAAGATCCGCGCCCACCACTACGCAGATCCGGAGGCTCTCTCCCAGCGCCGCCAGGGCGTGTATCTCGCCCTCGCAGCCGGCATCCGCTACGAGGCCATGTTCATGGACTGGTGTCGCGAGGCACTGGAACTGCTGGATCACAGTCCCCTGCAGCCTGATTGATTCTGTCGGTGCTCAGGACCTAGCCCTCACGGCCCATCAGGCTGCGGCTGACCACCAGCATCGCTGCCGGATGCCGGACCCTGATCAAACGCACCCCCGCCCGCTGCGATGACGACCATCCAGCGCACGCCACTGCCTACAGCTAGCGCCGCCGATCTGGCATGTGCCGGCTACGCCGCGAATGAACAATCAGCACCCGGAAGCAAAGATCAGAGCACAGGCCTTACCATGCCCCAGCAAACGCATACGGTTCAGCACACCCAGCACCACGGCGCGAGGTGCAACGCCGCCGGGAGCAACACCTCCAGGAGCATGACCCACAGCTGTGACCGAACAGGTAGCGGTCGCTCCGCCTCGTGGCGCCAGAGCGCCTGGCAAGCCAGGCTGCTCCTGCTTCTGTGTTGCGGACTCGGCACCGGCCAGATCCACGCGGAGCAGGCGGCAATCGTCGAGCTGCGGCAAGCTGACTTCACCTGGGGCACCTACATCATCGATCAGCCGGGCCGCTACCGGCTCGCAGAAGACATCAGCTTTCAACCGAACTCACCCGCCGCGCTGACGGCGGCGATCGCCAACGGCCAGCTGCCGGAAGCGGTCGCAGAGCGCCTCGGGCTGCCCCTCGACGAACCAGTGCCCGCCGCGCTCGCCGGCATGCCGCTGGCCACCCAGTTCCACCGCGGCACCAAGGTAGCCAACGCCGCGCCAGCGCCGTCACCACTCAGCCCGAGCTATGACCCGGCTGCCTTCGGCATTGGTTTCTTTGCGGCGATCGTCATTGCCGCGGACGACGTCGAGCTTGATCTCAACGGTCACCGCATCGAGCAGAGCGAGGAACATGCGCTGCTGCAGCGCTTCTTCTCCATCATCGAGCTGGCCAGCGCACCGTTCATTCCGCAACAGGGCCCGCATGACTTCGGCAGCCGGTTCGTTGCCGCCCGACGGGTCCGGATTCACGGCGGCACGCTGGGGCGGAGCGCGCACCACGGCGTTCACGGCAACGACAACCGGCATGTCGTGCTCCGCAACCTGCGGTTCGACGGTTACGAAGTCGGCGCCGTTGCGCTGAACGGCGTCCGAGGCTTGAGCATCAAAGGAGTTCACGCGACCAACCGCAAAGACGTTCCGGTGTTGGGAACGTTCTCCGCCGCGCGGTTTATCCGACCCTACCTGGCAGAGCTGGTACGCATCGGCAGCGCCGCTTCGCTTACAACGCCAACCCGGATGCTGACTCCGGCGGCCGCCCTCGCGGACCTCGACGCGCTCGTCAACGCCGTTCATCGCGACGTCGTCGTGCGCGCTGGCTCAAACAGCAGGCGCAGGACCATCGATCCGGTCATCCATGGCACGGCGTATGCGCTGTTTCACAATCCAAGCGGGCTCGTCGACGGCAACAGCTACTCCTTTCTGCTGAATCC
>JBCDGJ010000014.1:0-52771 GCA_038757945.1 Pseudomonadota bacterium
CCGTGGCGGTCGACGGCCCGATAGGTGAACTGCGGCATCGTCAGCGCAGCACTCGCACGACCTCACTCAGGGTCGTCTCGCCGGCAGCAGCCTTCGCGAGCCCGTCCTCGAGCATGGTTGTCATTCCGTTCGCTCGTCCCAGGCGCTCGAGGTCCGAATCTTTGGCGCCGTTCAGGATCGCATCGTGGAATGCGTCGTTGAGCAGTAGCACCTCGTATACCGCGATGCGGCCGGTGTAACCGCTGTTGCCGCAGTTGCTGCAGCCGACGGCCTCCCAATGAGTCTCGATCGTGGTCGCCCGCTCTTCGAGGTCGGGGCCGAGGATCTCGACCGCTGGCCGGTCAGCTGGCCGCCGGCAGTCCTGACACAGGCGCCGCAGCAGGCGCTGGCCGACGATCGCGACGAGCGCCGATGGCAGCAGGTAGCGATCGATCCCCATATCTACAAGGCGGGGAATCGCGGCAACCGCGCTGTTCGTATGCAGCGTGCTGAACACCAGGTGCCCGGTCAGCGCAGCGCGTGTTGCCAGCTGCGCGGTTTCCAGGTCCCTGATCTCGCCGACCAGGATCACGTCCGGATCCTGCCGCAGCAGAGCCCGCAAGCCGGTCGCAAAGTCGAGGCCGACGTCCGTGTTGATCTGCGACTGTCGCACCAGCGGCAGTTGGTACTCGATCGGATCCTCGAGCGTGAACACGCTGCGGGTTTCCCGCTCGATGCTGCCGAGCGCGGTGTAGAGGGTGGTGGTCTTGCCGGATCCGGTCGGCCCGGTGACCAGGACCATGCCAAAAGGATGGTTGATTGCACCGCTGAGCCGGGCCAGGTCGGCGGTGCTGAGCCCGAGCTGGTCAAAGCTCAGCCGTGCGGCATCGCTTTCCAGAATCCGCATCACGATACTTTCGCCGTTATTGATCGGCAGCGTGGACACCCGCAGATCCACCTTGTTCGCTCCGAAGGTGAACTTGATCCGCCCGTCCTGCGGGACACGTTTTTCCGTGATGTCGAGCCCCGCCATGAGCTTGAGCCGTGCGATCACCGCACTCTGCAGGGCTTTTGGAATGATGAGCTCTTCGCGCAGCAGACCGTCGACGCGCAGCCGGACCATCATGTTGCGCACTTCTGGCTGCAGGTGGATGTCGGTGGCCTTGGCCTGGATGCCGGTGGCCAGGATCTGGTCGACCAGCCGCACCATCGGCGAGCTGTTCTCGACGTCCTCGGCCTCGACCAGGCCGCCGGAAAGTACCTGCTCGATGGTTTCGTTGATGGTTGCCGAGCGGGAGAAGTTGCGCTCGATGACTTCGAGCACGTGGGCTTCCGGTGCGGTAACCACCTCGATGGGGTAGCCGGTTCGACGCTCGATGTCGTCCTGCGCGACAACGTCCAGCGGATCGGCAAAGACGACCTGCAGTAAACCGTTGGCGGTGCTCAAGGGAAACGCTTTGTGCTCCCGGGCCACCTCGTAGTCGATGAGGCTGACCATTTCCGGGGCCAGAGTGACGCCGCGCACGGACACGACCTCCACGTCGTTCTCGGCGGCGAGGCAACGCGTGATCTCCTCTTCGGAGACGAAGCCGAGCTCAACGAGTGTTTGCCCGAGATAGGCGCCTGAACGACGCTGTTCCCGCAGCGCGAGGTCGAGCTGCGGCTCGCTCAGCAGGCCGGCTTCGACCAGCCGCTGACCAAGTGGTTTGCTCTCACGGGGACCGCGGCCCGCTGGCGCTGGGGCTGTAACCGCATCCATGCATCAGCGTCCCTGGATCAGATCCGCGCCAGGCAGAATACGAGAATGGTCGGATGGTTACCGGCAAAGCGCTTCACCCGGCCGGCAGCTTTCCAGTCGCCGGTCCCGGTGGTGGTGCCGCCATCTTTGTCCATGGAGTTGCTGACCTTTTCGGCGATGGCATCGTCAACGCCGTCGACGCGGTAGACCATGAAGGTGCCATCCTGAGCACCGTCGCCGTTCAGATCACAGGCGTAGCTGGCGCTGTTGGTCGCCAATACGTCGACATAGCCGCCGGGTGCAATGGGGTTGGTGAGTTCCTTTTCGAGATAGGGGCCGTTCCAGCCGGGAATGGTGCCGCCGCCTGCTGCGACGTTCTGCATGAGCTGGTTGAACTGGCCTTCCGGGCGAGTCGGGGCGTGCCGCGGCCAGGTGCCGGTATCCTGGTAGTAGCGGGCGACGGCAGCCTTGAGGTCGTTGGCTTCCTGCACGAGCGTGCTGACGCGGGCATCCTGAATGGCCTGGAAGATCTGGGGCGTGGCGACCGCGGCGAGGATCGCGATGACTGCGAGAACGCCGATGACTTCCATGAGGGTAAAACCCTGTGTGTTTGAGCGGGTGTGCATAGGGTTTCCTTTTTTCCTAACCGGAGTTCCTAACTGGGGTTCCTTGAACGTCCTGTACGGACGGCAACAGAGCGGGTGCTGATTCCTGTCGCTTAAGCGTAGGTGGCGCTCGGGGCTTTGCCGGGGCAAAGCGGAACCGGCTTCCTGCCGGCCCGTGCGAGGCATCACAATTCCCGCTGCTCGGGCTGTTTCCCGGGCGCAGTGCACCGGTGTGGCCTCTCGTGGCCGACCGCCGGCGGGAGCGCTGGGCGGCTGCAGCGGGCAGACAACAGGAGGTACAGAAATGACCATGCGATCGAACCAGAGTCCCCGGGCGCATGCGGCCGGTGTGCTCGGGCGCGGTGCCGGGCTGCTGTTGGTGCTGCTGGTCAGTACTGCGGCCAGCATCGGCATCTGGCGCTTCGTGACGCGCTCAGCGGCCGGGACAGCGCCGCCGGTCGTCGAGGCCTATCCCCTGCGCGTGACCGATCCCCGCGTGCGGCAGCCCCTGCCCGGCACAACCCGGACCGCCGGCTATCTGGTTCTTGAAAACCTGGGGCCGGAAGCGCTCGTGCTCGTGGCGGCAGAGAGTCCGCTGCTGGGCAGGATCGAGATCCATGAAACGCTCAAGAGCGGGGATCGGGTGCGGATGGAGCGTATTGATCAGCTGGTGCTGCCCGCCGGCGGGGCTGTGACCCTGGAACCGGGGGGCAAGCACCTGATGATTTTTGGCGTCACCGCACCGCTCCCGGCCGAGATTTCCATCACCTTCCGACTTCTGTCCGGCAAAGAGCAGGCTATTCCGTTTCGGACCTTCGGTGTTACCGAAAGCTAAGGGCTCTATTGCCCAACAACTTCGAAAAATGCTGGGCAAGCCTCAGGTAATCACGTATATATATGCGAACCTTTGAATATATATAGATAAACTCTATAAATCAATTTCGCGTGAATGATAGCCAGAGGGTAAAACCCTCGTGAATCGCAGGGTTGTTCCGGGTGCGAGATCGGCACTGATCGAACGCTCTGAACGGTCGCTCGAATACGAGACGGCTCGCGAAATGCGGCGGGGCCAGGGGCCCGGGGAGTTGAGAAAATGCCTGCGCGCAAACTGGTGGCACGTGAGTTGGCCGAAATGTTCAAAGTCATCGCGCATCCGGACCGGATCCGGCTCATCGAGGAGCTGCGTGGCGATGAGCTCGACGTCAACAGCCTCGCCCAGAATCTGGAATTGCCCGGTACGCGGGTGTCGCAGCATCTTGCCCTGCTGCGCGCGCACCGGATCGTCGAAGAGCGGCGCGATGGGCGCCACCACTTCTATCAGCTTACCCAGCCGGAACTGGCGCCGTGGATCGTCGATGCCCTTGCTTTCGTCGAGGCGCGCGGCCACTCGCTGAGCCCGGACGGTATCGATTCGGCGCGCCGGTTGTGGACCGGCAACGTCTGACCCGGCACGGCAGGCTGTGACCGGCCCTTCAAACGAGACGACTTCAAGAGGAACTTCAGATGCCTAACTTTGCAGCCGGCGTGGTCCGCTTCCAGGAAGAGGTCTATCCCGCCAAACAAGAGCTGTTCGAAGAACTGAGCCATGGGCAGTCCCCGGAAGCCCTGTTCATCACCTGCTCCGATTCACGGATCGAGACGGCGATGATCACCCAGACCGATCCGGGGGAGCTGTTCATCTGCCGTAACGCTGGAAACATCGTTCCGCCGCACACCAATCAGACTGGGGGCATGACGGCATCCATCGAGTTCGCCGTTGCCGCGCTCAAGGTGCCGCACATCGTCGTCTGCGGACACACCGAGTGTGGTGCCATGAAAGGGGCAATGAATCCGCAGGGACTGGACGCGCTGCCACACGTGCGTGAATGGCTCGGCTTTTCCCGCGCGGCGGTCGAGATCGTTCAGGAGCTTGCGGGCGATGCTGACGAAGCGACGCGCATGCAGATGCTGCTGGAGCAGAACGTCGTTCTGCAGCTGCAGCACCTGCGGACACACCCGGCCGTCGCCACGCAGCTGGCCAAGGGTGAGGTTGAGCTGCACGGCTGGGTGTACGACATCCGCACTGGCGCGGTGAACGCCTATGACGAGGACAAGCAGCAGTTTCTGCCGGTCTCGGACAAGTATTCCGAAGCCGTGTCCGAGTACATGGCCGGCAAGCACTGCGCCGCCTGAATCCGGATGACCGGCAGCATGGCGCGGCGAGAAAGACGTAATGACCGAACGGCACGTGTGCCAGGAGGAGGGAAATGAAAGGCTTCTTTGATCTATCGAATCTGCGGGGCGACGCCTTCGGAGGGGTCACTGCAGGCATTGTTGCCCTGCCGCTGGCGCTGGCCTTCGGCGAGGCTTCTGGTGCCGGACCGATTGCCGGCATCTGGGGCGCAATTTTTGTCGGTTTCTTCGCCTCCCTGTTCGGTGGCACCGGGGCTCAGGTCTCCGGACCAACGGGGCCGATGGTAGTCGTCTTTGCCGGGATCTTCGCGTCCCTGTCTGGCAATCCGGCGCTGGTGTTCGCAGCGGTGGTGCTGGCGGGGCTGTTCCAGATTCTGTTTGGCGTCCTGCGACTCGGCCAGTACATCCGGCTCGTGCCGTATCCGGTGATCTCGGGTTTCATGAGCGGCATCGGCTGTATCATCATCGCGCTGCAGACGTCCCGGCTGCTCGGCCACGAGCCGGATGGTGGTGGCACCATTCCCGCGCTGGCAGCCATTCCGGAGGCGGTCATGAGCCCGAACATGGCAGCAACGACGATCGGTCTGGTATCGCTCGTCACCGTGTTTGCCTGGCCAGCGCGCTTCGGTCGCTACCTGCCGGCGCCGCTTGCCGCGCTCATCATCGGTACCGCCCTGGGCCAGGTCATCGTTGGAGCACCGCTGCTGGGCGACATCCCAACCGGGTTGCCTTCTTTCATCATGCCTGAGTTCACCCAGGCTACCTTCCTGCTGGTCTTTGAAGCTGCGCTGATCCTGGCTGCCCTGGGCGCCATCGACAGCTTGCTGACGTCGCTGGTAGCCGACAACATGACCCGTACCCGACACGATTCCGAACGCGAGCTGATCGGGCAGGGGATTGGTAATACCGTGGCCGGCCTGTTTGGTGCTATCCCCGGTGCCGGCGCCACCATGCGCACGGTCGTCAACATCCGTACCGGTGGCCAGACCAAGATCTCCGGCATGCTCCACGCCACGGTGCTTGCGGTAATCGTGCTCAGCCTGGCCCCGCTGGCGGCGCTGAGTCCGCACGCGGTGTTGGCAGGAATTCTCGTCAAGGTGGGCTACGACATCATCGATGTGGCCTACCTGAAGCATGCGCATCGGGGACCCCGTTGGGATCTGGCGCTGATGGTTATCGTGCTCGGCATTACGGTGTTCGATGATCTGATAACCGCGGTCGTCATTGGCGTGGTGCTGGCAGCGCTGGCCTTCGTGAAGCGTCTCGCTGACTCGCAGCTCGACAACCTGCGCGGCTGGCCGCTGACGACGACCGACGAAGAGCGTGATTTGCTGAAGAAAGCGCGGGATCGAGTGGTGCTGTTCGATTTTGCCGGACCGCTGAGCTTCGGTGCGGCTGCGGATCTGGGCCATCACGTGCGTGAGCGGTCCAACGGCGTATCGCGTGCCATCGTCCTCGACTTCAGCCGTCTGAGCTTCATTGACGTATCGGCAGCGCGCGCCGTTGAAACCATCGCCAACGACGGCCGCGATGCCGGCAAGTCGGTGTACATCAGCGGGATGAACGAAGAGGTTGCCGGAGTGCTGAAGGGGCTGGATGCCGATCGCAATCTTCCGCCCGAAAATCGCTTCGCCGAGCGGATCGATGCCTTGCGGGCTGCAGTGAAAGAGGTTCTGCCCGAGCAGCACGGCCCCACGGGTCCGGACGAGCATAAGCCCGTGCTTGCCCTTTGAGCAGAGCTGCTCAGCCGCGCCGGGTTGTACTGCGCGATGTGTGTGGGACCCACGGTGTGGCACCCACGGTGTGGCACCCACGGTGTGGCGCCCATGGTGGGGCACTGAAGGTGTGGCCCCCCAGCTCGGGCCGCACCGATGATGCGCTTGCGGTAGCGCGCTCAGCCTGCTTTCGGCAGCAGCGCGAGCTGTCGTGATAGCGCGATGAGCTCTCCGTCTTCGGTCCAGAGCTCGCCATCCTCCTCCAGCATGCCGCCGCTGATGAAGCGGCTCGTAAACTGTGCTTTGACCCAGCCGGTCGGCGGTCGCGCCCGAACGTGAGCGGTCAGCTCGACTGTCGGGGTCCAGGCTACGGGCAGGTTGGCGTTGAAGATCGTTGGTGGGAAGGCATCCAGCGCGGTCAGCACGGCCAGGGTATCCATCGGTTCGCCGTCGAGCAGCCGGAACCAGCCGCGCATGCGGGCTTCACCGCTCGGACTGTTGTTCAGAAAGCCTGCATCACGGGGATCCAGACGCAGCTCCACCTGCCGATGAAAGGTTGGTAGCTCGGACTCGGCCAACGCATGCCCCGCGTGCCGCGTGCACTCCTCGAGCGGCGTGACGTCCGGCGCCCCCGGTAGCCTGCGCACTTCGTTCATCGGCACCGAGAGATCGCCGAAAGTGCCGAGCAGCGTCAACAGGGGTTTGTCGTCGGCGTCGTGCAGGGTTCCCCGCGCGGTAGTGAAGGTGCGTCCTGCTTTGATGGTCTCGCAGCGCAGAGCCACCGGTCCCGGCCGCCCCGGCTTCAGGTAGTGGGCGGTAATGCTGACCGGATCCGGCCGCCCGCTGTGATCGCACAGCCCGCGGGCGGCGAGGCTCATCAGGTAACCGCCGTTCGCATTGCCGGCAATGTCCCAGCCCTGCTGGATGGCGCCCTTGTAGTCGCCGGCTCCGGTGCGGGTGCAGGCGGTGGCGTCGGAAAAGTGTGGCATGTCGCTCCAGGTGCTTCGTTCAATGGCCTGTGTCGGGATCGCTCAGCGTGTCCCCGTCGCCCCGCTCCAGCGTGGCGAATTCGGAAACGGGGCTGCGCTTCAGGCGTGTCAGCGGCTTCGCCGGCACGCCCAGGGGAATCATCGTGGCAAAGGCGTCATTGGGCTGCATGTGCAGCAGCGCCTTCAGCTGTGCTTCAGCCGGAGCGAGGAAGGTGGTCGTCACGCCACCCAGGCCTTCGTTGCGTGCTGCCAGCAGCAGGTTCCAGACGAAGGGATAGATCGAGCAGCCGGAGATCACGCCGACCCGGTCGAGCATCGAATCCATGCTGGCAACAACGGACAGATCAACGAACACAAACAAGAGCACGGGCGCGTTCAGCATCGTGCGGATGCCCTGCTCGGGAACCGGAAACGCTTCGATCTCAGCCTCGGTCAGCCGGGTCGGGTGTACGCTGTTCCAGGGCGATTCGCCTGCGTTGACCTGCGCCAGGTAGCGTTGCCAGGTGGGCAGAATCAGCGGCAGCAGGGCATCCCGGGTGGCTTGCTCGCGCACCACGACGACCTTCCAACCCTGGCGGTTACCGCCGCTCGGCGCGAAGCGAGCCTGTTCGAGCAGCCGGTAGACCTGCGCATCGCTGACCGGCGCGTCGGTGAATTCGCGGGCCGCAAAGGTGGTCCGCATGATGTCGTAGAGCGGTTGCGATGTGGTCATGGTAGCCCCTGGCAGCGTCGGCAGGGGCCATCATAACCGAGCGCCGCTCAGCAGTTGGACCAGCCGAAGGTGGTGTAGACGCAGCCGTCGCTGGTACCGCCGACAGCACCGCCGGCGGCTCGGCTGTAGTGGTTCCAGCTGCCGTCCGCCGAGCGCGATCCGCTGCCGTAGCGGCTGTGTACGTCCACGTCGCCCTGCCCGAGACAGCCGCTGGTGCCGGTGCTGAGGTTCAGCCAGCAACCGGCCCCGTCGACCAGGTAGTTGCCCGGTGCGATCCGGGTACCGATCTGGCTCTCGAGCTGGCGGAGCTGAACCACGGTGAGCTGGGTACCGTTGATCGCAACGGGCGCCAGATCAGCCGCAACCACGTTGGTTGCCAGCAGCAGCGCAGCGAGGATGCTGAGCCAGCGTGCAGGGCGTTTTGCGTTAACCGTGAAGCGCTTTGAATTCATGTTCCTGTCCTCTGTTTTCGAGTGTTTGTGTTCAGTCAGTCCCCGCTTTGGTCGGCCGGGTTCGACGGTCAGCGCCGGTAGCTGATCTCCAGCGTCAGCTGGTCACCGGTGATGGCGAGTGCGTCATCGTCCGTGTCGCGGTAGGTCAGGGCTACGGCAATGCGTTCCGTCACGAAGTAGGTGCTGTTCAGGGAATAGCTGAACAGGCTGCCGGTGCTGTCACGATCGGCGAACTCGAGTTCGGCACCGATGCTCAGCTGGTTGTTGAAGTACCAGTCGCCCGCCAGCTGCAGGTCATACCGGTCGTCGTCGCTGCCGGCAAAACCGTCCTGCCGAACCACGCCGACCAAGGCGTCGACGGTGTAGCTCATCCCGTTTTCCAGCGAGACGACCGTCTTGACGCCTGCGCTCAAGCGTTCGACGTCGAGGCCCTCTGCCTCGCTTTCTTCGAACGCCAGCAGCACCTGGCTGGCGCCACCGAAGTAACGCCCGATGGCAATCCGCAAGCTGTCTGCGTCGGAATCGACAAAGTCATCGTCGATGCGGGTGCTGGAGACGTCTCCTTCGAACACCCAGCTGCTTGCGACGATGCGGGTAAAGAGGTTCCAAACCTCAAGGTCGGCGCCAGCGTCGGTGTCGAGCTGAGCCAGGCTGCCGCCGATGCTGGAGGCTTGTGACAGGAAGGCGGCTTCCTTGAGCGGGACGCCGTCGCAGCTGACCGGGCTGAAGAACACTTCACCGCTTACGGCGAAGCCATCGTAATCCTCTTCGCTCGATGAGCTGGATTCAGAAAGGGTGATTGGGTCGCTGCTCCCAGGGCTGCCACCCGTCGTCGGGGGCAGAGGCGTGGTGCCGCTTGGCGGTGTGTAGTCGGGTACCGAATAGCCGCCGGCGCTGGATTCACCTGCAACGTAGCCGAGGCCCCACTCGCTCCGATAGCAATCGGCCATAGCCGGTGCGGTGACGCAGCACAGCGACACCGCAGTCATCAGCGTTCTCAGACTCACAGCATTCTCCTCGTGATGGGTGTAACGGGCGCGGCTGCTTCCGCAGCCTGCGTGCTGGTCTGTCACGGTGGGTCTGAGAAAGGTTCAATGCGACTGCTCGCGCGGGCTGCTGAACGTGGCGGTGCAGCGCGCGGTCCGGCGGCAACAGAGTCGCCCGGGGATCAACTCGTATCTCCGGTCTCCTCGAAAGCGTCGAACAGTGCCGCGCGGGGCGGTCTGCAGACGACCTCAGGCCACGCTGCCGCAGCTCGGGCAGTGGGCGAAGCGCGGCAGCGTGAACCGCTCGAAGCGGCCGCCGAGCGCGTCATAGTGCAGCAGCTCGCCGGCCGCGCAGCTGCCAGCGCCGCAGAGGAACTTCAGGGCTTCGACGGCGAGCAGCGTGCCGATGGTGCCGACCACTGGGCCGGCAACACCGGTTTCCGCGCAGCGGTCCTCGTCGTCACCCTCCTGCGGGTGCAGGCAGCGGTAGCAGGGCGAGGCGGGATCGCGGGCATCAAACAGCGCCAGCTGGCCCTCCCAGCGGATCGCGGCGCCGAACAGCAGCGGGATCCGCGCTGCCCGGCAGGCGCTGTTGATCGTATCGCGGCTGCGAAAGGTGTCGGTGCCGTCGATAACGAGGTCGACCCGGGCACAGAGCGCTTCGAGGTCCGCGCCGTCCAGGCGCTGCGGATGCAGCTCGAGCGTTGGTCCGGGGTTCCGCGCCGTCAGCTCGCGGGCAGCCACGTCGACCTTGCGTGCGCCACGGTCGGCGCTGCGAAACAGGATCTGGCGCTGCAGGTTGGTCAGCTCCACCGTATCCGGATCGCAGAGATGCAGGGTGCCGATTCCCGCCGCGGCAAGGTACAGCGCAACGGGTGCGCCGAGGCCGCCGAGCCCGAACAGCGCGACCCGCGCGTCCAGCAGGCGCTGCTGCCCCGCAACATCGATTTCCGGCAGCATCAGCTGGCGGCTGTAACGCAGCAGCTCCTCGTCTTTCATCAGGCAGCGCCAGGCCGGCGGCCGCAGCTGAAGCGGTCGTTGCCGTAGCTGTCGATGTACCCTGCGATGGTGGTGAAGCCGTGCAGCTCGAACAGCTCGCGCACGGCGTCACGCTGCTGGTTGCCGTGTTCGAGCCACAGCTCACCACCGGGTGCCAGCAGGGTGGCGCCCTGATCGATCAGCTGGGCAAGATCCTCGAGGCCGGACGGACCGGCGACCAGCGCCGCCCGGGGCTCCTGAGTCAGGGTCGGCAGGTGCGGATCATCGGCGGCGAGGTAGGGTGGGTTGCTGATGATGATGTCGAAGGGGCCGGCCAGCCCTTTGAGCCAGTCTCCCTGCACCCAACGCACGGGCAGATCGAGCATTGCGCCATTGCCGCGGGCAACGGTCAGTGCCGCTCCGGACAGCTCCGTCGCCAGCAATTCCGTGCAGTTCAGCAGGCCGTTTGAGCGCAGATCGGCAGCGAGCGCGAGAATGATTGCACCGGAGCCGGTGCCCGCCTCGACGATGCGTAGCGGCGCTTCCGGTGCTGCAGCGAGCCGACGCTGACAGCGGCCCAGCACGTGATCGATGAGCTCTTCGGTCTCCGGTCGCGGGATCAGCACGGTCTTGTTCACCGCCAGCGTGAGCTCGCGAAACGCGGCGGTCCCGAGCAGGTAGGCGAGCGGCTCGCCGGCCGCCAGCCGGGCGGCATCCTGTTCGATCAGCGACAGCTGGCGCCCGGTGAGCGGATGGCGACGCCGGGTTACCCAGTCGGTCAGAGTCCAGCCGAAGCGCTCCATCAGCAGCCGCTGGCAGTCGATCCGCAGGGCCGCGGGCTGCGCCGCGAGCCAGTGTTCAGGCAGCGTGTTCTTCACCGTCTGCCATCGCCTTCAGCAGATCAGCCTGATGTTCGGTCACCAGCGGTTCGATCAGCGCATCGAGGCCGCCGGTGATGACTTCGTCGAGCTTGTACAGGGTCAGGTTGATGCGGTGGTCGGTGACGCGTCCCTGCGGGAAATTGTAGGTGCGGATGCGTTCCGAACGATCGCCCGAGCCCACCAGGTTGCGGCGCGACTCCGCCTGCTCGCTGCGCTGCGCGGCCGCGGCCTGATCGCTCAGCTTCGCCTGCAGCAGCGACAGTGCCCGCGCGCGGTTCTTATGCTGGGAGCGCTCGTCCTGACACTCCACCACGATCCCCGTGGGCAGGTGCGTCAGGCGAACGGCGGAATCGGTTTTGTTGACGTGCTGGCCGCCGGCGCCGGACGCGCGAAAGGTATCGATGCGCAGGTCCGCCTTGCTGATCTCGACTTCCTCGAGATCCGGCGGTTCCGGCAGGATGGCAACGGTGCAGGCGGAGGTGTGTATGCGTCCCTGCGACTCGGTTTCGGGGACCCGCTGCACCCGGTGCGCGCCGGATTCGAATTTGAGCTGGCTGTAGACGTCGCGGCCGGCAACGCGGCTGATGATCTCCTTGAAGCCGCCATGCTCGCCCGGTCGTTCGCTCAGCACCTCGATCTGCCAGCCGCGGCTTTCGGCGTACCGCTGGTACATGCGGAACAGGTCGCCGGCAAAAAGGGCTGCTTCGTCTCCGCCGGTTCCGGCCCGGATCTCCAGAAACACGTTGAACGCATCGTTTGGATCCTTTGGCAGCAGCAGCGTCTGCAGGCTGGCCAGGGTTTCCGTTTCCAGCACCCGCAGGCGATTGAGATCCTCCTGCGCAAGTTCCTGCATCTCCGGATCCTCGTCGTCGGCGAGCAGCTTGGCGTCGTCGATTTCTGTGCTGATGGTGCGGGTCTGCTGCCAGGCCTGAATCACCGGCTCGAGCTCGGCGTACTCCCGCGACAGGGCCGTGAACTGTTCCCGGTCGGCCATGATGTCCGGATCCGACAGCAGTCGACCGACTTCTTCGAAGCGATCAGCAAGGGTTGCAAGCTTGGCCTGCATGGAATCAGAGAGGCTCACGATCAACCGAGGCCGTAGAGCGTCTTGATCAGGTCGACGAGATCGGTGCGTCCGGCTTCGCTGGCCTGCCGCAGTCCCGCGGTGGGCGCATGCATGAGCTTGTTGGTGAGGCCGCGGGCGAGCTGCTCGATCACCTGCGATGGATCTTTGCCGGCGGCCATTTCCCGCAGCGCCCGTTCGACTTCGCGCTGCTGGATGTCGGTCGCGTTCGTGCGCAGCTCCGTCAGCAGCGCCTTGTCGAGCTGCACCCGGCGCCGCGCGAGGTATCGGTTCGCACCCTCGTCGACCAGCTCTTCGGCGACCGCGGCGGCGGCGAGCCGGCTCTGGGTCGAGGCTTCGATGACGCTTGCCAGGTCGTCGATGCTGTACAGGTACACGTCGTTGAGATCACCGACGCCGGCCTCGATGTCGCGCGGGACGGCGATGTCCACCAGGAACATGGGCCGTCGCCGGCGTTTGCGGATAGCCTGCTCCACCGCCCCTTTCCCAAGTACGGGGAGCGAGCTGCCGGTGGACCCGATGACGATGTCGAAGCGATGCAGCTCTTCGGCAATGTCCGTGAGCTGCATGGCGTCGCCATGATACTGGGCGGCCAGGGTTTCGGCGTTGCGCAGCGTGCGGTTGGCAATGGCGATGTGGCCGATCCCGGCTTCCTGCAGGTGCTCGGCGACCTTGCTGATCGTTTCGCCGGCGCCGAGGAGCAGCGCCTGCTTGTTGTTCAGATCGGCAAAGATCTGCCGTGCCAGGCTGACGGCCGTATAGGCGACGGAAACCGGGTTGCGGCCGATGTCCGTATCTGTCCGGACCTGCTTAGCCGTGTTCAGGCCCAGATCGGTCAGCAGCGTGAGCTCCGGGCCCAGGGTCCCGGCTTCTCGTGCGGTCTGAATGGCGGCGCGGACCTGCCCGAGAATCTGCGGCTCCCCTAGCACCTGGGAGTCGAGCCCTGCGGCGACGCGGATCAGGTGCCGGGCAGCGTCTTTATCCCAGTGTTGATAGGTCAGGCTGCCGAGCTGGGCGACCTCGATCGGCCGTTGCCGCGAGAGCCAGCCGGACAGCTCCGCGCTCTGATCCGGATCGAGCACGCAGTACAGCTCTGTCCGGTTGCAGGTGGACAGGATGGCGACCTCTGACACGGAGCTGACCTCGCGGGTCAGGTCGTGCAGCGCTTCTTCCACGTGCTGCTCCGGGAACGCGATGCGCTCGCGTACTTCCACTGGCGCGGTGTGGTGATTGAGTCCGTAGGCGAGTACAGCCATTGCCGGTGCCGCAAGTTCCCCATAAACCGCCCGGTGATCCTGCCGCCGCGGAGTTGTTGATCAGTTTGAGGCTCAGCTGGCCGCGAGCGCGCCCGTTGCGGTAGCGTCTGCAGAGCTGGCCGGAGTACCGCACATGTTACCAAGACCGTTGTCACAGCGGCATAGCCACCCCTGCCGTCGGCTGATTTTCTGCATTGTGCTGCCTGCGCTGGTTCTGGCCGGGTGCGTCAGCCGTGCGCCGGCACCGCCGCCGGACCAGTCAGGAGACTTTACGGTCATCGGAAAGCTATCTGTGCGCGGTGCTGGCGATCCCGTCTCAGCCCGGTTTCGCTGGGATCAGCTGGGCCCCGACTTCACCGTCGAGCTCTGGGGGCCCTTCGGGCAGGGTCGCCGCCGTCTGGCCGGTTCGGACGGCAAGATAGACCTGCTCGACGGCCAGGGCGGCATTCTGACCAGCGGTCCCGCTGCCGAGATCATGCGCCGCAACCTCGGTTTTGAGCTCCCTCTCGATTCGCTCCGCTACTGGATCCAGGGGCAGCCGGATCCGGCGCTGCCGGTGCAGTCGCTAGCGGCAGATCCCAACCGGACAGCGGCGGTGAGTTTCCGCCAGTCCGAGTGGCTCATCGAGCTCCTCGAACGGGATCCGGACGGGCGGCCGCGCCGCGTGCGTGCTTCCGGGCGGGGTTACGAAGTGCGCCTGGCGTTGTCGCGCTGGCTGGCCGTCGAAGCCGTCTGATGGGATCCGTTCGACCGGCCAGGTTTGACAGGGAGTGGGGGCCTCTCCAAAATACGCGGCCCCGTAATTGGGGGTTGTCGGTTCTGGCTGGGTGATTGAGCCAGATTCTCCGGCCGGACAGGGTTGGTCTGTGACAGGACCCGACTGGGCGGCTGGAACAGGCTGGAACGGAAGGGTGCTGGCGGGATCGCCGACAGCAGACAGCAGTCAGTTTTGGGGTGTAGCCAAGTTGGTAAGGCAGCGGGTTTTGATCCCGCCATGCGCAGGTTCGAGTCCTGCCACCCCAGCCATTTTCTTACGTTCATCCGCACGCCGGGCATTCGGGTGCTGATCGTCGGTAGCGGCATGGTGGTTTGGTTTGCGGGCAGCGCCCTGACCGATCGGGGCCGCTACCGGCCGCCGGTTGCGGGTGGACGGGATGAGCCGGACGGCAGCAGGGTGCGCCGCCACAACCGGGCCGGTGCTGCTTGGAGCGCAGCAGCAGTACGAGCAGTCGGAGGATGAGCATGCCCAACATGATGATTTTTTCCGGCAGTTCCAACACGGCACTTGCCGAACGGGTCGTGCACGAGCTGCGTATCGAGCTCGGGCGAGCGAACGTCAGCCGCTTCAGTGACGGCGAAATCAATATCGAGATCCACGAGAACGTCCGCGGCCAGGATGTGTTCGTCCTGCAGAGCACCTGTTTCCCGACCAATGACAACCTGATGGAGCTGATGATCATGGCGGATGCAATCCGCCGCGCCTCGGCTTCGCGAATCACCGCGGTCATGCCCTATTTCGGGTACGCTCGCCAGGACCGACGCCCGCGTTCGGCGCGGGTGCCGATCAGCGCCAAGGTGGTTGCCGACATGCTCTCGAGCGTTGGTATCGATCGCATCCTCACCGTGGATCTGCATGCAGATCAGATCCAGGGCTTCTTCAATAAGCCGGTGGACAACGTTTATGGGTCGCCGGTGCTGGTGGACCACGCGCTGACGCAGAACTACGAGAATCCGATCGTGGTCAGCCCCGATGTTGGCGGTGTCGTGCGGGCGCGGGCCATTGCCAAGCAGCTGAACGACCTGGATCTCGCGATCATCGACAAGCGCCGATCGCAGGCCAACGTCTCCGAGGTCATGAGCGTCATTGGCGATGTTCACGACCGCACCTGCCTGCTGGTTGACGATATGGTCGACACCGCCGGTACGCTTTGCTCGGCGGCCGCAGCGCTGAAGGAAAACGGCGCCAAGCGCGTGGTTTCCTACATCACACACGCCGTGCTGTCAGGCCAGGCGCTGGAGCGGATCACCCAGTCGGCGATCGATGATCTGTACGTCACGGACACCATCCCGCTGTCCGATGCGGCGCGGCGCTGTGGCCGGATCCATCAGCTGAGCCTCGACCGGCTGCTTGCAGAGTCGATTCGGCGGGTGAACAACGAAGAATCCATCAGCGCGATGTTCCGCTAGGAACGGCGCGCAGGATCATCGTCGGGTAGGTCGCGACCCGATGGTGCAACGGGGCTCTCGGGCCCGGATCGGGCAGGGTTCAGCAATGGGGTCCTGCTGCAATGAAACGCTGCCGGTGGCAGCAGAGGAACAACATGTCAGAGCGGATTGAACTTGCAGTCGAACCGCGCACGGACGTAGGGAAAGGTGCGAGCCGCCGCCTGCGTCGTCAGGGTAACCTGGTGCCGGGGATCATTTACGGGGCGAGCGAAACGCCCGAGAACATCACGCTGCGCAAGAACGAGCTGATCAAGGCGATGGAGCAGGAGTCCTTCTTCTCGCAGATCGTCGCCCTCTCGGTGAACGGCAAGACGCAGCAGGCGGTCGTACGGGACGTCCAGCGCCACCCGGCGGCGAACGAGGTCATGCACATCGACTTCCTGCGCGTCCGCGCGGACCAGGCGGTGACCATGAACGTGCCCCTGCACTTCATCAACGAAGAGGCGTGCGTGGGCGTCAAGATCGGTCGCGGCAGCATTGCCAAGAGCGCCGTCGAGGTTGAGGTCAGCGCGCTGCCGAACGATCTGCCGGAGTACATCGAGGTCGACATGGAAGCGGTCGAGGTCAACCAGGTTATCCACCTGTCGGATCTCAAGCTGCCGAGCGGTGTCACGCTGGTGGCTCTGACCTATGGTGCGGACCATGATCTGAACGTTGCCAGCGTCCAGCCGCCACGCGGTGGTGCTGCTGCCGCGGACGAGGAAGGTGCCGAAGATGCCGGTGCGGAAGGCGCTGAAGGCGACAGCGACGGCTGATCCATGAGCGCCATCGCGTTGATCGTCGGGCTGGGTAACCCCGGCCCGACCTACGCGGCGACGCGTCACAACGTGGGGCAGCGCTGGGTGGAAACCCTCGCCGACCGGTTCCGGATTCCGCTGCAGCCGGAGTCCAAATTTTCTGGTCTGGTCGGGCGTGGGCGAATTGCCCAGAACGACGTCCGGCTGCTGGTTCCCACCACCTACATGAACGACAGTGGCCGGGCGGTCGCTGCTCTGGCCAACTTTTACAAGTGGACCCCGGACCGCATTCTCGTGGCGTATGACGAAATGGCGTTCGAGCCTGGCCAGGTGCGCCTCCGCGAGGGCGGTGGGGACAACGGCCACAACGGCGTGCGTAGCATCGTTGCCGGTCTCGGCCGGCAGAAAGGGTTTCTTCGCCTGCGCATCGGGGTGGGTCACCCCGGTGATGCGCGGCGGGTGACGAGCTACCTGACGCAGCAGAAGCCCCCGCAATCCGAGCGTGAGCTGATCGAGCAGGGTCTCGATCGGATCAACGATGCGCTGCTCGGCAAGATACTCGGCGGCGCGATCGGCGAGGCCATGAACACTTTGCATGGCCCGCCCGGTGGACGCCCGGCGTCGAAGCGCCGCAGCCCGGACAGCCCGGCCGGTCAGGCATCGGAGCAGGCGTCGGCACCGGAACACCGCTCTACGGACAGCAGGGAGTAAGCATGGGATTCAACTGCGGCATCGTCGGGCTGCCGAACGTCGGCAAGTCGACGCTGTTCAACGCGCTCACGCGAGCCGGAATCGATGCCGAGAATTTTCCGTTCTGCACTATCGATCCCAACACCGGCATCGTGCCGGTACCGGACCCGCGCCTGCTGCACATCGCGGAGCTCGTGCATCCGCAGAAAGTCATTCCGTCGACCATGGAGTTCGTAGATATTGCCGGGCTGGTCGCCGGTGCGTCGAAAGGCGAGGGCCTCGGTAACCAGTTCCTTGCCCACATCCGGGAAACGCAAGCGATCGCCCACGTGGTGCGCTGCTTTGAAGACGACAATATCGTGCACGTTAACGGCCGTGTGTCGCCGGCGGACGACATCGAGGTCATCGACACGGAGCTTGCGCTGGCGGACCTGGATACGCTCGAGAAGACCTACGACCGCAACCGCCGGCTTGCCAACTCCGGCGACAAGGACGCCAAGGCGATGCTCGCGCTGCTGGATCGGGTGCGGGCGGTGCTCGACGAGGGCCGGCCGGTGCGCTCCGCTGACCTCGATGACGATGAGCGTGCACAGCTGACCGGGCTGCATTTCATTACCGCGAAACCCGTGCTCTACATCGCCAACGTGGCGGAGGACGGCTTCGAGAACAACGAGCGCCTTGATCAGGTCCGCGCTCACGCGGCGGCTGAAGGCGCCGAGGTCGTCGCGATCTGCAACAAGATCGAGGCTGAGGTCGCGGAGCTCGACGATGAGGAAAGGGCCGATTTCCTGGAGGCGCTCGGCATCGAAGAGCCGGGGCTGAACCGCGTCATTCGGGCCGGGTACAAGCTGCTCGGGCTGCAGTCGTACTTCACGGCCGGTGAGAAGGAGGCACGTGCCTGGACCGTGCCGGTTGGTGCCAAGGCGCCGCAGGCCGCCGGCGTGATTCATACGGACTTCGAGAAGGGCTTCATTCGGGCCGAGGTCATCGGCTACGACGACTTCATTACCTGCAAAGGGGAGCAGGGGGCGAAGGATGCGGGGAAGTGGCGGCTCGAGGGGAAGGAGTACGTGATGAAAGACGGGGATGTCGTTCACTTCCGCTTTAACGTTTAGAGCCGCCGATCAGCCAGTAAAGCGAGCCAGCGGTCTGTGGGATTTGACTGCAAGAGGCTGATCTGGTTTTTCCTTGCCGTTGACGCTGCATGTTGAAACAGCGGACCACAGCTTGCTATTAGAGGGGTGTAAAAATGAGACTACTGTTCGGACTGTTCGGTTGGCTGTTGGCGTGGGCTCCGCTTGGATCGTTTGCCGAAGGCGATTCCGCACAATCACCGGCAGGCGCAAAGGCGACAATTGAACAGTTTTGGTCCATACAGAATGGCCGAGACTATACCAAGCTCGTTCCGCTCTTTGCTGATGATGCGGTGTTCGTGGATCCTTCCATAGGTGTAGTGCGCGGGAAGGACGCGATTGCTAGTTTGTTTGCTCAGATAACCGAGGATCTCGCCGAGCAAGGCGCTCACTTCGACGTCCTGGAAATAGCCGGGGACGAGCACGTTGCCTGGTCGCGGTGGGTATGGAGACGACCAGATGGCGATGTTGAAGGGGTTGGTCTCTATCGTGTCGAGAACGGCAAACTCACTTACTACCGTGACTTCTATTTCTTACCGGCAGATAGAGAGTAGGCATTCAAGGCGCTGATCAACTGCGTTGCCGTGGAGGAAAAGGTGCTTCATCGGCAGGCGAGTGGCGAGGCGCAGTCGGTAGGGCCTGATGCGGTAGAGGGCCGGTTCCGAAGCCGGTTCAGCAACTCGAGACTCACTCCAGCACTTCTCAGCAGCCCCTCCAGCAGCTCACCGCGCTTCACCCCGTCGGCGTCGAGAAGGGTTGCAGGACTCATTGGAGATATCTCAATGCCAGGCGGCGCGCGGAGTCTACTTCTGGAGAACGGGCGGCTCGACAGGTTGACGTCGGTGAGCAGGTTGCGCACTACTTCCCTGGCGAATCTCTGCTATCGCTCTGAGCGATTTGGGCATCCACCTCCGCTACGAGAAGGGTGAGTTCTTTGGTTATCACAAAGTCGTCGCCAAACGCTTTGCGCGCTGCCGTCAGGGCCCTCAAGAGGATTGGACGCGCTTCCACCGGACGCCCGGCCATGAAGTAGGCGTAGCCGAGGAATCGGTCGCTGTCGCGTGAGACCTGATGCCCGGTGGGGAGCATCGCGGCGGCACGCCCCCGGATCTCCAGCAAGCTCTCGATCGCCGCGTCGTAGCGTTCCAGGAACACCAGCGAGAGCGCGTGGTTCTGGCCTGCCTGCAGAGCGTCTCCGTGGTCTTCACCGAGCTCGCTGGCGAGTCCCTGCCGGACGTTTTCCAGAAGCGCGGAGGCGCGTTCAAAATCAGCCAGCACTTCTGTTCGTGACACGCCCGAGTCCACCCTGAGCGACGAGTGCGTCATCAGGGTCGTTGCGAGATTGGCGCGCGCATTGAGCGTCGCTCGGTGGTGTGGGCCCAACACGGCTTCCCGGATCGGCACTACTTCGGAAAAGAGCTGAACTGCCTCCTCTGTTCTGTTGAGCAGCGAATAGGCGTCTGCGAGGTTGGTCATGATGTCGCTCGTCAGCCGATAGTCCTTCCCGTGGGCCTCGACAACCTTGGGTAGAAGCGGCTCGAGGACTCTGACAGCCTCCTGGGGTTTGCCGGCGAGATTCATCAGGTGTCCCAGACCAGCGCCGAGGTTGAAGCGGTTCTCCTCGGCGATCATGCCGGACGACTCTGCGATCTCGATAGCTTCCTCGTAGGCTTGCTGAGACAGCGGGAACTGGCCGGTCCGGTTGTAACCTGAAGCGATGACCGTGAGCAGAGAAACTCTCAACTCAGCTGCCTCAGGGTGCTGGCTGTGCTGCAGTTCGAGAGCCGCTTGTGCCATCGCCACTCCGGTGTCGTAGTTTCCTTGACTGATGTGATTGCTGGCCAGGATCCACTGGGTGTTCAGGGTCTTGATTCCTGCCGGACCAATGCGGCTGGTGAAGTAGTCGCTTGCTGCCTCGAGCGCGGGCTGTGCCTCGGGGAACTCCCCGAGCCTGAAGAGAATATCCCCGAGCGTAAATCGCATTTCAGCCTGTATCTCCGGCTGATCGGCAAGTTCGGTCTCCACACGGCTGAGCCCGTTCTCAAGCATTTCGCGCGCAGTGATGTCTGCCCCTCTGCTCAGTCGTGGGTCCGGCGCCCGGTAGGTCTGCACGAGAAAATCGACCACTGCCTCGGCGGTCCGCGACTCACGCTGTGCCACGTCACGGGCCTCAGTAACCTGCCAGGTGTAGAAGAGGCTCCCGCCGACAATAGTAGCCATGGACAGCAGGGCGACCGTACTCGCTGCTTTGTTGCGAGCGACGAACATGGCGAGCCGATAGGCCGGTGTCGGTGAGGTAGCGAGCACCGGGCGTCTGTCGATGTAGCGAAGCAGATCATCCCGCAGGCTGTTGGCGTCGCGATACCGTTCCGCCGCATCAGTCTGCAGACATCGTTCGAGGATTGCTGCCAGGTCTCGCGGTAGCCGTTGCCGGTCGACCGCGTCCATCGTGAAGGGTCGACGAGCGGTAACGCGCTCCAGCGCCTCGGACAGGGATCCGTCCGAGTGGGCGGGTTTGCGCAGTAGCAGACGGTGAAGCAGAAGCCCGAGCTGATAGATGTCTGTTGCAACGGTGATCGGGTGACCGAGGAGCTGTTCGGGGCTTGCGTACGACACCGTCATCGGTCTCAGGTCGGTCAGCTCGGTGCTGTCCGGCTCGAGCAGCTTGGCGATCCCGAAGTCAAGGAGCTGGGGGCGGCCGTCCTTGTTGACCAGGACGTTCGAGGGCTTGATGTCCCTATGCACGATCAACCGCGCATGGGCGAACGCTACAGCGTCGACCAGCGGCTGGACGAGCTGCACGACCGCCCGTGGACCAAGGTCCTGCTCGTCCGCGAAGCGCTCGATGGAGACACCCTCGACGAGTTCCATCACGATGTACGGCCAGCCTTCTTCGGTGACTCCGGCGTCGAACAGCTGCGCAACGTTTGGGTGGATCATGCTTGCGAGAATTGCTTGCTCGCGTAGAAAGCGCGTTCTCAGCTCGCGGTTGAAGCCGCCGATTGGCGATAGCTTGATGGCGACGTCGCGGTCAAAGCGTCCGTCGATGCGCTTCGATCGGTAAACGTGGCTCATGCCGCCTTCGCCGATCTGCTCGACCAGGCGATAGTCCCCTAGCACCCTGCCCGCAAAGTCTTGCGCCGCTGCCTGCTTGATCTCATTGAAGAGATCAAGGCCGCCGCCCGTTCTCAGCAGTTCGTCTGGGTCATCTCGATCCATCCCGGCAGTTCATCCGATCACTCGACACGGGTCAAGCCAGCTCACCGTTGCGCCGAGATCGGCTTCGTTCCGCAGGGGCGCGCTAGCGTGGATCCAGACGCAGAACGATGCGGTCCGGCTCGAACTTCTCGACGACTGCTTGATCGGTCTCGCGCACGGCCGTAGCGGGGTAAATGGAGTCAGTGCCATCGAAACGGAAGCGCACCTCGGGATTGGCCGCGATGTTCTGGTACCAGGTCCGTTCTGCGGTGGGATCGATGTACAAACTGCCGCCCACGTTGACCGAGTTCACCTTGACGGAGTAGGGCGCATCGGGGTTGGTTTCGAGGACGATGACGCCAGGCTCAGCAGCAAGAACGGCGGGTTCGTAAACTGCTTCGGCGCCCGCCAGCGCGCCCCCGGGAATGGGCCCCAGCGGTCCGTTGCCGCAGCCGCCCAGCATTGTTGTCGCGCAAACGATAACTGCAACCGCGCATATGCTTCTCTTCCGCGGCTGAACTGCTTGTTTGACGCCGTCCGAACCGCGCCGTGTCCTATCCCTAATTTTGCCCCGCACTCTTCCGCTCCCTCACATCAGCTAGCGCCAAGCTACCTAATACGCAGCCGTTAGCACAACGTCAGGTCCCGGTCACAGCAGGGCTGCGGGGACGCTCGCGGCCATGGACGGCCGCGCGCGAGCGTACAGGGATGTATTCACAGCGGTCCCCGCGGCCCTGCTGTGGCCGGGACCGGATGCTGAGGAAAGCCCAGCTTCCCGTACAGAAACGCATTCACAGCGGTCCCCGCGGCCAGACTTTGGCCGGGACCGCATGCAAGGACAAGCGCAGCCCCTAAGCTAATTCAGCAACTCAAAACTGACCCCAGCGTTACTTGGCAACCGCTCCAGCAGCTCATCGCCCATCGCGCTCGCTGGCGTCCAGAAGCCGCCCCCGACCGTAAGCTCATCCTGCGCCAGGCAGACCGCGCTCTCGGAGAGCATCTTCGCCGTGGAGCCATAGCCGGGATCCCGATCCCCCCAGATCTTGAGGCGCAGATCTTTTGAGCTTTCCTTGGGGTGCTTTGCCAGCAGCTCGATGTGGAAGTAGCCGCGCTCCTGCGCTGCCCGGTCGGGTCCGGTCCCGGGCTTCGGTCCGATGGACTTCAGAAACGAGCGCGTCGGACCGAAACCGGCCATGCCGTTGATCACGGCGGTGCCGAGGCTCAGGGCCGAGGCGCCGAAGCCGCCGAAGATGCCGCCCGGCATGAGCGTAGCCTCGTCGTAGCGAAAGTCGCGGCCGTACTCGTAGCCTGTGAGCGCGTTGGTGCGCCGGACCACCCGGGTGTTGATCTGCGCCATGACAAACGGACCCACCCAGGCGCTGAAGTCCGGATCCCACTCCGGCGTGATCTTGTCCGGGCCGTCGAGGCCGGCAGATTCGCCGGCCGGGTTCAGCGCGTAGGGATCGGCGACGATGGCCTTGATCTTCGGATCGGCCTCGGCCTGTTCCATCATCGTGATCAGGCTGTCGAAGGTGCCGCCGCTGAAGCCGCCGGAGGCACCGCGCATGCGGTACTTCACGGCCGCGGGTGCGCAGCCGTGGCGCGCCTGCATTTCTTTGGCCAGCCGGTAGGTGCCGAGGTCCGAGGGGATGCTGTCGAAGCCGCAGGTGAATACCAGGCGGGCGCCGCTGGCTTCGGCGGTGGCCTGGTGGGCGTGGATCATCTGCTGCATCCACTGCACCTCGCCGGTCAGATCGCAGTAGTGCGTGCCCGCTGCGGCACAGGCGGCGACCAGCTCTGAGCCATACTTCGCATAGGGACCAACGGTGCTGAGCACGACGCGGGCTTTGGGGACCAGCTCGGCCAGCTGGGCCGGATCACTGGCGTCAGCCACATAAAGGGCCGGCGCCGTGCCGCTCGTTGGATGCGCCTTGGTCACCTGCTGCGCCACGCCCTCGAGCTTCTGCTGGTTGCGGCCGCCCAGACCCCAGGTCAGATTGCTGTTGCCGTAGGTCCGCTGCATGTACTCGGCAACGATCTGGCCGGTAAAGCCCGTTGCCCCCCAGAGCAGGATGTCGATTTCGCGCGGATTGTTGGATTCGCTCATTGCCGGTGGCCTCTGCTGAGTGAGATGTGCGGGTTGGCGGCAGCTCGGGTTCGCGGCTGCAGGTGCCTGCAGCTTACCCAGCAGCCCGCCAGCCGCAGGTCAACGGGCCGGCCAACGCAGATCCAGCGTCAGCGGAAACTGCGGGTTCTGCTCCGGCGGTGGGGCCTGGTAGCTGCGATCTCCGGCACCCCAGCTCTGCATCCGGGCCAGGCGCCGACTCTCGGCTTCGTTGGCATTCACCGGAAAGTGCTCGAAGTGACGGCCGCCCGGATGCGCGGCATAATAGGTGCAGCCGCTTACGGCGCGCCCATTGCCGAGATCGTAGAGGTCGATAGCCAGCGGCGTGTTGACACCCAGCAGCGGATGCAGGGCGCTTGCCGGCTGCCAGGCGCGAAAACGTACGCCGCCCGCGAACTCGCCGACCTGCCCGGTGTTGGTCATGGGCACGCGGCGCCCGTTGCAGACCACCGCGTAGCGCTCGGGAATGAAGTTGCTGACCCGGACCTCGATGCGCTCCACAGACGAGTCCACGTAGCGGACCGTGCCGGCAGCAGCGCCTTCCTCACCCATAACGTGCCACGGCTCGAGAGCCTGTCGCAGCTCCAGGGTCATGCTCTCGTACTCGATGCTGCCGTAGCTCGGAAAGCGGAACTCGCGGTGCGGCGCGAACCAGTCGAGCTGGAAGGCGTAGCCCCAGCTGTTGAGATCGCTGATGACCTGCTTCAAGTCCAGATCGATGAAGCTCGGCAGCATGAAGCGATCATGCAGCTGGGTCCCCCAGCGCACCAGCGGATTCAGGTTCGGTGACTGCCAGAAGCGGGCGACCAGGGCGCGCAGCAGCAGCTGCTGCACCAGGCTCATCTGCGCGTGCGGTGGCATTTCGAAGGCACGGAACTCGACCAGGCCAAGGCGCCCGGTTGGCCCGTCCGGCGAGTACAGCTTGTCGATGCAGATTTCTGCGCGGTGGGTGTTGCCACTGACGTCGATCAGCAGGTTGCGGAAGATGCGATCCACTAACCAGGGCGGCAGGGATGGGGCCGCATCGTCGGCACTGGATCGGTCTGGTACCTGGGCGAAGGCCAGCTCGAGCTCGTACAGGCTGTCCAGCCGCGCCTCGTCAATCCGCGGCGCCTGGCTGGTCGGCCCGATGAACAGCCCCGAAAAGAGATAGGACAGGCTGGGATGCTGCTGCCAGTAGGCGATCAGGCTGCGCAGCAGATCGGGGCGCCGCAGGAACGGGCTGTCAGCGGGCGCCGCACCGCCGAGCACCAGATGGTTGCCGCCCCCGGTGCCTGTGTGCCGGCCGTCGAGCATGAACTTCTGCGTGTCGAGGCGTGCCAGCCGCGCTTCTTCATACAGCGTCTCGGTAATGTCCACCGCCTGACCCCAGCTCCTGGCGGGATGCACGTTTACCTCGATCACGCCGGGATCCGGCGTCACCTTGATGACGTTGACGCGCGGATCGAAGGGGGGTGGGTAGCCCTCGAGCTGCACCGGCACGTTCAGGTCCGAGGCGGTCTGCTCGATGGCGGCGGCCAGCTCGAGGTAATCGCTGAAGGTTTCGAGCGGCGGCATGAACGCACAGAGCACGCCATCCCGCCGTTCCAGCGACAGCGCGGTGCGCACGACGCCGTAGATCGGATCGCCGCCGTCGGCTTCCCGCGGCTGATCGGCCGATTCATCCACGGGCTCGCTGGCGAGGCTGGCCTGGGTGTTGTCGCCCGTGCCCTGGCGTTCTGGGGCATGGCGCAACCGCTGCCAGAGCTCATTACGGCTCGGCAACGTTGGCAGGGGGCCGTGCGGATCCGCGGCGTACACGTTGGGATAGACGGTCTTCGAGATGTGGGGCAGGCCGGTCAGCGGCAGGCGGTAGCCGAGCTGCGAGTCGCCGGGAATCAGCAGCAGGTAGCCGGTACGGGTCTGCCACAGCTCCGTCAGCCAGCGCGGTGCGCTGGCGGGCGCGTTCCAGCGTTGAATCGGGAGCACGTAGCCGGTCGGCGTGGTGAGGCCGCGTTCGAACGCGCGGGCGAGCCGGGCCCGCGCCTGCGGGTCCTCCAGCTCGTTCGTGGCCGGCGTGAGATTGCTCGGCAGCCGGGCTTCCTGATTGACGAAGTAGGCCGGGTCTTCGAAAGCCGGTGTAACGGCTTCCGGATCAACGCCGAGAGCGCGCGCGACCCGCCGGCCGAAGCGTTCCACGGTCGCCGCGTCCTGGGCTGAGGGGGCCCGGCGGGCGACGGCTTCGGCGGTCCCGGCAAGCGCATCGTTGTGTTGCCACAGTGGTTCGCCGTCGTCGCGCCAGTAGACCGCCAGCGCCCAGCGCGGCAGCTGTTCCCCCGGGTACCACTTGCCCTGGCCGAAGTGCAGGAGTCCCTGAGGTGCGAAGCGGTCACGCAGACGCTGCAGCAGGTGATTGGCATAGCGCCGTTTCGTTGGACCGACGGCGTCGGTGTTCCATTCGGCGCCGTCCGGATCATCAATGGTCACGAAAGTCGGCTCGCCACCGACCGTGAGCCGCACGTCGCCGTCGATCAGCTCACGGTCGACCTGCTGGCCGAGGGCATCGACCATCCGCCACTGCGCTTCCGAGTAGGGCTTGGTGACCCTCGGGCTTTCGGCCAGCCGGGTGATCGCCATGTCGAACTCGAACTCGACCTCTGCCGGCTCGACCAGCCCGGAGATGGGCGCTGCGCTGCCCGGCGTAGGTGTGGCGGCCAGCGGAATGTGACCCTCGCCGGCGAACAGTCCGGAGGTCGGGTCCAGGCCCACCCACCCGGCACCTGGCAGGTAGGCCTCGGTCCAGGCATGCAGATCGGTGAAATCCTCGGCCGCCCCGGAAGGCCCGTCGAGCGCTACCTGATCGGCCTTGAGCTGGATCAGATAGCCAGATACAAACCGCGCGGCAATGCCGAAGTAGCGCAGCAGGTGGGCCAGCAGCCAGGCACTGTCGCGGCACGATCCGCGACGTCTGGTCAGCGTCTCGACCGGCGTCTGCACGCCCGGTTCCATGCGCACGACGTAGTCGATGTCCTGTTCCAGCTGCTGGTTCAGGGCGACGATGAAGTCCACGCTACGCAACGACTTGGAACCGCCGGACAGGACCCGGGTCTTAAGATCGTGGGCGTAGTTCTGAAAGATCGGGTCCGGATCTGCCGCGCCCAGGTAGGGCTTCAGCTCCGCTCGCACGTCATTGACGTATTGGAAGGGATAGTGCTCGGCCGCCGGCTCGAGGAAAAAGTCGAACGGATTGAAGATCGCCATCTCCGCGACCAGGTCGATGGTGATCTCAAACCGGTCGACCGGCTCAGGAAACACCACGCGGGCCATGAAGTTGCCGAACGGATCCTGCTGCCAGTTGATGAAGTGATCGGCCGGCGTGATGCGCTGCGCGTAGCTCTTGATGCGGGTGCGGCTCTGTGCGGCCGGGCGCAGCCGGATGACCTGGGGTCCCAAGCGGATCGGACGGTCGTAGCGGTAGCTGGTCTTGTGGTGAAGACCGACGTCGATGGTCATGATCTGAGTATCCGTGCTGCGGAGCGGACCTGAAGCGGTCTGCCGTCGATCGGGATACAGCACGACGCCCCGATAAGCAAGAGACAAGCACGAGCAGCAGGGAAGACAAATCGATGACCTACGGCCTTGGGTTGCTGACCGACGGCGGACTGATCATGGCCAGCGACTCGCGCTCCAATGCCGGTGTCGATCAGGTGGCGCGGGTGGTCAAGCTGAGCCGCTTCGAGCTTGCTGGCGATCGCGTGCTCGTCCTGCTCGCGGCAGGTAATCTCGCCACGACCCAGGCAGTTCAACAGACGCTGACCCAAGCCCTCGGTACCGGCGCCGTGGAAGACCTCTTTGCCCAGTCGAGCCTGTTTCATGCGGCCCGCTGCATTGGCGGGGTCCTGCGCCAGGTCATGCAGCAGGACGCCGACTTCGTGCGGCCCTACGGCGATCCTTCGGCAACCTTTCTGTTCGGTGGTCAGATTGGCCAGCAGCCCACCTGTCTGTACCAGATTTATTCCGCGGGGAACTTCGTTGCCGCTGACGAGCGAACGCCGTTTCTGCAGATCGGCGAAACCAAATACGGCAAACCGATTCTCGACCGTTCTTTCCATGCCGGACTGGATCTTGAGGTAAGCACCAAGCTCGCCCTGCTATCCTTCGATGCAACGATCCGCAGTAACCTGTCCGTTGCGGCCCCGATCGATCTGGTGGCGTACCGCGCGGGTAGCCTCGCGCTGGGACCAACTTTCGAGTTTGGCGCTGGCGAGAGCTACTACGACACCGTCACGCAGAGTTTTTCTGCCGGGCTGACCGAACTCGTCGATCGGTTGCCGAACCCACCGGGAGCTTGAGAATGGCTGACCAGGTCCGACATCGCCTCCAGGGGCTGACCGGCGCCACCAGGCCGCTGATTGTGCTGCTTGCCGCCTTGCTGCTCGCGGCCTGCGGCGAACAGGCGGCGCAGCAGGGCCCCGGGCGCGGGCAGCGGCCGCCGATTGCCGTTGTGGCAGAAGTTGTGCTGCCGCGGCCGATGCGCGACACCATCGAAGCCATCGGCACCACCCTTGCGGATGAATCGGTCACGCTGTCGTCGAAGGTGACTGATACGGTCAGCGCCGTCCGGTTCGAGGACGGCGACTACACCGAAGCCGGCGCGGTGCTGGTGGAGCTCACCAACACCGAAGAGACGGCGTTGCTGGCCGAAGCTCAGGCGACCGTTGATGACACCCGCCAGCAGCTCGAGCGGCTCGATGATCTCTATGCCCGGCGCACCATCCCCGTTTCCCAGCTCGATGAGGCGAAAGCCCGGGCGAATGAAGCCCGCGCGCGCTACGAGTCGGTCGTAGCGCGGCTCAACGACCGGTTGATCCGGGCGCCGTTTGCCGGCGTGCTCGGCTTCCGCCAGGTCAGTCCCGGCACGCTGCTGACCCCCGGCACGGCGATCTGTACGCTCGACGCCGTTGATCATATCAAGCTCGACTTTGCCGTCCCCGAAATACATCTGGCCCAGCTCCGACCGGGCATGGCGCTGCGGGCTGCCAGTGCCGCTTACCCGGAGCAGCGGTTTGAGGCAGAAGTGCGGACCGTCGGCTCGCGTGTCGATCCGGTGACCCGGACGGCACAGGTCCGGACCGTGATCGACAACGCAGCCCGCTTCCTGCGCCCGGGCATGCTCATGACCGTCAAGCTGAGCGCCCGCGAGCGCCAGAGCCTCGCAGTACCGGAGATCGCGCTGGTACAGCGCTCCGGCTCCGTCTTCGTCTACGTCGTGGACGCCCAGGACGAAGGCCCGACGATCGCCTCGTTGCGTCAGGTCCGCATTGGCGGGCGCTTCGACGGCTGGGCGGAGGTGCTCGAGGGGCTCGATGAACGCGAGCGCGTGGTCACCGAAGGGGTGCTCAAGATTCGCGACGGCGCGCCCGTCCGGGTGCTCGAGGCAACCGCGCAGGGGCCGGTCGCTGCGTTCGGCTGCACGCTCCCTCGATCTGCCGCTGAACTGACCTGAGGACGCTGACATGTGGTTATCCGATACTTCGGTCAAACGTCCGGTCTTCGCGACCGTCATCAGCCTGCTGCTCGTCGCCTTCGGGACGCTGGCGTTTCTGGCGCTGCCGTTGCGCGAGTACCCGGACATCAGCCCGCCCGTGGTGTCGGTGACGACGGCCTATGTCGGCGCGTCCGCGGAAATCATCGAAAGCCGGATCACCGAAGCGATCGAAGATCAGATCAGCGGCATCGAGGGCATCAAGATCATTCGCTCGACCAGCCGTGACGAGCAGTCGTCGGTCAACATCGAGTTCGACCTGTCGCGCTCGATTGATCAGGCGGCGAACGACGTGCGCGATCGGGTCGCGCGGATCGTCGACCGGCTACCGGAGGACGCGGAATCGCCCATCGTCGCCAAGCAGGATTCCGACGCCCGGCCGGTGATGTACATCAGCCTGTCGAGCAGCGAGATGTCGATGATGGAGCTCGACGACTACGCCAACCGCTACGTCGTGGATCGTTTTTCGGTCATTCCTGGCGTGTCGAGCGCCCAGGTTCGCAGCAGCGGTACCCCGTCGATGCGTATCTGGCTGGACCGGCTGGCGCTGGCAGCGCGACAGTTGACCGTCAGCGATGTCATTGATGCACTGCGGCGCGAAAACATCGAGCTTCCGGCGGGTCGCATCGAATCCGCCGACATCGAGTTCCGGGTGCGCCTGGCGCGCAGCTACGTGACGGCGGAGGACTTCCGCGAGCTGGTGCTGACCACCGGCGCCGATGGCTACCCGATCCGGCTCGGGGAGGTGGCCCAGATCGAGGTTGCACCGGCGGACACGCGGCAGGTCTTCAACGTCAACCAGCAGACCACCGTTGGCATTGCGATCTCCAAGCAGTCGAACGCCAACACGCTGGAGACGCTGGAGCTGGTCAAAGCGGAAATCGAGCGCACGCGGAAGGGCCTGCCGTCGCACATGCAGTTCATCGCGAGCTCCGACGACTCGCTGTTCATCCGCGAGGCCATCAACTCGGTGTTTACGACGATCGGGCTGACCATCGTGCTGGTCAGCCTCGTCATCCTGTTGTTTCTCGGCACGCTGCGCACCATGGTCATCCCGGCGGTCACCATACCGGTGTGCCTGGTTGCTTCCTTCATTGCGCTTGCCGCCTTCGGTTTCTCGGTCAACCTGATCACGCTGCTGGCGCTCGTGCTCTGTATCGGGCTGGTCGTCGATGACGCGATCGTGGTGCTGGAGAACATCTACCGCCGCCTGGAAAAGGGTGAAGCGCCGCTGCTGGCGGCATACAAGGGCGCGCGCCAGGTGTCCTTCGCCGTGGTCGCCACCACGGCGGTCGTCGTGGCGGTGTTCACGCCGATCATGTTTTTGAAGGACAACACCGGCATCATCTTTCGTGAGCTTGCCGTTGCGATCAGCGCTGCCGTGATCTTCTCGAGCGTGCTCGCTCTGTCGCTGACGCCCATGCTCTGTTCGAAGTTCCTGAGCCGAAATCCAAATCCCGGGGTGCTGACGCGGGGCGTCAACACCCTGTTTGGCCATCTCGAGAGCGGCTATCGCAGGCTGCTGTCATTCCTGCTTCGCCAGCGCTGGATCGTCGTGCTGTTCACGCTGGGTATCGTCGGTGCGGTCGGCTATCTGAATACGATCGTCGCCCGGGAGTACACGCCGGCTGAGGATCAGGGGCTGATCTTTGCCCGGGTAGTGGCGCAGGAGGGCACCGGGATCGACCGCATGCTCGAGTCGATCACCGAGCTCGAGGAGCCGGTGATGGCCATGCTCGATGAAGGTACGGTGCAGCGTCTGCTGACCCGCGTACCGGCCTGGGGCCAGACGGCGCCAAATAGCGGAGTGCTGTTCATCACCATGAGCCCCTGGGAGGAACGTGAGAAGAGTTCCGCGGAGGTGGCGAACGAGCTGACGCGGGCCTGGGCTGGCGTGCCGGCGCTGCGTGCGTTTGCGTTCTCCCGCTCCGGCCTGTCCCGCGGCGGCGGTGGGCAGCCGGTTCAGTTCGTGATCGGCGGACCCGATTACAGCGTGCTGGCAGACTGGCGTGACCGGATCATGGAACGCGCCGAGGAGTATCCAGGACTGCAGCGGATGGATGCTGACCTGAAAGAGACCCAGCCGCAGCTGCTGGTTCGCATCGACCGGAATCGTGCTGCGGACCTCGGCGTCTCCGTCGACACCGTTGGCCGCACGCTTGCTGCCATGATGAGCGAGCAGCAGGTCACGACCTTCGTGCAGGACGGCGAGGAATACGATGTGGTGATCTCGGCGCGGCCGGAGCAGCGGGCTGCGCCACAGGATCTGACGAACATCTACGTGCGTTCGGATGTCAGCGGCGAGCTGGTGCCGCTGGCGAACCTGATCACCGTCGAGCCCATGGCTGGACCGGGCACGCTGAACCGCTACAACCGGCTCCGCGCCGTCACGCTGTCCGCAAATCTGGCCCCCGGCTACGCCCTCGGCGACGCGTTGGATTTTCTCGAGCAGGCCGTTCGCGAAACCCTGCCGGAGACGGCGCAGATCGACTTCAAGGGCGAATCGCTCGAGTACAAAGAGTCTTCCGGCAGCATCGCCTTCACCCTCGGCCTTGCGTTGCTCATCGTCTTTCTGGTGCTCGCGGCGCAGTTCGAGAGCTTCGTGCAGCCGGTTGTCATCCTGCTGGCCGTGCCGCTGGCCATTGCCGGTGCGCTGCTCGGGCTCTGGCTCACCGGCGCGACGCTGAACATCTACAGCCAGATCGGCATGGTGATGCTGATCGGCATTGCCGCGAAGAACGGGGTGCTGATCGTCGAGTTCATCAACCAGCTGCGCGACGCCGGGCGCGAACCGGGCGTTGCTATCATTGAAGGAGCCGTGATCCGTTTGCGTCCGGTGATGATGACAACCATCTCCACAGTCGCCGGCGCGGTGCCGCTGATTCTGGCGACCGGTGCGGGTTCCGAGAGTCGAATCGTTCTGGGAACGGTGATTTTCAGCGGTGTACTGTGTGCGTCGCTGCTGACGCTGTTCGTTGTGCCGGTGTTCTACTCGCTGCTTGCACAGCGGACCCGGTCGCCGGAGATGGTAGCGCGGGAGCTCGATGAGCTGCTGACCCAGGCTTGACGGAACGGAGTGCGCCTTTTTGGTGCACACTTCCCAGGGTGCGGTGCTCGGCGTGTTTACATGGTCAGCATTTTCAGAGCGTTCGGCGTCGAACAGTGTATGCTCTGGTTTACATATTATGTTGTCATGAAAAATTGACAGTGGGGATTGTCATGAACCCTGGACACGCTCGTGAACACCGCAACCAATCCGCCGCGTAGCAGGGGCGGCCCGGCCGGCCAGCCGAACCTGCACAAAACCGCGGCGCCGCGCAAAGCCATGGAGGCCGCGACCACCTACGCCGAGTGGCGCGCGGCGGCCATTGCGCATGACGAACGCTCCGGTGCCTCGCAATGGCGCCGCCACGACGTCAGCAGCCGCTACGACTACCGCGTGATTCGGCGCCGTATGGACGAGCTCAGGCGTCTGCGGCGCAAGGGCGATCCCCATGCGCTCCTGTTCTTTCTGAATGAAGGCATGCACGGCAACGTCGGGGGTATTGGCTCCTCAGGCATGTACACGCGGGCGAAGTTCGGCACGAAAGATCTGATTACCGACTATCTCACGGAGATGTCGGAAGCCGTGGCCCAGGTTGCCGCCGTGCCCGATACAGAGATCCCCGCGCGCGAGAAGCTCGATTTCTTCCGCCGTGCATCGATCTGCTACGGCCGTTCGGCGCTGATGCTGAGCGGCGGCGGCGCGCTTGGACCGTTCCACTTCGGGGTCGTCAAAGCGCTGCTACAGGAGGATCTGCTCCCGAACGTGATCTCCGGCGCCAGCGCAGGCTCGATCGTCACTGCGATACTGGGCACCCAGACCAACGAAGCGCTCCACGAGCTCTTTGCCGATGGCCAGCTCGAGCGCCCGATGGGTGAGCTGCAGCTGCAGGAACGGCTCGAGGGCGCGCCGATATCGTCCGCCGTTCGCGGCCGGCGCATCGACATCAACAAGGTGATCAGCGTCATCGATGCGCTGATCCCCGACATGACCTTTGCCGAAGCCTTCGAGCTGACCGGCCGGCACATCAACATCACCGTATCGCCGAAGGACGTCCATCAGCAGTCGCGGTTGTTGAATGCGGTGACCTCCCCGAACGTGTTCATTCGTGAGGCGGTGCGTGCCTCCTGCGCCATTCCGGGGATCTTTCCGCCGGTGACGCTGGCCGCGAAGAACGTGCATGGACAGCGGCAGCCCTATGTGCCGTCGCGTCAGTGGGTTGATGGTTCGGTCAGCGACGATCTGCCGGCAAAGCGGCTGGCGCGGCTGTATCAGGCGAATCACTTTATCACCAGCCAGACCAATCCGATCGTGCTCTGGGCGTTGACGGACCCGGGCCGTGACGACTTGCTGTCGCGCAGCTGGAACGTTTATCAGAAGGCGGTCAGGGAGTGGTTCCGGGCAACTTATCCCTTCGCCATGCAGCTGACCAAGAACCTGTATCCGCTGAATCTGTTCACCCGCATCGGTTACAGCATCGCAATTCAGGACTACACCGCCGATGTGACGATTCTGCCGCGCCGGCGCGTCTGGGATCCGCGCAAGCTCCTGTCAGAGCTGAGCGAGGAAGAAACGCTCTTCCTGATCCACCAGGGCGAACAGGCGACCTGGCCGAAGATCGAGATGATCCGCAACGCCTCCAAGGTCAGCCGCGCTATCGATAGTGCGATGGCGCCTTTGGAAGCGGCGATCGGCATCGGCGCCTGACGGCCACCGCGCAGCGCGGCGGCTGATCCTCAGCCCGGCGGCAGAAAGCGGCTGGTGCGCGACCAGTGGTCACCGCGGTAGCGAACCGTCGGCGCGCTGCTGGTCTTCACCCAGAAGTGTTCTCGATCGAACTGGTAGGTGGGCTGGTACTCCGGATGCAGCGCCGCCAGCGGGTACCGCTTGAGACCGGTCAGACCGTACTTGCGGGTTGATTCCAGCAGATATTCCGAGCCGTCGCGAAACAGCACCACCCAGGCGTGTCCTTCGCCGCGCATGCTGCCGACGGCAACGCGGGCTTCTTCACCAAGACCGATCAGCCAGTCGGCAAGCAGGATCGCGTGGTCTTCGCAGTCGCCCTGCGGCTCGAGAAAGGCCTGGCGGCTGGTCTGCCAGAGATCTTCATCGGTCCCGATCTGATACTGCTCATGGTCGTAGCTGTAGGCCTTGCGAGACGCCAGATGCAGCAGCGGATACCAGGGATTTTCGACGTCGAACGGCACGTAGTGTTCCAGGAACGACTGCCAGACGTGATAGCCACGGTCGACCCCGCGGGCGAGGCCGGCAGCCTTTGCCGCGGCGCCGATGTTGATGACGATCGGTACCGCCCGGGTGCGATGAATGGGCGGCAGTGAACGCACTACACGCGCCGCGGAATGGCGATCGCCGGTCGCGAGCACTTCAATGCGGCCGCGGGTCCGGTCGCGGCTCAAGTCCTGGCTACGTAGCGCTGCCAGCGCCAGCTCGACTTCGCTGCCGTAATCGTCGCCACCGGGTTCGCTGAGGCCGACGATCAGTACGATCACCAGCACGGCGACCGAAAACAGCAGCAGATCGAATCGACTCACCCGCGAAAACCGAAGGAAACGATGAGCGCGACGAAGATCAGCACCGTTGAAGCGAAGATCGCGACAGCGATGTTGCCCTGCTTGAGCTCGCTCTCGATATCAATTCGTGTGAGCAGTCGCCGGTCGATGGCCTTCAGCGCGACGACGCCGATCACCAGCGCGATCACGGTAAAGGCGAGATTGAGGCCGAGATTAACCAGCGTCGCTGACAAAAATTCCCATTGCATCTGAGGCTCCTGCGGTGGTGCGGCCGGCCCGCGCACCGCGGTAGCTTGGGCTTCCCGGGTTCAGCGACGGTTCCGAATTGTTCTGACATTGTAAAGGTCAGACCCGGTACTGTGACCCGGTGCGCAGAAGGCCGAGCTGTGTCTGAACGCCCCATTTTCTGGCGCCGCGCACTGAGGCAGACTGGCAACAGAAGCGGCGGTTCCCGGAATCGCCCTGACCCTGTTCACCGGCCGCACTGAGTGCTGAACGTGCCGGGGCAGCTGACGAGGAGTAGCTGACATGAGAGTACGCTTGCTTGCCGCGACCATTGCCATCGCGGGGCTCGCCGGGCTGGCCGCAACTGCGCATGCCGAAGACGCGGAAACCATCATCAAGAAGACGCTGGACGGCCGCTGTCTGGCGCCGGATCACGAGGACTACTGGAAGACTAAGGTGTATGTCGCCAAGCCGTCGATGGAAGCCTGCCTCAAGAGCGGTGGCCGTCGCGGCTGACCGGCGCGACCTGCTGCCGGTCCGGGCGCGGAACAGCCGGGCTGAACGGTAGTCGAGCGGCTTCCCGGCTCAGGTGCAGAATCTACAACCGCAGACGCGGCGGCGCTCCGGCGCCTCGGTAACGCAAGGTCCAGCGTGACCTTCGAGGCCGGCAGCTTACGCAGGTAAATCCGCAGTTAGCTGAGGGCCGTCCAGCCTGCCCCAACAGGAGCACTGCTCCCCGGGGCGCCTCCGGTTTCCGGGGTGCTGGCTGCTCAGAACACACTCTTCGTTCAGACCCGCTGCGATCACCGGATCCGACGAATCCCGGCCGCTGCTTTTTGGCATACTGCCCAGGAGGATTGGTCAGCCGCTCACGCGGCCCGAGAAGACGGCGGAAACATGAGCGAAGCAGCGGCGGACAGCCCTATATTCACAGCGTCACCGGGAATCGACGAAGCCCTGGTGAACCCGGCCTTCTGGGCGGAGGAAGGGCGGGTCCACGAGCAGCTCGCCTGGCTGCGCCAGCACGATCCGGTTCGGCGCCTCGAGCCGAACGGGTTCGAGCCGTTCTGGTGTATCACCAAGTACGAAGATGTCCGCACCATCGAGCTCAACAAGGCGGTGTTCATCAATGACCCGCGGCCAACGCTGGCACCCATGATGGTGACGGCGATGATCGAGCAGATGAGCGGGCGCAAGCACCTGGTGCGCTCCCTGGTGCAGATGGACGATCCGGATCACGTGGAGTATCGGCGTCTGACGCAGGCCTGGTTCATGGGCAGCAACCTGCGCAAGCTGCAGGCGCGCGTCGATGAGCTGGCCGAGCAATACGTAGACCGCCTCGGCGAGTTCGGCGGCGAGTGTGACTTCGTCAAGGACGTGGCGATCTGGTTTCCGCTGCGGGTCATCATGTCCATCTTCGGCGTGCCGGAAGAAGACGAGCCGCTCATGATGAAGCTCACGCAGGAGCTGTTCGGCAGCTCTGATCCGGAGGTGTCACGGTCCTTCGAGCTCACCGACATCGTCCAGGTTGTAGAGGACTTCGAGGCTTACTTCGCCGGCCTCACTGCAGCTCGGCGCCAGCAGCCGACGGACGACGTGGCAACGGTCATTGCCAACGCGCAGATCAACGGCAAGCCGATTCCTGATCAGGAGACCAACGGCTACTACATGATCATCGCGACCGCCGGTCACGATACGACCAGCTCTTCGACCGCCGGTGGACTGCTGGCGTTGCTCGAGCACCCGGAGCAGATGCAGAAACTACGCAACGACCCGGAAGGCCTGTTGCCGACGGCGATCGACGAGATGATCCGCTGGGTGTCGCCAGTACGGCACTTCATGCGTACGGCAACGGAGGACTTTGAGCTTCGCGACCGTACCATTGCTGCGGGCGAGTCGTTGATCCTCTGGTATCCGTCGGCGAACCGCGACGAAGAGGTCTTCGACGCGCCCTTTGAGTTCCGGGTCGATCGGCAGGATGCCAAGCAGATCGCCTTCGGCTATGGCGCGCATGTCTGCCTCGGCCAGCATCTCGCGCGTATGGAAATGACTTCGCTGTACCGCGCGCTGCTGCGGCGTGTCGACCAGATAGAGCTCGCTGGAGAGCCACGCTATACCCAGTCGACCTTCGTCGGCGGGCTGAAGAGCCTGCCGATCCGCTACCGTATGCGGTGAGGGACGGCTCGTGCGGCCAGCGAGCGGCTGAGCCAGGGCTGCCTGCACCGATGGCCGGCAGTTGAACAGCAGAAGCGGACGGGTGAGGGAGAGCAGCCGTGAGCAGCAAGAACGAGCGGATCAAGCTCATTTCCGGAACGTCGCATCCGGAGCTGGCGCAGGCCATTGCCGGTGAGCTCGATCTGACCCTGACCGAGTGCGATATCAAGCGCTTCGGCAACGAGAACATCCTATTCCAGTGCCTCGAGAACGTGCGGGAGTGCGACGTGTTTGTGGTGCAGACGTCCTGCCCGCCGGTTTCGGACGGTTTGCTCGAGCTGCTCATCATGATTGATGCGCTGAAGCATGCTTCCGCCCGACGGATTACCGCTGTGTTGCCCTACTTTCCCTATGCCCGTTCGGACAAAAAGGACCGCCCGCGTATTTCCATCACGGCTCGGCTGATCGCCGATTTGCTCGAAACCGCTGGTGCCAACCGGGTGCTCACCATGAACCTGCACTCACCACAGGTGCAGGGCTTTTTCCGGATTCCCGCCGATCAGCTGAATGCGACGCCGCTCGTGTGCGATCACCTGCGCGCTACGACCGATCTGGCCTACAGTGTTCTGATTGCCAGCGATGTTGGTGAGGCAAAGGACCTCGGTGAGTACGCCAACCGGCTCGGGCTGCCCCTGGCGATCATTGACAAGCGTCGCCACGACGATTCGGAGCAGCCGGAAGCGGTTGCGCTGATCGGCGATGTCCGTGGCCGCAACGCGCTGATCATCGATGATGAGATAGCCAGCGGCGGCACTCTGATTGCGGCCGCCGACTACCTCAAACAGTCCGGCGCGCTACGCATCGAAGCCGCCGCCGTCCATCCGGTGATGTCTGGCTCAGCGAAAGGGCGGCTGGACCAGTCGAGCATCGAACGGATTGTCGTTACCGACACCATTCCGGTTCCGGAGGATCGCCGCAGCACGCGGGTCGAAACGGTCAGCGTCGCCGGGTTATTCGCCGAAGCGATCTACGCGATACACCATGGCTCCTCGATTTCTGAGCTGTTTCGCTGAGCCGCTGCACGATGGTTGATGCATCCCTGCAGAACAGTGCTCGACCGGATCCCGGCCTGCTGCGCGCGGCGCTGGCTGATGCAGACCTGCGGGCGCTGCTGCTGACGGTCTACCAGCTCACCGGCGAAGCGGAGTGGCTGCGCTTGCGACCGACCAGGGACACGCGCATCCTGGCGCCGGAGGACGCCGGGCTGCCGCCAGCGGAGCAGGCGCAGCTTCGTGAGCGGGCCTTTGAACTGCTCCGCGACGGTGTCCCCGAACCGGTTATCGGCGCACCGGACGATGCCGCCATGGTCCAGCTCATGACGCTTGCGCTCGGTGAGCGCGTGCCGTCCGAGTACGCGCCGATGATGCGTGAGGAGCTGGGCTTTGCGTCCCGACGCGTGCACTGGCTGGCCGCCGAGCCGGCGCAGAAGCCCTCCGTGCTCATCGTTGGCGCAGGCGTGAATGGGCTGCTGCTCGGTGCCCAGCTCAAACGGCTGAACATCCCGTTTCAGATCATCGAGAAAAACGCTGAGATTGGCGGGACCTGGTATGAAAACCGCTACCCGGGGTGCGGTGTTGATACGCCCAACCATGCCTACTCGTTTTCTTTTACCAAGCCCTTTCCCTGGGAGCGTTATTTCACGACCCGCGATCAGATCTTTGCGTACCTGCTGCGCTGTGCCGAAGAATTCGGCGTGCGCGAGTACATCCGTTTCAATTGCAACGTCGAGCGCTGTGACTGGCAGGAAGCGAACCGCAGCTGGCAGGTAACGGTCCGCGACAGTGCCGGCACGCAGACGCTAACCGCGGATCACCTGGTATCGGCCGTCGGTCACTTCAATGCGCCGGCAGTGCCGGACCTGCCGGGCCTTGCGTCGTTCCGCGGGCCTGCCTTTCATACGGCGCGCTGGCCGGAAGCGCTGGATCTGCGTGGCAAGCGCGTCGCCGTCGTCGGCAGCGGTGCATCGTCGATGCAGATCGTGTCTGCCATTGCCGAAGAGGTCGCCGCGCTGACGATCTACCAACGCACGCCCCAGTGGGCTCGGCCCATACCGCGCTGCCGGGATCAGATCAGCACTGGTGCCCAATGGCTGCTGGCCGAAGTACCGCTTTACGCGCGGTGGTTCCGGTTCCTCATGTTCTGGCGTTACGGGGATGGACTGTTGCCGTTTCTCGAGCAGGATCCCGGCTGGCCGGAGCCGGAGCGCTCCCTGAACCGGGTCAACGACAAGCATCGTCGGGAGATGGAAGACTATATCGCTGAGCAGCTGGACGGCCACGAGGAGTTGATCCGCGCCTGCACGCCAAGCTATCCCCCTTATGCCAAGCGTATGCTGATCGATTTCGGCTGGTACCGCGCGCTGCGGTTGCCGCACGTCGAGCTGGTGCCCCAGGCAGTGACTGCAGTAACGCCGGATGCGGTCGTTGCCGGCGACGAGGTACGCGAGGCCGACGTGCTCATTCTGGCGACCGGCTTTGATATGACGTCTATGGCATCACGGCTCAATGTCACCGGGCGGACGGGGGCTACCCTGGCCGAGCGTTGGGCGCCGGATGATCCGAAAGCCTACCTCGGTATGCATGTGCCGGACTTTCCCAACTTCACCATGCTGCTGGGACCGAGCAACGGCCTCGGACACGGCGGCAGCGCCATGTTTATTGCGGAGTGCCAGGCGCGCTACGTCTGTCGAATGCTGCAGGGGCAACTGGAGCAGGGGCGTGCCACCGTCGAGGTGACTGCCGAGGCGCACGATCGATTTGTGGCGGCGGTCGATGCCGCGCACGACCGGCTGATCTGGAAGCACCCCGGCGTATCCACCTATTACCGCAACGACAGCGGGCGGGTGTTCTCCATCCTGCCCTGGCGGCTGGTCGACTTCTGGTCAATGACCCGGGAGGTCGACTGGGGCGACTACCAGGGCGCCGCCAACGCCGGAATCTAAAGTCGATCCAGTCCCCAGCAGATGGCCAGTATCAGTATCGCGGCGACCAGCAGGATGCCGACGTAGCCGCCGAGCGGCGGACCCTCGTAGGTGCGTCGGGTGAGCGGCTGCCCGTTCAGCAGCGTCAGGCCGATGGCCGTTCCGAAGGCGATTGCAAAGCCGAAGGGGTTCCACCACAACCAGGAGACCTGGGGTGCTGCGAAGGCCAGGATGAGGTTGCCAGCGATTCCGGTGGCAAAGCCGGCCAGCGCGGCGGATTGCGCAACGCCGCGCAGCAGCAGGGCCAGGCAGAACAGCGCCAGCAGCGGACCATTCGCCATGGAGCCGATCTTGTTGATGGCTTCGAGCACCGTCGGTGCGATGCTCTCGACCTGAAAACTGAAGGCAATGGCAAACAGGCCCCAGGCCAGCGTTGTCGCCCGTGACCACAGGAGTGCCTGACTGCTGGTCAGTTCGGGCCGGCGTGGACGCACGAAGTCCTCGACGGTGGCGGCGGACAGGCTGTTGATGGCGGAGTCGATGGAGGACATGGCTGCCGCCACGAGCCCGACCATGATGAGCCCGACGAAGCCGACGCCGAACTCGCGCAGCACGTAGGTCGGAAAGACCAGGTTGAAGTTCGGCGTGCCGCCACTGGTCGTGGGCAGCGCGGCGATGAACTCCGGGCTGCTGCTGGCGTAGGCGGCGAGCCCGAGCCCGAGCAGGCAGTAAGCGAGCACCAGCGGAAACCGGCACAGCCCGTTCAGCAGCAGCACGCGTTGCGAACCCTGTTCCGAGCCTGCTGCCAGCACGCGCTGTGCCTGGCTCTGATCACACCCGTAGTAGGCGGTGTAGAGAAAGAAACCGCCGATCAGCATGGGCCAGAAGCCGTAGCTGTTGCCTGCCATGCCCCAGTCGTTCACCAGCACCGTAGTGCGATCCGCGAACAGCTGCTCCCAGCCATGGGTATCGACCAGCAGCGTCAGGCTGATCAGGACCGTGACGGTCAGCAGAATGAGCTGAATGACGTCGCTGACGACGACGGCGCGCAGGCCACCGAGCAGATCGTAGACGATGGTCACCGCCATGAGCAGGAATACCGCGGTGGTGTAGGAGACCTCGAGAATCAGCGCCAGCACCAGCGATACGCCGTAGATCGTGACGCCGGTTGCGACGCCGCGAAAGAGCAGGAAGCAGCCGCTTGCCACCAGCCGGCTGCTGCGTCCGAGCTCCGTCTCGAGAATGCCGTAGACCGAGGCGCTGGCGCTGCGCCGGGCTGGAATGAGCAGCCACAGCAGGGCGGCCATCGCCAGCGGCACGGCCAGCTCGTACTGCAGCCAGACGAGCCCGCCACCAACCGTGAACCCGACGAAGGCAGGGGCACCAAGCAGGCTGTTGGTGGAACACTGTGTGGCAATGGTCGAAGCCGCGAGGCTGCCACTGGACAGGGTCTGACCGCCAAGAAAGTAGTCATCTGAAGAGCGCTGGCTGCGCCCGATCCACAGCGCGAGCGCCAGCATGCCGATGAGGTATGCGCCCATCACGGACCAGTCGATCGCCGTCATTTTCCCCTCCGTGTGAAACGACTTACAGAATCAGTGCGGCGGCCCGGCACTGAAATTGCTATCTTCAAAACCAATCCAACCCGAGCACCGCTGGCCGTACAGCGGTGACCGACCGCACTGCCTTCGCTACTGAAACCCACCCGCAATGACCGATTCCGTCTCCAATTCTGATCCCGACCCGCGGACGTCCAACGGCTTCGCTGATACGAGCGGGCTGCCACGGCTCGATTCGCCGGCCGCCGTTGGTCTGACCGATGAATCGTCGACAGCACCGGAGGATACCCACGAGTACCAGCTCCGTGAGGCGTTGGGGTCCCTGTACGGCAGCGGGGCGGCACCGCCAATGGTGCGCCGGCTGCTGCAGCTGGCGCGGGCAACTCAGGAGCGGGTTCAGGAGCGGCCGCTGAAGATTGGCCTCGATCAGAGCGATCAGCTGCTGATCACCTATGGCGACTCTCTCAAGCATCCCGGAGAGCCGCCGCTCGGCGCGCTGAAGCGCTTCGCCGACGAGCACCTCAGGGGAGCACTGAGCGGCATTCACGTGCTGCCGTTCTTCCCGTTCTCCAGCGACGATGGGTTTGCGGTTATCGACTATCTTGCGGTCCGCGATGATCTCGGCGAATGGGCTGATGTGCGCGATCTCGGCGAGCACTTTGACCTCATGTTTGATCTGGTGATCAACCACTGCTCGCGCGAGCATCTCTGGTTCGCCGATTTCGTTGGTGACCGTGCACCCGGCAAGGATTTCTTCATCGAAGCTGATCCGCGGGCCGATCATGCCAACGTCACGCGGCCGCGCAACTCGCCGCTGCTGACGCGCGTACACACGTACCGCGGTGTGCGCCACGTGTGGACGACGTTCAGCGAGGATCAGGTGGACCTGAACTTCGCCAACCCCAACGTGTTCATGGCCTTTGCCGAGATCCTGCTGTTCTACCTGGAGCAGCGTGCGCGTTTCATTCGCCTCGACGCGGTCGCTTTTCTCTGGAAGCACGTTGGCACCAACTGCATGAGCCTGCCGGAGACCCACACGGTCGTCCGTGCGCTGCGCTGCATCCTCGACATGGCTGGTCTGCCGGCACTGCTGCTTACGGAAACCAACGTGCCGCACGCGGAGAACGTGAGCTACTTCGGCGACAGCAACGAGGCGCACCTGGTTTACCAGTTCAGCCTCGCGCCGCTGCTGCTGTACAGCTTTCTGTTCGAGGACAGCCGCTACCTGAAGCAATGGGCGACGGCGTTGGATCCGGCGCCGGACGGCTGCGCCTACCTCAACTTTCTTGCCTCGCACGACGGTATCGGGCTGCGCCCCCTGGAGGGTCTGGTGCCGCCGGAAGCCGTGCAGGCTTTGATCGATCGGGCCCACGAGCGCGGCGGCTACTCGACCCTGCGAACGCTGGCGGATGGTTCCGAGGCGGTCTACGAGCTCAACGTTTCGCTGTTCTCCGCCTTTGGCGGCACGCTTCCGGATGTTCCGCGCTTTCTGGCCGCGCACCACCTGATGCTGGGTTTTCAGGGTGTGCCAGCGCTGTACGTGCATAGCCTGTTCGGCACGCGGAACGACCACGCGGGCGTCGAACGGACCGGTCGAACCCGCTCGATCAACCGCGCGCAGCTTGAGCTGGACGGTATCGAAGCGATGCTCGCTGACCCCGAAACAGCTGAGCATCACATCTTCACTGCGCTGCAGCACGCGCTGCGCGTGCGCCGCGAACAGCCGGCGTTCTCGCCGGCGGTGCCGCAGACGATCCTCGAGCTCGACGATCCACAGCTTTTTGCGCTTGGTCGCGTCTGCGCCGGGCAACGGCTGTTGGTGCTGGCGTCGCTTGCGAGCGAGCCGAAGACCCTCAGGTGGACGTCGTTTGCAGGTGGGTCGACGCGCGCCACCGATCTCCTCACCGGTGACACCTTTGACCAGCAGGAGCCATTGCTGCTGCTGGCACCGTTCCGGGTGCTCTGGCTATCGCTCGAGTAACCGTGCAAGCCCGCTGCCGCGCGGCGGTCAGCCGAACTGCGCCATGTCTTCGGCGACGGCGGCCTTGAAGTCGTCGTAGACATCGGGATACACGCTCGTCACCCGGTTCCAGGTCGGGATGAACGGCGTTTCCTCGCCGCTTTCCAGAAACGATTCGCCGGCTTTCAGAATATTTGATGCGAACAGTTCGACGGCCCGCTCTTCAGCGTCGCGATCCAGCGTCAATCCGTTAATGGCGGCATCGTTGGCGTAGGATTCGATCAGATCGAGGGCAATGCGCAGGTAGGCAGCCTTGACTGACCGTACGGTGCCGCTGTTGAAGACGCAGCCGATGGTGGCCAGCTTGCGGAACAGCGATTTCGAGATATCCAGGCTCATGCGCGACAGGCCGCGGCTTGCGTCCTCCGCGGAGAGCTCCTGATGTTTGTGGTCGTAGCTGTCGGCAATTTCGACCTGGCACAGACGGTTGGTTGAGTAGTTGCGATAGACCTCGGACAGTACACCGATTTCCAGGCCCCAGTCCGAGGGTATCCGCAGATCCTTCAGCACATCGGTGTGCATGGAGAACTCGCCAGCAAGCGGGTAGCGGAAGCTGTCCAGGTAGTCGAGGTAGGGCTCCGGGCCGACGACCTTCTTCATGGTTCGGATGAGCGGCGAGACCAGGAGCCGGCAGACGCGGCCGTTCAGCCGGCCGTTCGCGACGCGGGCGTAGAAGCCCTTGCAGAATTCGTAGTTGAAGCGGGCGTTGGCGATGGGATACAGCAGGCGCGCCAGCATGCCGCGATCGTAGGTGACGATGTCGCAGTCGTGCAGCGCTACGGCCTTGGCCAGGCCGGCTGCCTGGACATAGCCGAAGCAGTACCAGACGTTGCAGCCTTTGCCGAGTTCCCGTGGCGCCAGGTTCTCGGCGGCGAGCCGCTCCTGCAGCTTGCCCATGCGCGGTCCGTCGTTCCAGATCACGACGTGGTTCTGCGGCAGCCGGCCAAAGAACCGAAGCGCATGCTCATACTCTTCCTGCGACGCCCGATCGAGGCCGATCACGATCTGAGTGAGATAGTCGGCGTCCATGAGCTCATCGAGGATACGCGTCAATGCCGGCTGGGCGAGCTCCGAGTAGAGGCTTGGCAGCACCAGCGTCATTGGCCGCCGCGCAGCGAAGCCGCGCAGCTCGTCCTCGATTTCCGGCAGCGGCCGACCGTTGAGGTTGTGCAGCGTGGTAATGATGCCGTTCTGGAAGAAGTCGCTCATGCAGAGTACTCGGTAGGCGCTGGTACCGCTGTGCGCAGGTGCGCCACGACGGCGCTGAGCCAGGCCTCGTGGCCGGCGACGGGTGCTTTGCTGCACATGCGCCCCGGCACGTCCATGTAGCTGCCATCCGGACGCGGGAACAGGATGCAGCTGTCGGTGTAGTTGAGTAACGCAAGATCGTTCGGACTGTCGCCGCACCCGAGCGTCGTTGCCGTCTGGCCAGTGCAGACCTCCCAGCGCGCGGCGACCTTGGCTGCCGCCTTGCCCTTGTCGGTCTGTGGCATGACATGAAAGAAGCGGCCACCTTCCAGGAGGTCGAGCCGGAACATGCTGACGTACTCGGTAAAGGCGCGGCGCGAACTCTCCGTGTCTTCCCAGACCAGCGGCTCCGTAGCTTCCCGGGCCAATGCCAGACGCGCCATCTGCAGGGACAGCCCGGTGCGGCTGGAGAGTTCCTCCGGGCACATCTCTTTGAAACCGCGAAAGTGAAACTGGCCGTTGACGCGGACCTTGCGCAGCCGCTCACAGAGCGCCTCGTAACCGGGCCCTTCGATCTCGATGTCGTCGTGCTGTTCGCTGCCCATGCCGTGCCAGCAGATTCCGCAGCCATTCTCGAAAATCAGGGGGGTCTTGTAGCGGCGCAGCGCATTCAGCGCCTCACACTCGCGCCGGGTCTTGCTGGTGACCGGGATGGCGATGGCGCCAAGCTTCACCACCGCGTCGAGTGCCCCGGCTGCACCGGCGAGATCGTAGCGATCATCGAGCAGCGTGCCATCCAGATCTGTGAAGATCAGCGTATGAACGGCGGCTCCCTGGATGTTCGCTCGCATGGCCTCGCCCTCGCTCCTGGTGGCGCCCGTCAACAAGGTCCGTCCCGACCCTGTTCTGCGGTGCCCCTTTTTTTGGGATGAAGAGTAGATTGCAATGTCGATGCCAGCGAATTCGGGCCTGGAGCACCGATGAGTAGGCTTGAGCAGGAAGGGTGACGTTCCAAGATGGTGCATCTGCTTTTTCTTCAGAGTAGACGCACTCTTGTGAAGCACTGGTTGGGCAATCATTGTGCACTGCACACAAAAGTGCTGCGGCGCAGCTCACGCGTGCCCGGCTGCTACCATCAGGTTTTCGGTTGAGGGCTCTATGACGACGACGCTGCTGCTGCTGGCAACCGGGCTGCTGGCGCTCCTGAGCGGAGGAGAGTTCACCGTTCGCGGCGCTGCAGGACTGTCCAGGGCGTTCGGGATTCCGCCTTTCGTCATCGGCCTCACGATCGTTGCCTTCGGCACCAGCTCGCCGGAGCTGGTGGTCAATCTCATAGGCGCTTACAGCGGCGAATCTGCGATTGCGTTCGGCAACGTCATTGGGTCCAACCTGGCCAACATCGGGCTGGTGCTGGCCCTGTCCGCCATGCTGGCGTCGGTGCACGTGCAGGGCTCGATGCTGCGTCGTGAGGTACCCCTGCTGCTGCTCGTTACCTTTGTGCTTTTCATTACCGTGATCGATCCCTGGCTTCGGGATTCGCCGGCTATCATCGACCGCTCGGATGCGCTCGTGCTGCTGACGCTGTTCCTGCTCTTCATTTACATCACGATTAATGATGTGGTGGGTCCAAGCGCAGAAGACCCGCTGCTGCGAGCGATTGAGGGTCGGGACGGGCAGGATCCCTCTGGTCCCGTGATTGACGCGGAAGAGGTCGAGGACGCCGTGGTGGCTGCGGAGATCATCGAGGAACAGCAGCCGCAGGTGTTCCGCGATGTCGCCCTGACGATCGCGGGGCTGGTGCTGCTGATCGTCGGCGGTCAGCTCACTGTCGAGCATGCCTCGACGCTGGCTGCCAGCGCGGGTATCTCTTCCGCCGCCATCGGCATTGGCGTTGTTGCCGTCGGTACCAGCCTGCCCGAACTCATTACCTCAGGCATTGCGGCGCTACGCAACGAGCCGGACCTTGCGGTCGGCAACGTCATCGGCAGCAACCTCTTCAATACTACCTTTGTGCTCGGCATCAGCGCGCTGGCGATACCGCTGCCGGTGCCCGAGCACGGGGAGTGGGACATGCTCGTCAACCTGTTGCTGGTTGGCGTGCTGGTGCCCTTTGTCGTCACCGGTCCAAGGCAGCTTGCACGCTTAGAAGGCTTCGCCCTGCTGGCCGCGTACGTCGCCTATCTGACGTGGCGCTTCAATGTTTAGCGTGGTTGTCTACGCTGCGGCCCGCTGCAGCGAGGGCGCACCGGGCACATCGCACTTACAGGCAACGAGAGGAGCAATCGCTTGAGCAATCATCTGCAAGGAAAAACCCTGGTTGTGACCGGTGCAGCCAGCGGTTTCGGCCGCCTGGTCAGCGAACGAGCGGTGGCGCTTGGGGCGAACGTCTTGATGGCGGACATCAATGCCGAAGCGCTGGAGCAGGCGTCGAGCTCGCTCGGAGCAGCGGCGCTTGCGGTGCCGACGGACGTCAGCGACCTGCCGCAGATGCAGCAGCTGGCCGGGGCCGGGCTGGCGCAGTTCGGTCGGCTCGACGTGTGGATCAACAATGCCGGGATCATGCCGCTCGCGTTCTTCAAGGATCACATGGAGGCCGCTGCTGCCTGGCACCGCTGCATCGACATCAATCTCAAGGGCGTACTGAACGGCATGATTGCGGCCTACGATCCGATGATCGACGCCGGCCAGGGGCAGATCGTCAACCTGTCATCCATCTACAGCAATTTTCCCGTTGTCGGGGCGGCCGTCTATGGCGCTACCAAGGCAGCGGTCAACTTTCTCTCGGAGTCGTTTCGCGTCGAGTCGCAGGGCCGGATCAAAGTCACCATCGTGCGTCCGACGGGGATTCCCACCACCGGTCTTGCGACCGGCGTAGTCAATCCGGAGGCGGTCGTTGGCATCCTCGGGCAGAACGCCGCGCAGTATGGCCAGCTGATGCAGGGCATGATGGCGGGTGAGTTGCCGGAGGCCTACACCAGCGACGAGAGCATCGAGTACTTTGCGCTGGCGCCCGAGCACCTGGCCGATCAGATCATCTATGCCATCAATCAGCCGGCGGGTGTCTCCATCGGCGACATCACCGTCCGTGCGAGCGGCGACAGTTATATTCTCTAGGATGCTGCGGCGCGTGCTTGGCTGGTCAGGACTGTCTTCGCGGAATCGCTGCTGTCCCGATCAGCGGCGCGGCGGTGAGCGGGCAATCGGGTGCCAGGTCGGAACGGAGGAGGGCGTGTGAGCGGAAAATACTTTGACGAGCTGGAGGTAGGAGACCGCTTTCTCCACACGCCCCACCGGACGGTCACTGAAACCGACAACCTGCTGTTTACGACCCTCACTCACAATCTGCAGCCCCTGCACTTCGATGCCGAGTTCGCGAAAGGAACGCAGCACGGGCAGGTACTGGTGAACAGCATCTTTACCCTCGGGCTGCTGGTTGGCCTGTCAGTGCGCGACACCACCCTCGGGACCACGCTCGGGAACCTTGGCTTCGATCAGACGACCTTTCCCCATCCGGTATTCATTGGCGACACGCTGGCTGCCGAGAGCGAGGTGCTCGAGAAGCGCGCCAGCCGCTCGAAGCCCGATCGCGGTATCGTGACCTTCGAGCATACCGCCCGAAACCAGGATGGCGTCGTCGTTTGCCGCTGCGTACGCGGCGCGATGATGATGCGCAAACCCGCCGCGGACTGATCGGTCCGCGGCAGCGTCCGTCGCCGCTGGCGTTGCGGTAAGCTCGACACTGGATCAGACCAGGGGAGTCATCATGGGGGAGCTCAACCTGGAGCAGGCCGTCGCGAACGGCATGCTCACCGCCCTGCATGCGCGCAACAGCGGTGCGCTGCCGGCGGTCACTACCGGGTACGGCAGCCGTTCCTTCGCGGAGCTGAATGCCAACGTCAATCGCCTCGTGCGGCTGTTGCGGTCCCGGGGCCTCAAAGCCGGTGATGCGGTGGCCGTGGTCAGCCGTAACCGCTGCGAGTTCGTTGAAGCGCTCTTTGCCACAACCCGCAGCGGCATGCGTTTTACGCCCATCAACTTCCACCTGACCGGCCCAGAGATCGGCTACATCGTCGACAATTGTGATGCCAGCGCCTTCATTGCCGATGCGACCCTTGGCGAAGCGCCGGTGGCGGCGCTGGCCGCGGCGCCCGGGGTCAAAGTGGCGCTTTCTTGTGGCGGCGCGCTCGCTGGTTTCGAGTCCTATGAGCGCCTGATCGAGACACAGCCGGCGGAGGATATCGACGACCCGCAGCTGGGCAGCCGCATGCTCTACACCTCCGGAACCACCGGACGCCCCAAGGGCGTGTACCGCCGCACGCCGGTGCCGGACGTACCGCAGTGGGATGACTCCCCGGCGGGCTTCCAGCCGGGCCGCGACCGCACGCTGGTGACCGGCCCCGGCTACCATGCCGCCCCGATGGTGATCGACATCCTCGCACCGCTGAGCTCCGGCGTCGGCATCGTGATGATGGACAAGTGGGACGCCGAGGAAACGCTGCGCCTGATCGAGGAGCATCAGATCACCCACGCGCACATGGTCGCCACGATGTTTCATCGGCTGCTCCGCTTGCCCGATGCGGTCAAGGCGCGGTATTCGGTTGCGTCCTTGAAGCGGGTGATCCATGGCGCTGCGCCCTGTCCCGTGCACGTCAAGCGTGCCATGATTGAGTGGTTCGGGCCCGTACTCTGGGAGTACTACGCGGCCACTGAAGGGGGCGGCGGCTTTCTTGTCGGCAGCGAGGAATGGCTGCGTAAGCCGGGCACCGTCGGTCGGCCGGGGCCGGAATTCGATAACAAGGTGCTCGACGAAGACGGGCAGGAGGTGGCTGCAGGCACCGTGGGGACGGTATATATGCGCGCGCCTGCTAACGGGCGGTTCGAGTACTTCAAAGACCCTGCCAAAACATCCTCTTCCTATCGCGGCGAATACTTCACCCTCGGCGACCTGGGCTACTTCGATGAGGACGGCTACCTGTTTCTGACCGGCCGCTCCGCTGAGCTGATCATCTCCGGTGGCGTCAACATTTATCCGCAGGAAGTGGATGCCGAGCTGCTGCGCCATGAGGCCGTGCACGACGTCTGTACCTTTGGTGTACCGAACGACGAGTGGGGCGAATCCGTGCTGTCCGTGGTGGCGCTGAATCCCGGCTACCGTCCCGATGCGGCCATGAGCGAGGCGCTGATGAGTTGGTGCCGCGATCATCTCGCGGCCTACAAGTGCCCACGGGAAATCCGCTACGCCGAGACCCTGCCGCGCTCTGCCGCCGGCAAGATCCAGCGCAAGCAGATCCGGTCGGAGTATCTCGCGACCCTCGATTCCACCTGAGCGCAACGGGCCCGCTGGTTCCGGGTGGGCTCGCCCCAGGTCAGCGTACGTCGGGACCCGCTTCGCCCCAGGAGTTCCAGAAAGTGACAGCTTCGGCGGGTTGCCGGCTCGTCGCCTTGAGCACGGCCCCTTTCATGTGGGCCACGGGAAACATGACCGTCAGCGTGCTGTCCGGCGGCGCGTCGAGCAACTGCGCCAGCTCAGCCTGGCGGCTGGCCAGCAGCGAGGTCCAGGTTGTGCCGAGCCCGCGCGACCGCAGCGCCAGCATGAGTGACCAGGCTACCGGCAGTATGGAGCCGTAGAAACCGACCTGTGCTGCAACTTCGGCACCAGGTGCCGGCGCGTTGATGTAGACGAAGATCATCGCCGGCATATCGGGCAATCGCGCGATGAGCGCGCGCTGCGTGTCCTTGATCTGCAGGCGACCTGCGGCTTCGAAGCCTTCGATGACATCGCGGTACAGGTCGGCCACGGCGCGCTTGCGTTCAGGCTCGGTGACGATCAGAAAGCGCCAGCTTTCGCCGCCGATGCCCATGGGCGCCTGGGTAGCAAGATCGATGCACTGATACAGCAGCTCGGGTTCGACGACGCGGTCGAAGTCGAGCTTGCGACGAACGGACCTCGTCGTACTAAGGAGTGCATCGACGCTGTGCAGGTCAAGGGGATTTGGATCAGGAGGTGATGTTGCCATCGGCTGCCGCTACCAGAATCTGTTTTCGTACATGAGCATCAGCGCCAACCCAGTTGCGGCCCCGGATACAAACACATTCCACTCGCGCTGTTTGACGCGCAAGACGTTCAGGAACAGGAACGCAATGCAGACGATGGCGCCCACCACCAGCAGCTGGCCGAGCTCGATACCCAGGTTAAAACCGAGCAGCGGCACAGCAATGGAAGAATCGTTCATGAGCAGCGCCCGGAAGTAGTTCGAAAAGCCCATGCCGTGAATGAGGCCGAAGAACAGGGCCATTGCATAGGCCTGGCCCATCCCTGTCGCTGCTTCCCCCACGCTCCGTCCGATCACATTGTGGATCGCCGTAAGCAGTATCGTCACAGGAATCAGGAACTCAATGATCTTTGAAGCTATGGTGAAGCCGTCGAGTGAGGCGAGCGCGAGCGTAATGCTGTGGCCGACCGTAAAGGCGGTGACGAGGATGAGGAGGCGCCGCCACTCTTCGAGCCGATACACCGCGCACAGGGCAATGAGAAAGAGCACATGGTCCAGGCCGCCGAAATCGGTGATGTGTTCAAAGCCCAGCTGCAGATAGAAAGCGAACGGGTGCATGTCAGAAGGTCAGCAGGTGGGTGGGTGTCTCCTTGTTGAGCATCAGGCTCCTGGATTCCCCGTTCACATGTACGTAAACGATATTGCTCTGATCGAAGAAGAGATCCGTGAAAACTGCGTTCTTCACTTCCAGGGTGGTTAGTGGCCGTTCCTGCCGATGTTCGAAAAGCACGCCGAGGGCTACATTGATGCCTTCGCCGCTCAGTGTCTTGCTGCTGATGCGAAGATCAATCGCCTCTCCGTTCGCCTTTACCTGGAAGTGACGATCGAGATACTCCAGCAGCAGTCGTTCCGCATCCGGTGATTCGTTTGGTTGGCAGAACGCCAGCTCCGTGCTGTCCGGGTCAAACACCAGTGCTTCGTTTACGTCCATCAGAAACAGGCGCAGGCTGATCGTCAGAGTCTGCTGGTCCGCTGCGTACTCGATCTCGCTCAGTGAGAGCCTGAGTGGATGTGCCTCAACGCTGAGCGCAGACGTAAGAAGAACCGACAGGAAGAAGCCTCGGCTGGCGCTTCGCGCACCCATCGGTCAGGTTGCCGTGGATGACTGCAGCGTCTCTGCAACCGCTTGCACCTCCCGAAATACGCGCATCAGATTGCCGCTCCAGATCTTCTCGATCTGTTCCTCGGTGTAGCCCCGCCGTACGAGTTCGATGGTGATGTTCATGACCTCGCTGGCGTCGAACACGCCGTCAATGCCACCTCCGCCGTCAAAATCGCACCCGATACCAACGTGATCGATGCCCGCTACCGCTACGATGTGATCAATATGGTTAACCACATCTTCAACGGTGGCTGATGGGTTTGGAAACTTCTCGTTGACCTCGTTGAACGCCTGTCGCGTGGCCGCCCGCTCTTCCGGGGTCATTTCGCTCGCGGGTTTCATGTTCGCTCGAAGTTCAGCAAGCGCAGCATCCCGTTCAGGGTTTTCCGGTGCGTCTCTCAGATAGTTGGAAAGCATCGTCAGTTGCACCACGCCGCCGTTCTCTGCCATGAGCCTGAGCATCTCATCGGTCATGTTGCGTTGATGTTCGGTTACGGCACGGGCGTTGGAGTGGCTGGCGATGATGGGCGCCTTGGAGATGGCAATGGCGTCATAGAAGACTTCGTCGCTGCCATGGGAGACATCCACCATGATGCCTAAGCGGTTCATCTCCTGGACCACCGCCTCGCCAAAGTCGCTGATGCCGCCGTGTTCCGGCCCGCTCGCATCCGTGGCGGAGTCGGCCAGGTCGTTGTTGGTCGAATGCACCAAGGTGATGTAGCGCACGCCGCGATCG